>JAJTFB010000069.1 GCA_021300015.1 Pirellula sp. | reverse complement strand
ATTTCGAGCCGTACGCGATCTGATCGGCTCGAAGGTCAAGTCGCTGGTCGAAGGTCTATTGGCAGACGCTTAACGAAATGGCCAAGTTTTTAGCGGAACGGCGCAAGCCGTCCGGTGACGCTCCATCGCAAAAATCGCAAGCATTAAACAACCCACCGGAGTGCTTGCGCACTACCGCTAACACGAATTCAACGCCATTCGTGGATCCGCCACTGGCCCTCAGGAACTGCTCGCACGCGGCCAAGCATGACGGTAGAATGGGTCCCCCGTCGGACGTTTCCGCAACCCCTTTCCGGACATCGATGATCCCATGAAACGATCTTTGCTCAAACTTCTGCATCCCTGGACCTGCGCCCCGGCGCTTTGCCTCGGCTCGGCTTTCCTGGCTCCTGCTCAGGCCGAAGATCCAAGCGACTGGACCTCTTGGCGTGGTCCCAACGATTACGGAGCCGTCGGCGCTGTCGCAAACACCAACTTCCCCGATGCAGTGACCAAGGACCAACTCCGATGGTCTGCACCCTTACCCGGCAAAGGCTGCTCGACTCCAATCCATTTTGGCGGGAAAATCTATCTGACTGCACCCGAGAATGGAGTCGATTCGGTCCTGTGCATCGCTCAGGACGGAAAGCATCAGTGGCGGACCCTTTTTGAACAAGAGGATGCGGGCAAGCACCGCAATGGATCGGGTTGCAACGCCTCGCCTGTAACCGACGGAAAATCGCTATTCGTCTATTTCAAAAGCGGCACCTTCGCTGCCCTGGGGTTGGACGGAACGGTGCTTTGGAAGACCAACTTGGTCAAGTCCTATGGCAAGGACACCCTGTTCTGGGATCATGGCACTTCGCCGGTTCTGACGCGCAAGCATGTCATCATGGCTCGGATGCATCAAGGCGAATCGTGGCTAGCGGCCTTCGACAAACAAACCGGCGAAGTGGCTTGGAAGGTAGCTCGAAACTACCAAGTCCCCACCGAGTGCGACCACGGTTACTCAACCCCCTTGGTAATCGACTACCAAGGCAAGGAATCGATCTTGGTCTGGGGCGCAGAACATGTGACCATCCACGATGCAGCCGACGGAAAACTCGTTTGGTCGTGCGGGAACTTTAACCCCGACGCAGCCCAGTTGTGGCCTGCAATCGCCACCCCTGTGGTCGTCGACCACACCGCCGTGATCGCTTACGGAAGAAACGATCGAGGTATCCCTCGTCTCTACGGGATCCGCTTGAACGGCACGGGCGATACAACCTCGACGAGCCACGCATGGAAACGCGATGACGTCGGTACGTTTGTTCCAAGCCCAGCCGTGCATCGAGGCAAGGTGGTTTTGGTTCGGGATCACGGCGAAGTCGAAGGGTTGGACCCGGCGACCGGCAAGACGGCCTGGAAGGGGGAGTTCCCCAAGAGCCGAGCGAATTTTTATTCGTCCCCCTTGATCGCAGGAGACAAACTCTATGCACCGCGCGAAGATGGCGTGGTGTTTGTAGGCAAGATCGATGGCGATCGATTCACGGTGCTCTCGGAAACGAATCTCGGGCAACCTGTGATCGGCTCACCGATCCCGTTTGGTTCGGGTGTTTTGATCCGCGGCGAAAACGATCTGTTCTATTTCGCTAACTGAGCCTTGTATCGAGCTACACCAATTACTTGGCGACACGAAGTGTCGCGACGATCGGTCGATGGTCTGAAGCGACCGACTCGGACAGAACCTCGAGCGACTCGACCACCAACCGACCGGCTCGATGGGTCATGACATAATCGATCCGAGTCTTCGGAGATTCGCTCGGATAGGTTGCTAGCTCCTGAGTGTCTCCTGGCGGATCGATCTGCCATCGCTCCGCGAAGACTTGGAGTGTCGCGCTCGTAGGGGTATCGTTGAGATCTCCTGCTAAGACCGTTGAAGTCGCTGGAGCTTGGCTCAGGAGTCGATCGATCCACTGGGCTTGTTCCTGACGCAAGGATGCCTTGGAGTGATCCAAATGGGTTCCCAGGAATCGCACTGGCCCTAGATCGGTCGGAACCGATACATCCAAAGCGATTCTCTGCTCGCGTTTCGGTGCCGGTGCAGCTTCATTCGGTAGTTGGTGAACTTGCAGCTCCCCGATCGGCCAACGGCTGAGGATCGCTTGGCCATACTGCCCCCCATCGAAATCGATCGCTTTACCGAAGGCGGCGTAGTAGCCGGTAAGTCTTTCAAGTTCCTGGGTTTGCTCGATTCCCTGGCTCCTTTGGCATCCTTGATCGACTTCCTGCAAAGCGACGAGATCGGCATCCGAGTCGCGAATGGTTTTCGCGATTCGGGACAAGGACAAAACGCCATCGGTCCCTTCGCCATGATGGATGTTGTAGCTCAAAACTCGCAGGACTGGATCGCTTTTGGCAGACGCATCCGCTGGACGAAGCACCGCGAGGATCGCGAAGTGATCCGATGCGGTGCGCCCTTGACGACTCGTCCGATCGATACGCGAGATCCTGACTTGGAAGTCCTCCGAGCAACCGACCCAATCGATCCGCGGGCCAGAAGTCTGGCTCGCTTGGAACGACGAGAAAGTGCCTTCGTCGGGCCCTTGGACCGGATGCATTATGCGGAAGGTATCGAGCAGCTTGCGCTCGGCAGCAGGATCGAACAGAGCACGATAAGGCTCGTCGCTCGGAGAGGCGTTGAAGTCCCCGGTGACGATCCAGCGAGCCTCGGAGCCGAGTTCCTGAAGCTTGACCCGAATCAGCTTCGCGCTTTGAACCCGAGCCTCTTGCCCCTTGTGGTCGAGGTGTGCGTTGACGAAAAGAATGGGCTTGGCCTCTGGCGAGCGCAAGTCCTTGAGCTTGACCCAAGTCGCAATCCGAGGCAGCGCAGCGTCCCACCCCTTGCTTCCGACCTTCTCGGGCGTTTCGCTAAGCCAAAAGTGCCCTTCGTCGATCGCTTCAAAGCGATCCTTGCGATAGTACAAGGCGGCCATTTCACCGGCTTGTTTTCCGTCGTCACGACCGGCGGCCACAACGGCATAGGACTTCAAAGCATCGGCTAGGTAGTCGCGCTGGCTTGCAAGAGTTTCCTGGGTACCGAGCAGATCGGGATCGAAATCTCGGATAGTATCGACCAAGAATTCCTTGCGCAGTTCCCAGCGATTGATGCCGTCGTTGGCCGTCCCATAGCGAATATTAAAACTCATGACACGAACGAGCTCCGGAGTATCGCACCGGGCCTCGGAGACTACGCCTAGGCAGACCCAGACGAACCCTAGGGCGCCGATAAGCCAGGTCTTGAGCATCGCATGGATGGGAGTCTCATGGTTGGGAGTCGCATGGATCGGCATAGATTGATCGTGCATCATAGGAGTACGCCGCTTCGCTAAAGTTAAGTAAGCTAGGGATCGCCCTGTGGGCATAACGCCACTGGATCTTGGGACGCTTACGCCAAGCGGCTCAGGCGTCTGGTCAACCATTCGAGGCTCAGCGCCCCGGCGATCAGGGCCATGAGCAAGGCATTGAGACGTTGACGAAATTCGTTGTCCGGGGCATTCGGTAAGTAATTGACTTGTTCTCGCGGTTTGATCGACGAGACGACCGTATCGAGGCCGCTCAACCCGAGCGAGTATTTGCCACCGGTCTTTGAGGCAAGTTCGCTCAGAAGTGGATCGTTGCGCTGCGGGCGTTGAATTTCCAAGGCTGGCACTCGCACGATGGTCTGTTGCGTCAAAAGGACTTGTTCGGCCAAGGATCCGATAGGCAATTGGACCTCGTAAGTCCCAGTTTTCCTGGTCGTGTATTGCCCAACGTACACTCCGGCTTGGGTCGGGTCGGCCAACGGTGCGAGCCTTAACTGGGTCGATCGACCACCGGGTTCGAGCAGTTTGGCAATCGCCTCGTTTTGGATCAACGGTTGGAACTGGGCGTCTTTGAGAACGGCTCGGACCATCACCTGCTCGCCGACGATCGCTTGCTCTTTATCGACCAAGAGCATCCCGCGATCAGAGTCTCGGAGCAATCGACCTTGGCCTGCCCACCGAACCAATTTGGTGTAGTAGGTATCAAAGTACTGCTCACCGACTTCGCGCATTCGCCATAATTCTCCGCCTCCTTGGAAGACAACCCGACCGCTGCCATAAAATTGGGAGGCCAGATAGATCGGCGGGGCGCTATTGATGAAGGTGGTCGGATCCGAGAAGGTCAGCAGGACGCTCGCCGCCGGCTTGGGTTCGTAGCATCCATAAAAGCTAAAGACTCCGCGGAAGCGTTCCCAAGCTTTACGGCTCTCCTCGATCGACGTTCCAACCTGCAGAAAGTCGGTGGCCAGGGCGTTGGAAGCGACGGTAAGAGGCCAAGCGGTTTCGGATTCAAAGCGACCGATCGAGACCAAGCGGGCGCCTCGTGTGTTCATGATCACCGGGACCATGCCTCGCAGGATTACAGCATTGCGATTGCCGTTGCCATTGTTGCCGGCCCATTTGGGAGTCGAGACCGGACCTGCCACGACGATCAGGCCACCGGCCTGTTGGGACACCCAAGTTTCCAAAACGTCGATTTGCTCCGAAGTCAGTTGGGTCCAATCGGCATCGAAGGCGATGACCGCATCGTACTTGGTCATCTCGGCAAGGGTCTTGGGGAACTCCGTCAAGAGCTGCTTGGCCTCTTGCGATACGCCCGGTCCACTCGACTGCAAGAAGACGTGCGACTGAACCGTCGGTTCGCGAAACAGAAGATTTCGCACGAATTGATATTCGCGGGTCGGGCCGCCAGCGAGGATCAGGATCGTGGAATTGGGTTCCACGACGCGAACCTCGCTTTCGAATTGGTTGTCAGCTGCATTCGAGTCGCTTGTCGGGGCAAGAACCTTCAGCTCGTAGATCCAAGGTCCAACTTCCCGAGGGGTCACCTCGAAAGCTAGGCTCGTGATCGCATCGTCCCCTTCGAGGGTCAACGTGCGCTCCTCCTCGATCGTCGGTCCGACGTTCGAGCCCCCCCCAGGGCGGCGGCGCAGTTGCACGGGGACCTGAGTGCCGAGCATCCCGGAGGCTTGGACGAGCCCTGTGATCCGAAAGCGATCGCCAGGAAAGACCCGTTTGGGGGCCTCCATATCGAGGATCTTAACGTTCGTTGGATTTTTGTCGGTCCCCAAACCCACAGGATGAATCCTAACCTCCTGCCGGGCCGCCAGAGACACCACGTTCTGTGGGTCCACACCCGCGTTGCTTCTCCCGTCGGTCAGGAGCAACACGGCCGCAAGTGTCGAGCTTTGCTCTTGTTCCAAGACCGACTGCAATGCATCACCGATCCGCGATTCGGTTCCGGTGGCACCAAGGACTGTTTCCCAAGCGATCTGTGCGGGGGTCTGCGGTTGGTCCTTGGCAGTCGGAAGATCGACCTGCTCGGCTTGAATCGAGGCTAAGGCTTCGTTGGACCAGAGGGATTGCCACGGGATCGTTTCGGCTCGGAGAATCGCCGTGGCCATGAATACAAATCCGCTGATGGCCGTCACGACGCCAGCTAGGATGCAATACGACAAATACTTTTGCGAACTGCCCAGCGCTCTTCCTAACAGCGATCCGACCATCAAGACGATGCCAAGGGTCGTCAGAACCGTTCCAAACCAGGCCGTGGCTCTTAGGAAGCCCAGCAATCGTTCACGAGCTTCGAGCGAACCGCCTCGTAAGCTCGCTTCGACCGGTTTCTGGAACGATGCGACGACGCTCGGCCGAGTCCCTTGGTCAAATCGATAGACCGTCGTGTCGTGTTCCTTTTGAAGTTGCTCGAGCAAACCCGATTGGCCGAGGTACTTTTGTACTGCGGCGATACGGCTCGGTCCGCTCGAGTCGCGTCCCGGGGTTTCCTCCAAGGGCATCGTCATGCTCAAGCTTGTGTCGACCATGACGGCGACCTTCGAGGAGCGGACGTCTCGCCGTTCGCTCCGTTTCTGCAAGTCCATGAAAAAGATCAAGATGCCAAGCAGGGCCGTCAATCGGAGGATCAGCAATGCATAGCCAAGCGTCTTGGGAAGCTCCTGCCAATCCTTGCGGTACCAATACACCACCCAACTGACGATGGCCGCCAAACACGCCACCAAAAAGAACCAGTGATGCCACTGGTCGAGTTGCTCGAGCCGCATCCATTGGTAGTAGACGCGCACGTCCTGCTGGCCCAGGGGCCAGGCTGCCGTTCGGTCGATCCAACTCGGTGTGAGATCCATACTTTGGGTCCGGGTACGCTACGAACGTTTTGGCAAGTGGTACGAGGCGCTCCATGCAAGGTACTGCTCGGCCAAGAGCAATGCGACGAGTAAACCCAGCAGGAGCATGTTCCGATTCGAAAGTCCGGCCAAGCTCACGTCGGAGACCCCTCCCAGGGCGCTTCGGTAATTGAACTTCACTCCTGAGAGGTTTCTAGCCAAGTCGGTGGGAGTGACGCGTTCGGTTTCCCCTTCGACTCCCGGAGTGTTCCTGGCCGAGTTCTTGATCTTCGTCTCCCCTTGGATCGAGGTCCCCCACCACTCGAAGACTCCCGCGCTGCTCAAGGCCCGATTGGAGTCGCCAGAGGTCGCGTCTGGATCGACCCCGAAGTCCGCTTGCAGCGAATTTTCGCCGATATCGACCGCGTTGATTTGAACAACGGGTCGGACACCTCGAAGACTGCTCGGCGGGAGTACCAAGCGAGTCTCGGGGAGCATTTCTTGAGCCGAGAAGTCCCATCGTAGGGCGGTACCCGCAGGGCGCGAGGTCTCGGGAAGCTTGAAACTCGCCAAGTATCCGACCATCTTCAAAGCCGCCACGACAAACGTGGGATCCTGGGGCCAGTTGCTCCAGCGACGGTCCAGGGAGGTGAGTCCTATGAGCACCCGCCCTGCCCCCAACGGATAGTCGACCATCAGCGGATCGCGGTTCCTCAAACTCGCTACAGGCTTCCATAGCTTCTCGGCACCCGTAGGGGTCTTGGTATCGATTCCAACATAGCGCTCGATACGGACAAATTGGAAAGGAGAATTGCTAAGGCCCAACAGCGGAGCGAAGATCGGATGCGCTTCGGCCAAAACGTCGGGTGTCGAGTCCCCCGGTTCTTTGCCAAGCTCGATCGGGCCGGTGAGCCCAAAGGGCATGAGCGGCAGCGTGTTTTCTGCACCAGGGATCGGTTTGGCCCAAGTCCCATAGTTTCGCAAGTAATCGTTCATTGCGATATCATCGCCAAACCAAACCGAAAGCCCACCGCCACCCGAAACATACCGATGCAGATTGGCGAGGGCTCTCGGATCCAATCCAGGGATCGACTGAAGGATGATGCAAGCGTAATTGTCCAAGGCCACCGAATCCGAGTCCCGAAGGTATTCGGGCCGTTCGCGTTGGATCAGCAAACCGGTCCTCGCGTTTCCACCTGGATCGAGCGCCGACTCGAAGAAATACGAATGCTTGCCACCTGCATCCCCATCGATCAGCAGCACGCGGATCCCTTCGGCGATATCCAGCACGCAACTGGCTTGGTTGTCTGGTCCAATCGCATCGGGGGGCAACTCGGCTTGGACCACATGCGAACCACTCTTAGGAAAGACGACTTGGACGTTGCGCGTGGTGGATTCACCCGGCTCGATCCGTTCGAAAAGGAGGGGAGGAAGTTCGGTCACAACGCCTGAAAATCGGTCCGAAGGCTTCGGGTCTGCATCGGCGCTGCTGTAGTCGACGGCCGTAACTCGAACGCTCACGTTGCGGGCCGCCGTTGTCCCTTGGTTTCGAACCGTGACGTTGACCATCGTCGGGACTCCTGCGGCGAGGACTTCTTGACGCGGTTCAATGCTCGTTATCGTAAGGTTCTCGTGGCGGGCCTCGACGCAGTCGACCAGTTGGATCTCCACCGATTCGCCTTGGATCGCTTGAAGCCGCTGGCGGATCGTGACCGGATTGCCCCAATCCTTGGACCGATAATCGCTCAACAGATACACGATCGACTTTTGGTCTTCGCTGGACTTGATCAGTCGCGAGACCACATCGAGGCTATCGAGCATGCTCGCTTCGAGCGACGTCGGTTGGGTGGAGTTGATTTTTGTCAGGATGCCCGAGGGGTCTGTTGGGATGGTCTGGGCAAGCAATTCAGCGACCGAATCGGCGCGGATTTCGGCGTTGGACTTAGCGCTGGCAGCAAGCTGCACTTTGGATGCTCTGAAAACAGTGAGCAAATGGTTCTGCGAGTCCTGCTTGGATACCGAGGCGATCGAAGCGATCGCGGCGAGTCCGTTTTGATACGCCGATTTGTTGTTCGCGCTGTCGTGCATCGAGGCGCTGTCATCGAGGATGACATAGTGATGAACGCTCGTTCGTCCCATCCATGCGAACATCTTCGAATCGGTCAACCACTGAGCAAGCATTCCAACGAGCAACGCCATGGCCAGCATGCGAGAGGCGATCAAAAGCGCCTGCTTGAGCCACACCCAACGGCGATTTTTGCGATAGCTCTCAAGCAGAAATTCCATGGCGGCCCACGGAGTCCGCTTGTGCCTGACCAAATTGATCAAATGGATCAACAGCGGAACAAGGACCAGTAGGAATCCCCACGCAAGGGGTGAGTATGCGAACTGCATGGGCATCACCTCTTTCTCATGTGCGCCATGCGAGCGCTCAAGTAAGCCGACAACGCCGCGTCGACCGGTCGACTTGTACGCACTAGCTGGTAATCGATCCGGGCACTGGCGCAGGCGTGGCGGACCCTGTCGAGGAACCGCTGCAAGGACTCCATGTAGCCGTCCCTCAGCGCGCGCGGATTGCAGGTCAGCGAGTCGATCGACTCGATCCCTTCGAATCGCGTCGGATCGTTGAACGGGAAGTCCAATTCGTCGTCATCCATCACGTGGAATACCAAAATATCGTGTCCAGCGCTTCGGAGTGCGGTGAGTCCTTTGAGGGTCTCGCTTTCGCTGCCGAGAAAATCCGAAGCGATGACCATCAAACTCCGCTTGGGATAGGTGTCGTTGATCTCGCGAAAAACTTTGGTCAGATCGGTTTTGTCCAACACAGGAGCTTGTTCGAGCGCCTTGTAGATCGCTTGCAGGTGGTTGCGGCTCGAACGCCAAGGGAGCTTGGTTCGGATCTTTTGGTCAAAGACCGTCAATCCGACCGAGTCTTGTTGGCGGAGACTCAAGTAAGCCATGCAAGCAGCGATCGTCGCAGCGTAATCGAACTTGTTGAGCGATCCACGACCATAGGACATGCTAGCCGAGGCGTCGACGAGCAAGGTGCAACGCAGGTTGGTGTCTTCCTCGTACTGCTTGACGACCAACTTGTCCTGCCGGCCCCAGACCTTCCAGTCGATGTGGCGAAGGTCGTCGCCCGGGACGTATTGACGGTGCTGGACAAACTCGACGGACTGACCAAAGTACGGACTGCGATGCATGCCCGAGAGAAACCCCTCGACCACATTTCGTGCCCTCAGTTCCATCGAACCGATGCGCCGGATTGCTTCAGGATGCAAATAGTTTTTGGAATCGGGCATCTTGCAGCAATTGGTCTTGAGCAGTCGGCGTGTTTTGAATCAGTTGATCGATGACTTTATCACTCGTCACGCCATCGCTCTCGGCGGCGAAGTTCACCACGATGCGATGCCGCAGGACCGGTTTGGCACAGAACTGGACATCGGCAGTATCGACATGGGACCTGCCCGATAAAGCCGCTTTGGCTTTGGCTCCAAGAATCAAGAACTGGACGGCGCGAGGGCCTGCACCCCAAGCCAACTGGTCCTGGACAAAGTCAGGGACCCCCGGTTGACCGATGCGAGTCTGACGGACCAACGCCAAGGCATATCGGATTACATTTTCAGAGACTTCAATGCCTCGGATGAATTCCTGGAGCGAAAGGATCTCCGAAGCGCTCAAGACCGATTGGATATCGCTAGATCCTCGACCCGTGGTCCGCTTGGCTACCTCGAACTCGTCGTCAAAAGTCGGATACGACACCCAGACTTTAAACATGAATCGGTCTTGCTGCGCTTCCGGGAGCGGATAGGTTCCCTCTTGTTCGATGGGGTTTTGCGTAGCCAAAACGAAAAAAGGATCCTGCAGGGTGTGCCTGGTTCGCCCCACCGTGATTTGACGCTCTTGCATCGCCTCGAGCAAAGCCGCCTGGGTCTTCGGAGGGGTTCGGTTGATTTCGTCAGCAAGCACCACATTGGCAAACAGCGGGCCCTCCATGAACCGACGCTCTCGGGCTCCGGTGGTCTTGTTCTCTTCGATGATCTCCGTACCGGTGATGTCCGCAGGCATCAAGTCGGGTGTGAACTGGATTCGACTGAACGACAAATTCATCGTTCTTGCCAACGTGCTGATCATGAGCGTCTTGGCCAAACCCGGTACACCTTCGAGCAAGCAATGGCCACGAGCGAAAATGCTGATGAGCAATTGCTCGATGACCTCTTGCTGGCCGACGATCGTCTTGGAAAGTTGGGAGACGATCTGCTCGCGCGCTCGCTGCAATCGCTCAAGGTCGGCTTGCGCCTGATCCGCTGAATTCATAGGAAGTCGACTTACGTTGCCCATCAAAGTAGGAAAAAACGGCTCATCCATTGTATCACGAACCGATCCGTTCTAGAAACGCGTTCAGTCGATTTCCGGTAAATCCATGCCATCGGCCAGATCGATCAGGGGAGGGACCGATTTGCCGTAGAATTTCGTGATATCGATCCCCTGACGCTGCTCCTCTTCCATGAACTTCATCCTAGCTTCCAAGCGTTCGATTCGACGCTGCATCTGAGGGATCATTTCCAAGGCTTGGTTGATCGTCTCCCGCTTCGGCACGTCGGGATAACTCAGGTGCCTTTGCATGGCGGCGAAAAGAAACAGTGGCTCTTTGCGGCGGTTGGCATAAGCGATTTTGCCCTCACGGACGCCAAATAGGATGGGGTATTCGGTTTTGGAATCGGGACCTAAATGCCGCTTTCGATACTCGACAAAATCCTCGCTGCGGCCATAGATCAGATCGGCAAGGTCGACGAGTCCAAGTTGTTTTTGGACGATCATCAACCACTCTTGCCATTCGTTGTTATAAGCCGAATCGAGGCTCATGGCTTTGAGCCCCAAATCGTACTTCAGGCGGTGGCGACAGAGCGACTCGAACTGATAGAAGAACAGTCCTTGACGATCGAACTGGGCCGAACTCTTGTAGAGCGCCTCGGCTTGCAAGACCAAGAGCGACGTCCTGAAATCGAAGCGTCCGCTATCCTCTTCGGCCTGTCCGACCAGGAAAGCTTGGTAGGGAGTAAAGTAGTGCGCCAGTCTGCGCATGCCTTGGGAAATCGCCCCCGAATGCTTCAACTCGCTGTTGAGAAAGTCGATCGCCAATGGGAGCTTGGTCGTTGCGAGCACCTCGTAGCGGCATTGCTGCAGAAGGTCTTGGAGCGTGAGATCCTGACCGAGCCTCTCCCAGAGAATCCTGAACAAATAAGCTTGCTCGATGTATTCTTCGCGTGGGAGCATATCGGCCATCGAATTCGTATTTCTCTTGGTATCCCGTCCCAGGAAGGCAAGCCCCAGCGACTCAAAGCCTCAACCACACGACCGAACCCTCGAAACGTGGAGTCGATGCCTACAGTAAGATATCCGAACAACCAGGAGCCAAGACCGATGGTGCCCGGAGCGAAGGGAACTTTCTGTTGAAATTACTGGAACGCTCCATAGCCCCAGAGTTTAGTTCCAATGGCCACTGTCGGCTTGCACCGAATTCAGGGCCGGTCCGAGCCTGTTTCGCTAGCATTCCGTCGCGCTTGCGAAGGTGCCTGGCACCGGATTTCAGGGCCGGCCTGAGCCTGTTTCGCTAGCATTCCGTCGCGCTTGCGAAGGTGCCTGGCACCGGATTTCAGGGCCGGTCCGAGCCTGTTTCGCTAGCATTCCGTAATGGAATAGTCGTGGGCAACCCGAGACTCCTGCGCGTCGCAGCAGTCGCGTCATTTCGGTGCGTAGGTTCGAATTCTTCCAACCCATCGCCGTATTGGCTGCCGCTCGGTACTGGGGAGCCGCGACCACGTACTGGCTCTTGTCGCCGTAGACCTCGAAGGCTTCGTCGAGGATCGGTCGCAGAGAGTGCATCTTCATCACACGCAATGGGATCGGAAGAACTCTGCGATTTCCCGTTTCCCGACCTGGCCAGCAGTCGTCTTCAGCACAAGATCAACAAGTTCTTCGTCGCTGGCGCTTAAGTTCTCGTCATTGATTTCCAAGAAGATCAGTGATGCTTCCAATCCTATACGTTTGTTCCCATCAACGAACGGATGATTCATCACTAGATGGTAAATATAAGCGGCAGCCATTTGAAAAATGTCTGCGTGTAAGTACTGACCACCGAAGCTAGTCTCGGGTTGAGCGATGGCAGATTCAAGCAGTCCGATATCGCGTATACCGTGACTGCCGCCGTAGGTCTCGATTTGGTTTTGATGAGATTCGAGGATGTCATCCAGGGTAAGAAACACCACGGGCTATTACTCCGCGAGTTTTTTAAATGCCTTGGAGTGTTTTGAATTCACTTTGGCTCGTGCAGCGCGAACCTTGGCTTTCTTATCGTCGGAATCGACAGGAGCGATCCGAATGGACTTGCCATCGGTAGTCAATTCGACTTGGGACTCCGGAGCGATCTTGAGCAAATCCAGAATGGGACGGTCGATGACAACCGCCCAGCTGTTTCCATGTTTCACCAAATTCTTGATCATCACCTACTCCACGCTACAATCGATACCGATGGTCGACCAATGTAAGTACATGATTGCTTTTGAGTTCCCCGAAGTCAAGGGACTTACGTCATTCTCTAGCGACGACTGAGATGATCTAAGTTCCGCTCCGATACCTGCGATTCCACGGCGACTGCCTTTCGAACTCTCCAGAAACATCGGGAAAGCATCAAAAAGTTCGGTTCCTGTCCTCTCCGCTCAAAAACCCTGGTTTTTTCTAGGGTTTTTCGCATATTGGGCCAATTGCTTTAGCTTTCCTGCCTATCCATGCATGTCCATGCCTGCAGGTGCTGCCCCTGTAGAAATCGTCGTCTTGTGCGCTGCCTTGGACCCTGGTGAGTCGTCCTGTGAGTCGCCAGAGTCGCCTCTAAACCCTCGTTTTTCCAGGGAAAACATGTGGTTTTGTAGTGGAGGTGCAGGATTCGAACTAGGTGAGTTCGAATCGTAGTAGAATTCATTGCCAGAACAGGGATGTCGGGAATGCTCGCGTCTTCCTTCGATACAGGATGATTGGCCCGAAACAGCCTATCGCCTCATCGATTAATTGATCCGCTCGCAAGTGCTTGATATCATTCAACTTCGGATCGAGGCTAGCTTGCGTGATAGGCTGCGTTGGTGCGGTATACAGGGTTTAGGCTGATCCACATACAAACAAGTTCGTCATCAGATAAGTTACATATGCCAAAGATATCATTGCTCACTAAGTTCTCGTTGATTCATGAGCATTGGCGTCCCAAAGTTATCGCAACGCTGAATGGCCAGGAAGTAAAACTCGTGAAGTTTTGCGGAACGTTTCCCTGGCATACGCATGCCAACGAGGACGAGATGTTTTTGGTCTGGCGGGGAACGATGGTTATCGAATTCCGAGATCAATTGATTACACTGAGCGACGGTGAGTTGTTCGTGGTACCACGTGGTATCGAACATAGAACGATTGCCAGTAGCGAGACTGAAGTCCTCATCTTCGAGCCCGCGGAAACGAGAAACACGGGTGACATCATTGACGATGAATTCACAGCTCCAAATGGTGTTCCCGTCTGAAGCAAGGACGGACAGGCGATCCACCCAAGTCGCCGATAGGCTGCTAATTTGAATCATAGTTTTTTGGCGGCGACTGGGTGATCGCCAACGTTCTGGCTTCAATCTAGTAACAACTCGATGACGGAAATCCAATCAACAATCGTGTGGGAACGCGGGGCCGCACAATTTATTGACGGAAAGTACTCGCGTGCGCATTCTTGGAGCTTCGATGGAGGTGCCGTTGTTCCGGCTTCTTCGTCGCCGCATATCGTGCCGTTGCCCTTCTCGATTGAATCGGCTGTAGATCCAGAAGAGGCATTCGTAGCATCACTTTCCAGTTGTCATATGCTTTGGTTTCTTTCCATTGCAGCTAAACGAGGCCTTCGCGTAAATTTCTACCGTGACGTTGCAGTTGGCGAAATGGGCCACAATGAGCACAACAAACTTGTGATATCCCGTGTTCGATTACGACCTGAAATTCATTGGGATGGAGAAACTCCTGCCGATTCCGTAATCGTCGAGATGCACCACGATGCCCACGCCGAATGCTTTATTGCTAACTCGGTTCGTACAAAGGTTTTGACAGAACCAATACTTAAACGGACGAACCTCGGGTAAGGCATGCTCGTCGCCGGGCACCCCAAACCGGCAATTCTCTCACCCCTCCACCATCACCTTCGCTACGCCGGCCGCCTTCGCAAAATCTTCCTCGGTCACCAGCAAGTAACTCTGCTGGGCGATCCGTGGTGAGTTGCCAAGCCAAGAGCAAACCACATGCAACGGGAATTCGCGTTGGAGTTCAGTTTGCCGGCTGGCCCGCATCGAGTGGAACAATCGTGGCCAACCCGAGACGCCGGCGCGGCGCAGGAGTCGCGTCATCTCGCTGCGTAGGTTTGCGTTCTTCCAACCCATCGCCGTGTTGGCTGCCGCTCGGTACTGGGGAGCCGCGACCACGTATTCACTCTTGTCTCCGAAGATCTCGAAGGCTTCGTCCAAGATCGGTCGCAGCTCAGGAAAGATCGGACAACTGCGAATCCCGCGGCCTTCGTGGTGCTCGACCTTTGGCTCCGGGATACTCATCCGGTTCAGTTCCCAGTCGATGTCGTCCCAGCGAAGCGACAACGTTTCAGAGGGTGTTCGAAGCCCACCATAGCGACTCAGCCCCAAGATCACTTGCCAGACCGGATTGGCGGCAAAGATAGGACAAATGGCTCAATGACTCAGCGGAAAGCTTTAACCTGCAGTATCTCGATGATACGATTGGCAGTTATGGCATCAGATCCACGCAAATATTTTCCCCTAGATAAATCCGACCTTATCAATACTCGTGCTCTTCTTGCACTTGGGTATCCAGCTTTGGCTCCGTATCTAAGCGAATTACTCGAGTGGTTGCAAGATGGCAATTGGCCCATCTCTCGACCTATTGGGAAATTTCTCCTGACCAATCCTCAGTCTGTTGCTCCGTTCATTCAGGGAGTGCTTGAGGGTGACGACCATCCATGGAAGTATTGGTGCATCGTTCGACTGATCAGCGAGATGACACCAGCGGTTGCCGAGCAGTATCGTATCGAGTTGTTTAGGTTAACTGTGCGTCCGACTCTTGCTGAAGCACAAAACGAACTCAACGAGGTAGCCAAGGATGCTTTGCAGAAGCTTTGGCCATGTGAGTCTCCATTCCGATCAACGCCGTTATTGAATAACAATGAGGAAGAAGGATGAATTCTCAACACGACGAGTCCGCTTTACTTGCCTTTGTAAGGCGCGAAGAAGATGGACGAAACAAGATTTGCATTTACGGGACTCCGGGTGGTCTGAGGAAACTGGCATCCGAGTTGGTCAAACAGTCGGAGGCCAACCAGGATCATCTTGCCGATTACGATACCGACCACACTCACTACCGCGCGACCCATCAAAATGCGATCTTGGCCGCCAGTTCCGATGAGGTTGTTTTGGGGAGACTGGACCTGCGTAACGGTGAATTGGCAACCTGGGCAAGAGAACGAATCGATAACCAACGGTTACCACCAGTGGCAAAGATGTCGTTTCCAGAGGTACTTTCGGATCTTCAATCTCGACCTGGTATGTTTTTACGAAAAGTTACGTATGATTCCGTCGCTTCCTGTATCCAAGGATTCGATTTGGGAACAGGATTCGAGTTTCTAAAAGGCTTCAGCGAATGGCTTCGCTTGCGTGCAACACATGGACACAACATGGGTTGGCCCGTCCTGGTGTTGTACATCGCATTTCCTGAGTCCAAAACGCCATGGCGAAATTTGGAAGCCCCAGAGTCTGAGCAGCATGCAATTGCAACATTATTCCAATGTCTCCGTGAATTCTGTTCCGAAAGGTAGGACATCCTCCATGAGTTCAAA
>JAJTFB010000068.1 GCA_021300015.1 Pirellula sp. | reverse complement strand
ATTTTGTGAATTCACGATCGCCGACCATGAATCTCACTTTCAAGGCAGTCGAGCGAGCCTCGCTTGCGACTTGCTGTCCGCAGCATTCAGCAGCTAAATCCCTCACAAACACGCATACATACCTGGGGACTGTCCCCAACTAACACGCGTAAAAACTCGGGGACTGTCCCTATAGAAAACTCGGGGACTGTCCCCGGGTTTTCTATCATTCTAAGCCCGAGAAAAACTTGACCGTTTCCATTCGGTCGGGGACACTACGGACGAAGTTTCAAGGTTGCTGCCAAAGGGATCGGAGGGGAGTAAACCCGCAAGATACTTGCTGGACGAAATGAGATGCCGAAACGAACGCCGCAGCTAGACATTGCCCCGAATACCGTGACTCGAAGGCTTAATGCTGACGAGGCAAAACAGATTGCAATCGAATGGATGAGAACATTCGGATCCAATTGTGACTCGATCGATTCGGATTCCTTTTTGTGGCATGTGTTTAGTGGCGGTTGTTACCCCTGCTTATCCGGAGAAGCCGCTCGGGAGGCTTATGCGAAGGAGATAGCTGCCTCTTACTTGGTCCTGTCAAACTCCAGAAATTCAGCCTTAGTTACTACCGAGCGTCCAATCCATTGCTCTGATTTCGATTGGTACGTGTTTCCACCCAACTTCGCCTGGACGATGGCCTTCACTCACGAAGAGGGCTGGCTTGGACCGTATTTTGCAAGACACCCACTCTACGACCAGTTGAATCGCGAAAACCTTAAAGCATTGCGCAAAGCGGAGCAGGCGTCAGTTGCAAGGCGAAAGGGCTGGCACAGGCCCCCCACCAGTAATTGATCGTATATACTTGGGGACTGTCCCCAACTGATACGCATAAAAACTCGGGGACTGTCCCCGAGTTTTCTAATTTCGGTCCGTAGGTTCGAGTTCTTCCATCCCATCGCCGTGTTGGCTACCGCTCGGTTCTGCGGCGCGGCGACCACATACTCACTCTTATCGCCGAAGATCTCGAAGGCTTCGTCGAGAATCGGAAGCAACTCTGGAACGATCCGGCAACTACGAATGCCACGACTTTCGTGGTGCTCGACCCTGGGGCTCGGGGATGCTCATCCGGTTTATTGACTCGCCCAGTAGCGAGTACGCCTTCGACTGACTGTTAAACGAAAAACTCCTCCGTAGCGACTCAATGCCTTTTTGCCTTTTTCATCGATTGCCTTACATAGTCGCCTTGGATGGCCTGGCCTAGTCCTTGAGCTTGACTCTTATTCCCATGACAAAATCACTTTGCCCGAGTGTCCTTGCTGCATGGCCTCAAAGCCTTTTTCGAATTCGCTGTAGTGGAAGCGATGGGTGATGACCGGCGAAATGTCTAAACCGCTCTCGAGCATGACGGTCATCTTGTACCAGGTCTCGTACATCTCGCGCCCGTAGATGCCTTGGATGTTGAGCATGTTGAAGACCACGATGTTCCAGTCGATGGCGATGGATTCGGATGGGATTCCGAGCATGGCGATCTTACCGCCGTGGCACATCGCATCGAGCATCGAACGGAACGCGGCCGGTGAGCCTGACATTTCCAAGCCGACGTCGAAGCCTTCCTTCATACCAAGCTGTTTCATTGCGTCTTGGAGCGATTGCTCTTTCGGGTTGATCGCAAGGGTTGCACCCATGGTTTTGGCAAGCTCAAGGCGGTAGGGGTTCAGGTCGGTGATCACCACATGGCGGGCACCGGCGTGTTTGGCTACGGCCGCAGCCATGAGTCCGATGGGTCCTGCGCCGGTAATCAGGACGTCCTCGCCCAGGCATTCGAAGTGTAAGGCGGTGTGGACGGCGTTTCCAAACGGGTCGAAAATGGCTGCTACATCGCGATCGATTCGGTGATCATGGTGCCATACGTTGGTCATCGGCAGGGCGATGTACTCGGCAAATGCGCCGGTGCGGTTAACGCCAATGCCTTGTGTGTCCTTGCACAAGTGCCGTCGGCCGGCCCAGCAGTTGCGGCAACGACCGCACACGACGTGGCCTTCTCCCGAGACGACATCCCCTGGGGAGAAATCTGTGACATTCGAACCAACTTCGACGATAGTTCCGACAAATTCGTGCCCGACGACCATCGGCACGGGGATCGTTTTTTGGGCCCAGGCGTCCCAGTTGTAGATATGCAGGTCGGTGCCGCAGATCCCGGTCTTTTCGACTTTGATCAAGCAATCGCTGATTCCGAGCTGCGGAAAGGGGACGTCTTGGAGTTCGAGTCCCAGGCCGCGGTGGTGTTTGACGAGAGCTTTCATGGCAGAATTCGGTACTTGGTAAAGACCGCTCGACAGGGGGAATGCGCCCGAAACGGCGAATTAAACCCGGTTGCGTGGTACAAGTGGAGTAAAAACCCGGTATGATGTTTCATCCGGGTGCGGCAGCGCATCCGACGCTTAACGCAGCCAAAATCGTATGCGATGAACGGACAGACTGTCTATCCCATAGCCGAATCCATAATCAACAACTCGACGACCGACGTCTTCGCGATGGCTTATACCATTACCGAACCGCCTTCGTGGGTGGTCCTGTCGGTCTTTTCGTTGATTGGTTTGTTTTTCGTTTTCTACCGGTTCTGGTCGCTTCGCAATCTAGACATCCTTTTGATTCTGTCCTTCATCCCTGGATTTATGTTGGTCTACGAGGGCCAGCAAGAAGCTGAGTCGCTCTCGGCCGCTTCGGTTCTCAACGACTCGACGAAGGACACGACCGATTTGGACCCGACGGGCCAGGCAGCCAACTCGCTTGCGGTGCCTGAGGCGACACTTGCCGAGAGTCCGGAGGGACTCTCAGCGCGATCGAAGCTGGTATGGGGTTTTTTGGCCTTGTTGGTCTGTTCGGGACTTTTGACCCTTCGGATGCTCTGGGATACCGGCATCGTCCGGCGTCCCAAACTCGAGCCGAACCTCAACAGCGGCGGGATGCTCTTTATCGGGATCTCGCTATTGGTTTTCTTGATCGTCAACATCGCGCTGAGCACTCCAAGGCCTCGGTCCTTGGACTCGAATTCCGCCGGAATGGTCAGTGGGGCAGGGCCGGGCAACGTGCTGATCCGTTCGATTCCAAGCATAGAAACCATGCAATCGGCCCGCGACTCCGAGAGCCGATCCGGGGCTGCCTCGGTCCCGGTAGCGCAAGTCCAACCCCCTGCATTCAATGCCTTGATCCCGAGGATCTTGGCCATCGGTGCGAATGTGATCCTGATTGTGTCGATCGTCGGGATTGGGTATTGGCACTTCGGAAGTTTCAATACCGGGGTAGGCACAGCCACACTCTATTTGTTGCTCCCTTATACGGCCCATACGGCCGGGAGTGTCGATCACGTCGTACCCGGCTCGCTGCTGCTGCTGGCAATGCTGATGTATCGCCAACCGTTCCTCGCCGGGATGTTTTTGGGACTCGCCGCCGGGGTCGTGTACTACCCGTTCTTCCTACTACCGCTCTGGTGCAGTTTTTACTGGCAGCGTGGGGTCCGGCGGTTCGGCTTAGGCTTTGCCTTTTCGATCGCCATGCTGATCCTGGCGATCGCGCTGTCTCGGCAGGGGGACTTTTTTGTCAATCTTGGATACATGTTTGGGATCAAGCATGTTGAGATGCGGGAGCTCGGTGGGATTTGGGGATTGGGATGGCATCCTTTGGTGCGTATTCCGATCATCGTGGTTTTTGTCATCCTGAGTCTGTCTTTTGTCGTCTGGCCCGCTCAGAAGAACCTTGCGACCCTGATGAGTTGCTCGGCCGCTTTGATGGCGGCAGCGCAGTTTTGGCATGGGTTTGGTGGCGGACTTTTTCTGGCCTGGTTTTTGCCCTTTGCGATTCTTACCATCTTCCGCCCGAACTTGGACTACTGTGTGGCATTGGAAGTGGTTGTTCCATGGCGGAGGCGTCCAAAGACGCCTGAGAAAGAAGAGCCTGCAAGCCAACCCCTCGCTGCGGCTTGATCGGCTCAGGAGCTTGATCGGCTCAGGAACCACAAAAGACCGATCCGACTAGGATCAGCAAATGCGAGGTAGCAATTCTCCTGCGGGCATCGGCACGATGCGATGGGTACCGTAAAGAGTCCGGGCGATGACCAATCCCTTGTAAAGGTTATGAACGGTCCCGATTTTGGCTCCAAGCGATCCGATGGAATGACTTCGTAGAATTTCTAGGGCGAGTTCGACCTCATCGGGTGCGACGATCGCAAGGAGCTTCCCTTCGTTGGCGACGATCCAAGGATCGAGCCCGAGCAGTTCGCAAGCCGAGTGGACTTGGGGACGCACCGGCAGTGAAGCTTCCTGGATTTCGAAGCACAGTCCGCAGGCAGCGGCCAGTTCGTTCAGCGAAGCGGCGATTCCGCCTCGGGTCGGATCCCTCATGCAGCGCAGCCCCGGGACCTTAGCGACTAGTTCGAGGGTCATTCGATGCAGCGGCGCCGAGTCGCTCAAGAGAGGGGGATCGAATTGAAGCCCTGATCGCTGGCTCATGATGGCCATTCCGTGATCGCCGATCGGGCCGCTGATCAAGACGCAATCTCCGGATCGAATCGCTTGGGGGCTCAGGTTGACCGAAGGTCCAAGGCGACCGATTCCGGTCGTAGCGATGTAGCATCCGTGAGCCCTACCGCGCTCGACGACTTTGGTATCCCCGGCCACGACACGGATCGAGCATTCTGCGGCCGCTTGGCCGACCGAATTGGCGAGCTTGGCCAACTCGGCGATAGGAAACCCCTCCTCGAGAATCCAAGCCGTCGTCAGGGCCACCGGCTCGGCACCTTGGACAGCCAGATCATTGACCGTACCGTAGACGGACAATTTGCCGATATCCCCACCTGGAAACAACAGGGGTTGCACGACAAACGCGTCGGTGCAGACGGCCAAGCGATCTTTGGCCGTCCAATCCAGCACGGCGCTGTCGCCTTTGGCCATGAGTTCGGGGCTTGGATAATTCTTTACGAACACCTCGTCGAAGAGTTGGGCCGAGAGGCGACCACCAGCACCATGGGACATAGTGATCGTATCGGAGGAGTACTTTGCAACGGGGCAGGACCAATCGCCTGTGCTCATGGTGCAAGATCGTCCTTCGGATTGAGGCTTTCGCTCTGGGTTAGCTCACTGGGGGTTCGCTTACTGGGGGTTCGCTTACTGGGGGTTCGCTCACTGATGTTCAACGGAGCGAGGGCTTGATAGAGGAAGTAGGCCGCACAGGCACCTTCGGCCGAGACCATAGGAGCACCGAGGGGATGGTTCGGGTTGCACAGGGTCCCGAAGGCGGGGCATTCGATTGGGCGAATTTTCCCACGAAGCACATCGGCAGCTCGGCAGCAGGAGGGTTGTTCGCCGGGGAGTTTCCCTTGGGGGAATCGGCTCGATGCGTCGAACGAGGCGAATTGGGGTTGGAGTTTCAGTCCGCTTTGGGGGATCGAGCCCATGCCTCGCCAGTGTTGGTCGCAGATCGCAAAGACGGTTTCGACGGTGCGTTGGGCTTGGAGGTTTCCCTCGGCCGAGGCGATATGTTCGTAGAGGTTATCGACGCGGTGTGAGGTCGGTTTTGCTTCGAGTTGTTCGACGAGGTTGAGGATTCCACGGAGCAGATCGACCGGTTCGAAGCCGGTGATTGCGATCGGTAGATTGAATTGGTCGGCAAGTCGGTGGTAGGGATGATCCCCGGCGATGGTGCAGACGTGTCCTGCGGCCAGGAGGCCATCGATACCGTGGTCGACATCGGCAAAGATCGCATCGAGTGCGGGGGGGACGAGCACATGGCAGACCAGAGCGCTAAAGGAGTCGAGTTGCAGTTCTTTCGCTTGGCGGATTGCCATAGCGGTCGCTGGGGCGGTCGTTTCAAAACCGATAGCAAACAGAACAACTTGGCGTTTCATGGACCCGGGGGCAGCGTTCTGCGATTCAGCACGTGCGATTCGCAGCGCTTCGAGGGGTGATTGGATAACCCGCACATCGGCGCCCTGGCTTTTGGCGTGCATCAGATCGTTTGCGTTGCTATGGGATTGGGAGCCTGGGACACGGAGCATATCGCCGAAGGTGCAGAAGATCACACCGGGCACCGAGGCGATTTCGATGGCGCGGTCGATCGTTTCGGCGGGGGTCACACAGACCGGGCAACCCGGGCCGTGGACGATGCGCAGGTGTGGGGGGAGAAGCTGATCGATTCCGTAACGCAGGATCGCGTGGGTTTGTCCACCGCAGACTTCCATGAGGGTCAGCGGCCGAGTCGACTTGGCGTGGATTTGGCGGACCAAGGATTCGACGTGGATTGGATTTCCGAAATCGGTCGATTGCATAGAGTTATTCCGTCGGGATCTGTGCGATCGTCTCGAGGATTTCTTTGGCTCGAATCACATCAAGGCGCGCGATTGCAAAGCCGACATGAACGATCGCGTAATCACCGACAGCGATTTCGGGCGTGTATTCCAGGCAGACTTCTTGGATCACGCCACCGAAATCGACTCGGCCCATCCGGAGGGTGCCCGTCGAGTCGATGCTGAGAATTTGTCCGGGGATAGCCAAGCACATACGGTGGATCCTTATTTGTCGCTATGATAGTCCACAGAAGCCGGATCAGGGGGCCAATCATGCATGAACTTTCGATCGCCAACGAGATCTTCAAGATCGTGCAAGCTCACGCCCCGAATGGGCGGGTGCTAGCCGTTGGAATTCGGCTTGGGGCCTGGAGTTGTGTTCAAGAGGATTCGTTGCGGAACAGTTTTCGTTGGGTGACGGATCAGACAGCTTATGCGCAAGCGCGTTTAGAGGTCGAGCGGATCGAGGAGATTTGGATTTGCGAGACATGCCAGCAGTCGTTTGACCAGAGCAAAGGCATAAGCGATGGGGTCCCGAATTGCCCTTGGTGTGGCCAGCGGCTTGGGCTGCTCGATGGATTGCAGGAGATGCGAGTCGAGTGGATCGAGTTGCAAGAGGAGACAGCCCCCCCAGGGGAGTGAGACATGGAACCGCGTATATTGCAAGTTCGCACCAAGATTCTCAAGGCCAACGACACCCTAGCGCGACAGATGCGAGAGGATTTCTTAAGCAGGGGGATTTTCGTAAGCAATTGGGTCAGCAGTCCGGGCTCTGGCAAGACCTTGTGGTTGGAATCGACCCTGCGAGGGATGATCGCGCGAGGGCATCGGGTCGCAGCGATTGTCGGTGACTTGGAAACCGACCGCGACGCGCGACGTTTGGAGCGCAGCGGGGCGAGGGTCCGACAGATCATGACGCATGGCCTGTGTCATTTGGAGGCCGAGATGATTCAGCGCGAGTGGAACGATTGGGAGCTCGGTCCGATCGATTATCTATTTATTGAAAACGTGGGGAATTTGGTATGTCCGACCAGTTGGGACTTGGGCGAATCGCTTCGGGTCGGTTTGTTGAGCGTTACCGAGGGTGAGGATAAACCGCTGAAGTACCCGGGGTTGTTCAACACATGCGACGTGGTGCTTTTGACGAAGATGGACTTGGCGGTGGCTTGTGAATTCCAGCAGAGCGCAGCGATTGAGAACCTTCAAACGGTCCGTCCGGGTGTCGAGGTATTGGAGAGCTCGGGCAAGACCCTAGGGGGGCTGGAGGCTTGGATCGATTGGCTCGAGGAACGTTCGGGCAAAAAGAAGCCTTGATTTATCCCCGATAAGCCCTGAGTGCTGGGCTTACCCTGAGTTCCGGGCTTCAGGAGCCAACGAGGTTTGTTTTGCGATTGCCCCGAGGACGCCCTGCGCGATAATGGGGTTTGACTTGTGTTTACTTCTTGATTGCCTTTACCGTCAGCCGAACTGTCGTATGCCTGAAATCCAAGCTTTCCGCGGACTGCGGTACAATCTAGCGCGCGTGGGCTCTCTGTCCGAGTGCATTGCTCCTCCTTACGATGTGATCGACGCGACGCTGCAAAACCAGCTTTATGGCATGTCTGCTTACAACTTTGTGCAGTTGGAGTTTCCTCGGAGCGAGGCCTCGGACAGTCCGAAATCGTATTACGACCGCGCGGGTCGAACGATTCGCAATTGGCAGAGTGAGAAGATATTGCAGCCGGAGCCGGATCCGGCCATTTACATTTACCATCAGGAGTTCGAGTGGTTGGGGCAGAGTTATCTTCGTCGGGGAGTCATGGCCAACGTTCGACTCGAGCGTTTTGGCCAGGGGCGAATCTATCCGCACGAGCATACACATGCACAGGCCAAGGCGGATCGGCTCGAGATGTTGCGATCGACCCGGGCGAATTTGTCGCCGATATTCGGACTCTATCCCGACGCCGAGAACCTGGCCCAAGAGCTCCTTGAGTCGAAAATCATCGGGGTCCTCGGGACACAGGCAGTCGATCATTTAGGGGTTCGCCACACGATTTGGCCGATTGGAGAGTTGAGTACGATCCGTGAGGTTTCCTCGCTGCTGGCGAATTTACCCATGTTTGTCGCCGACGGGCATCATCGCTACGAGACGGCCTGCAACTACCGAGACGAGCTGGCCTCTGCGGGCGGTTTCTCTCAAGAGCATCCTGCGAATTTTGTGCTTACCGCGTTGTTCAGCATGAGCGACCCGGGGCTGGTAGTTCTCCCGACGCATCGACTGATCCAGGGGGGGCCTCGATGGACGACTGAGCAGTTGCATAACAAGCTAGGTCCGTACTTCGATTGCGAGTTGGTGGCCAAGGGTCCGCAGAGTGCCGGTGCGGTCTGGGCCGAGCTTGTACGGCTCGACGAGCAGTTGATCATGGCGATCTATTCAGCAGAGTCCAAGGAGTGGACTCGGATCAGCGCCAAGGAGGCGGCAGTCGATCGGATGAAGGAATTGGCTCCTGAGCATTCTTCGAATTGGCGGGAGCTTGGGGTAGCCGTGCTGCATCGATTGGTTTTCGAAGATGTGTTGGGTTTGGTGGATTTGCCTAAGCCGACGTATGTGCATGAGGTCCAGGAGGTCATCGATGGGCTTGAAGGTCGTTTCGTCGGATCGAGCGATTATTCGCTCGCTGCGATGGTCATGCCTGCGACGCTCGAGCAGATCCAAACCCTATCGCTTGCACAGGAGCGGATGCCGGCCAAGAGCACCTATTTTTACCCGAAGCTGGCATCGGGAATGGTCATCAATACGCTGGAGTAAAGCGGCAGGGAATCGACGAAAAAAAGGGACCGAGAGCCATGGATCATGCGCGACATTTATCGATTGCCTTAGCAATCCTTCTCGGTTGTACCCTAGCGGCCTTTGGTCAATCGGGGCTGGATCAAGCCTTGTTGACCGATCCACCGGAGGAATTGCAACCGAGGCTCGGTCGGATCGCCGGCATCTTGATCGATCGATGCGTGGCTTGCCACGATGCGCAGGATGCGCAGGGTGGTTACTCGATGTCAACGGCCGGTTCGATCCTTACAGCAGGAGAATCCAAGCGGCCCGTCATAGGGTCGAGCGTTGGGTTCGAGCAAGGATCTGGAGTGGTATTTCCGCAGGGGCTCGGGGAGTTGTGGGACCGATTGATCACGAACGATCCGGAGCTTCGGATGCCCAAGGACTCCGATGGACTCGATGCAGAGCAGATCGAGGACATTCGGGCTTGGATCGTCACTGGAGCGAAAATCGACGGGAGTCTCGACGCACCCTTGGAGTCATTTCTGCCGGTAAAGATTTCGAGTGAACCCAAGCTTCCGACGTATCGGCGAGCCCATGCGGTGCAGGCCATCGCCTTGGACTCCGAGCGTCGCACCGTGTTTACGAGTGGTTACCAAGAGGTGCTTCAGTGGCACTGGCAGGATCGCTTTGAATTGACCGGTAGGATCCCGGTGCGAGGTCGTACCATCAGCGATCTGCAATGGGATAATGCCCGAGGAATATTGTGGGTCGCTTCGGGCGAGCCTGGGCGTATCGGCTATGTCGAATCGATTCCTTGGATCGAATCGACCGGTGCGTTGGACTCAAAAGCAAGGAAGACCGCCTGGGTCAGTCGCGACACACCCTTGGACATTGCGACGAGTCCGAGCGGAGAGCTTTTGGGGATTGGGAATGCAGATGGGACCATCGTGGTGATCGATGCGTCGACCAACAGTTTGCGATGGCGGATGTCGGCTCATGCATCGGCCGTCACGAGCATCGATTGGTCTCGGGATGGAAAGACCTTATTGTCCTCCTCGCGGGATCGGATGGCCAAATCGTTCGAGTCCATTGACGGCAAGATGCTTTCGAGTTTTGTCGATTCGGAGCGAACGGTCGCATCGATCGTGGCGCTCGATCGCGGAGCGGTGGCCTTTGACGAAGCGGGAGTGGCGCGATACTACCCCAACTACACGACCCCCAATGCGAAGGTGCTCTGGGGTGACTTTCCGCAGCAGACCCACAAGCTGGTTGCAAGCAACCAGGATTTTTTCGCGATCGATTCGGATTGGATCAAGCACTTCCGGGTTCGCCGCGAGGAGACCGAGGTCCCCGAGGAGCCCAGCAAGGACGAAGCGGACAAGGCCGAAAAGGACGAGAAGAAAGAACCGAAGAAGAAAAAAAAGAAGACCGATTTCTATATCGACTCGAAGGATGGCTTCCGTTTGATCGATGCGAGCGATCCTCAGCGTCGGCTCGTGCCATTGAGCATGCAAGCATCGGCGGCGCGGACCGAGGACAAGCAGGAGTTGTTTCTTGCGATCGGTTGTGCGGATGGAGAGTTTTTCATCTGGAGTCCAACGAGCAAGTCTCAGGTTGCCGGCATCAATCGGCCTTAGGCTCTGTTTTTCGTCCGGGGCCTTCTAGGCACTCGGGGCGATTGCGATGATAATGCGGTTCGAATAGCCGACGAAACGCACAGGAAAAACTCAGATGGCATTAGCAAGAATACTGACGGCAAAAGGGGTACAGGTAGCAAGGGTCGATCTTCACAAGGGCAATGCGGCCGTTGCGACTCCGTTGGATTTGAATTCTGCGGGGCTTGGGAGTCTCTCCGAGTTGCTCTCGCATCCGGACTTGGTCGCTTTGGCCGAGCAGCTTCCTGCCGATGGTCCATCGATTCGGCTCGAGGAGGTCAATTGGCTCGCTCCGATCGACGACCAGGAGGTTTGGGCGGCCGGGGTGACCTATAAGCGATCCCAGACGGCCCGTATGGAGGAGAGCGAAGCGGCGGCGAGTTGTTATGATCGGGTGTACACGGCCGATCGGCCTGAGATTTTTTTCAAGGCCACCCCCGGGCGTTGCAGCGGTCAACTAGGTATGCTTCGGATCCGCGAGGATGCCCATTGGAATGTACCCGAGCCTGAGTTGGCGTTGGTCATCTCCAGCGCCGGCAAGATCGTCGGATACACCATCGGCAACGACATGAGCAGTCGCGACATCGAGGGGGATAACCCTTTGTATTTGCCTCAAGCGAAGTGTTACAACCAATGCTGTGGTCTCGGACCGTGGATCACGTTGGCCCACGCGATGCCTGAGCGTCAGAGCATTGAGATCGCCTTGGCAATCCATCGCGACGACGAACTTGTGTTTGAGGGCAAGACGTCGATTTCCCAGATGGCCCGTCAGTTCGAGGACCTTGTCGGCTGGCTTTTGCGAGACAACGACATGCACCAAGGGGCATTTTTGCTGACAGGAACGGGTGTCGTGCCCGATAGCGACTTTACACTTCGTCGCGGCGACATTGTCGAGATCACCATTTCGGGTATCGGCACATTGATCAACACCATAGTCCAAGGATAAGCGCACGATGAGCGAAGCGAACAAGCAGCACGAAGTCCTGATCGATGGGCAGTGGATTCGTGAGGAGTCAGCCCCAGTATTTTCCTCGAAGGACCCCAATACGGCCCAGGCGATCGAGGGTAGTTTTCCGGTCAGTTCGTGGGCGACTTGCGATCGCGCTTTGGAATCGGCGCATGCGGCATTCCGCATCAGCCGTGGGTTGGACCCGGCGAAGATCGCGGCTTTTTTGGAGGATTACGCTTCGAGGATCCAGGCCGATGCTGCTGGTCTTGTGGAAATCGCCCATCGCGAGACGGGTCTACCCAAGAGTCCGAGGCTCATGGATGTCGAATTGCCCCGGACGGTCAATCAATTGCGATTAGCGGCCAAGGCGGCGATCGACGAGAGCTGGCGAACGCCTGTGATCGATCGCGCAGCGAACATCCGGTCCTGTTACATCGCGCTCGGGCCCGTCGCGGTCTTTGGTCCAAACAATTTCCCTTTTGCCTTCAACAGCATTTCCGGGGGGGATTTCGCGGCGGCCATCGCGGCTGGAAATCCGGTGATTGCCAAGGCCAACTCGTCGCATCCGGCGACGACCGAGCGTTTGGGAAGGCTTGTGGCCGAGTCGATGCAGGCGACCCAGATGCCTAAGGGTTTGGTGCAATTGATCTATCGAACCTCCCATGAGGACGGTGAGCGTTTGGTTGCGGACTTGCGATTAGGAGCCGTTGGCTATACCGGCGCAAGGCAAGCGGGTTTGCGGCTCAAGGCCGTTGCGGATCGGGTCGGCAAGCCTTTTTACGCAGAGCTCTCGAGTGTCAATCCCGTGGTGTATCTTCCGGGATCCTTGAAAGAGCGCGGCGATAAGCTCATCGAGGAGTATGTCGCCAGTGGATTGATGGGCACCGGGCAGTTTTGTACCAATCCTGGATTGCTCTTGATGGTCGCAAGCCCCGAGGCCGAGTCCTTCATTCAAGGGGTTGTTTCCAAGTATCAAGCCGCACCGGCCGGAACCTTGTTGTCCGAGGGGGTCGAGACATCGTTGGTCAAGAGTTTAGGGATCTTGACCCGAGCCGGAGCCGAGTGCTTGACCGGCGGGAGCAAGCTCCCTGGAAATCGCTGTGCGGTTTCCAATACGGTTTTAAGAATCACAGGCAAGGAGTTCCTCAAGGATCCGCATGTGTTCCAGACCGAGGCCTTTGGAAATGCGGTGCTCATAACCGTGTGCGAATCGGTCGATCAGATGGTGCAATTGATCGATTCGCTCGAAGGGAACCTGACGGGTTCGATTTACAGCGACACCCAGGGTAAAGACGATGGGGTTTATGCTGCGGTGGCCGAGGCGATGGAGCATCGCGTCGGTCGGGTGCTCAACGACAAGATGCCCACGGGGGTTGCTGTCAGTCCGGCGATGAACCACGGGGGGCCTTATCCGGCCACGAGTCACCCAGGTTTTACTGCGGTGGGGATCCCGGCGAGTATGTTGCGATTTGCCAAGCTGACCTGTTACGACGCGGTGCGAGAGTCACGATTGCCTAGGGTTTTGCGTGACAAACACTAGGAAAGAGACGAGCGATAGACACTAGCGATATATGGGATTTTCTCGAGGGGTAAGCAGTCGGCTTGCGATGTTTCCGGTCGCGGCCCCGATGGCTTGGGAAGCAGGGGCGGAAATCAGTGGGATTTCGTTGAGTTGGGGAGTCAGCGCCGAGGAGCTCAGCAGAGCCGAGCCGGTGAGATTCGAGAGGGTGTGCGAGACCATCGCGCGTTCGATCGTCGGATCGGCGTTTTGTTGGACGTAGGCCATCGCATCTTGAGTCACGGCGATTTGTTGTCCCACGGGGGCAAGAGGGACGTAGCGCAGGGCGGCATAAGCGCCGGGCCAATCGACGAGCGAGTGTTTTTTTGCTTTAGCTGCTTCGTAGATCGCTGCGGCGGGATTTTTCGAGTTGATCGAGAGGGTTTTGGTGTAGGGGTTGTAGGCGTCGAAGCGGTAGACGCGTGGAGGAAACATGGCGTAGGCACCGATTCTCGCCGCGCCGTCGGTGTATTTCCAGAGGGGATGGATATTGGGGTTGGCTTCGAGGCGTTTCCATTGTTCGAGGGGGTCGTGGTGATGGGCTTCGACGATCACTTCGTGTAGGTCGTTGTCTTCGAGGAAGGCCACGGCGGCCAGCAGGGCGTCTTGTTGGGTGGATTCAGCTTGAGGGGCTTCTAGGCCGCTGTTGCGTTGGGCGAGTTTTTTCCCCCAGTTGGAGATCGCTTCGCGGGGGGCATTGACGACTTGTTCGAATCGATCCATCGCCGGGACCGGGCCGCCGACGAGGACCGGGGGGCTCAGAGGCGAATCCATAGGGAGCAACGAGGTCTCTACGGTGCCGTAGCGGTAGGGTCCTAGGGTGCAACCGGCAAGGGAGCATAGGAACAGGCAGCCCAAAAGGCGTTTGGCTATCGATTCCATCGAGCTGGATCGCATTGAGTCGTTGTTGTTCAAGGGTCATTAAGGCGTTGCGTTTGGTCCTATGGAAAAAGGACGTTGGGATCATGCTCGAATCTAGCCGGTTGCGTCTAGTGGGAAAGGTTGATTGGCTGGCGGGTTGGGGTGCTCGGGGCACAGGAAGCTAGGAAGGTTGCAGGCGTGGGGGTAAGCTAGGTTAAATGCGTTGCGACTGCTACGGTAGGAATTTCGGTTGCAGACGGAAAAACCCGCAAGTTTTACCAGGCCGACGGCCGAAACTCTTGTTGTCCGACGAGTCCAATCGTCTTAGAACAAGAAGGGTTTAATCGATGTCCCGCAAGCGACACTATTCAGTAATTTGGTTGGTCCTATCGGCGGCGGCGCTGTCGCAGGTCGGGTGTATCAGCCTTTCGAACATGGGTCTTGGACCATTTGGAGTTCCGATTCCAATATCTCCATACCTGCAGGACAGCGAAGAGGTCCAGTTCCATGTCCATGAGCGGTATGCTCGCGTGCCGATTCTACCTCCGGTCGCTTCGGGAGCCCACGTGGCGATCGATCCGCCGAGTGACGACGAGGTCATCCATGCTTTGGAGCGAGCCCGTCCGATCCGTGGTGGGGTTCCTTTCTTGCATGAGAAGCAGCGGAACAAGGTTCGGATCACCAAGGTCAAGATAGCCGACTATGTCGACGATCCTCGGTTTGTCCCTTTGATTGGCTTTGCTCAATTGCACCATGCCCACTACAAGTGCACGGTGTACTTCGAAGAGCGAACAATCAACGGCTGGCCGGTTCCTTACACGCTTGAGGACAACGAGTGCGTCGAGGTAATCTACATCGACCATAATCACTTCCACATGTGCGGCGATCCCGATGCTGGTGAATCGAGTCCTTACTAACTCTCTTTCCGCCTAGATCCGATCCAACAAAAAAAGCCACCGGGGCAAAACCTCGGTGGCTTTTTTCGTTGGCTAGATGGATTGGATTCGAAACGCGGGGGGATGGGCACTTGAGCCCATCGCGTCAGGGGGAGGCTTGGTCGAGATGAGCGTCGAGATTGGAGTTGTTTTCATCGACGGCGCGTTTGATCGCGTCGTAGACTTCTCGACGGTGGACGGGGACTTCCTTGGGGGCTTCGACTCCTAGCCGAACTTTATCGCCCCGGATTTCAACAACGACGATGGTGATCTCGTTATTGATTACAATGCTTTCGTTTGTTTTTCGAGACAGAACTAACATGACTTCCTATCCTCCTTTTTTTGGGGTAACCCCAATTCCTTATTTGATGACTCGCTCGTGCCGCCGTAGGTTGCTGTTCCTTCTTGGAACTTAGAAATCAGTGCGGTAAGTCTTGAAAAACCCACGCGTGCAGACAAGTTGCGTCAGTTCAACTGTAAGTCGGCCCTTGGGGTAGTCAAGAAAAACTTGAGCTTACCGAAGCGAATTCCCTCGAAAAAACCGCTGAGCGCGTTATGGTTTCGCTAACCGTTGAATCCTCTTATTTCCTCACCAGAGAAGCCTATGTCGTCGGAAAGATCGATCGGATCGAAGCCTCAAGGGAATGGTGCACGAGGGTGGGCTGATTTTACCGGCCGAGCTCGGACATCTTGGACGCAGCGGTTCTCCGTAGATTTCGTCGGTGTTTTCTTGGTGTTTTTCCTGACGGGTTTGGAGCGGTTGCCGGCGGTCAACGAGCCGCATTATTGGACCAAGTCGGCACATTTCTGGGATTCCGGGTATGGGCGGGGGGATTTATTCCTGGAGTCGGCCAATGCGCATGCGTTGTTTTATGCCACGTTTGGGTTGCTCACACGCTTGTGTTCGATGCCGACGGCGGTGTGGATCGGGAGGATCGTCGTCTGGGGGATGTTGGCTTGGGGGTGGACGAGCATGATGCGGGGAGTGTTCCGGACCTCGGCCGATCGAGTCTCTGGGGCTTGGGTTGGGACCTTAAGCGCGGGGGTTTGGTGTTTTGGGATGCGATGGGGGCATTTGGCCGGCGAGTGGGTTGTGGGGGGAGTGGAGGCCAAGGTTGCGGCTTATGCGTTTGTTTTTCTGGGGTTTGGATTTTTCTTTTCGCAGCGTTGGACATTGGGATGGTTGTGTTTGGGGTTGGCCGGCGCGATGCATGTGGTGGTGGGTTTGTGGGTGTTTTTGGGCTCTATTTTTGCAAGCTATTGGATCGATCGATTTGGATTTCGGGGTTTGTCGGGGGAGTCGGGGGAGAGTTCTGGCATGGGGACTAGCCCCGGCATGACAGGTCATGGAGACGGGGAATCGAACGGTTGGTGGCTCAGGAACGGGTGGGGGATTCCCTTGGCGTTGTTTGGGTTGGGCTCGGGGATGCTTCCTCCGTTGATGGCCGATTGGGGTGCGAGCAGTTGGGTATCGACCCAGGCGTCGATGATTCAGGTTTACAAGCGGCTTGGGCATCATTTGGCCCCGAGTGCGATCGCATCGGTGCGTTGGCAATCGTTTGGAGTGTTGCTTTTGGTTGCCTTGGGGGTCATTTTTTTGTGTTTGGGGGATCGGAAGCGGGTCTCTGGGGTGGTTGGGACCAAGAAAAGGGCAGGGTATTTGACTGGTCTGGATTGGTCTGCTTGGACTTATGGGATGCGATTTATTTTGTTGCAGGCATTTTTTGGATTGGCCGTGGCCTTGGTCGGTTGTTTGATCGATTGGGGTTCGGTTTTGGGATTTTGGAGTCGCGAGTCGTCGGCAAGGGTGCTCAAGTACTATTGGTTTCGTTGGAACGACGTGGTTTGGCCCTTGGAGTTGGCCGTGGGGCTTGTGTGGTTGGCTTGGGTTTCTCCGCGTGGCCAGGGGCTCAGCGATCGGGTTTGGGCTAGACAGATCGTGCTGATGATTGTGGTTTTGTTGGGTATTTGGGGGCTTTGGGATCGGATTAGAACGCGGGGCAGCGATTGGGTGGGCGAGGGGGAGCGGGCCCGGCTGTTGTCCAAGTCCGATGGTTTGGACGAGCAGCTAGTCCATTACGAGGACTGGCTAAGGGTTTGCGAGTATGTTCGGAGCAAGACCGAGCCGGGCAGTTTATGGTTAACTCCCAGGAATCAGCAGACCTTCAAGTGGCATACTCAGCGTGGGGAGGTGGCTGCTTGGAAGGACATGCCGCAGGATGCGGCCAGTGTGGTCGAGTGGTTTGAGCGGCTCTCGGAGTGTTATCCGGTCGATTCGGAGCGATCGCTTGAGCCTTGGACGACCGAGAAAATCTTGGAACTCCACAAACGCTATGGTTTTCGATACGTATTGATAGACAGGCGGGTCGGGGGACAGAGCCCGCCGCTTTTACCGATGTTGTACCCGGGCGTTTTGGAGGAGAACTCGACGTTCGCCGTGTTTGAAATTCCGCAACGATGAGTTTTGAGGGGCACGTTTGAACAAGAAAAAACCACAGCCGACGGCGGCACAAGCGGGCAAATCCCAAGGAAAGTCCTCGGTAAAACCCAAAGCGGGCAAGGCGAATGCTTCAGGATCGAAAGGATCCGAGGTGTCGAAAGCCAGCCCTGGCGCGACGTTCAAGAGCGTCTCGGAGAATCGCAGGGCCAAGCATCAGTATGAGATCCTCGACTCGATCGAGTGTGGGATGGTCCTCCATGGCAGTGAGGTCAAGAGTTTGCGGAATGGGCGCTGCAGCATCGAGGAGGCTTATGCGAGGTTCAAGGATGGGGAGTTATGGTTGGTCGACTGCGAGATTGACGAGTACCGGCAGGCGACCTTTTGGAACCATCCGACCAAGAGGATGCGTAAGTTATTGTTGCATCGTCGGGAGTTGGCACGATTTGCCGGTAGGGCCAAGGAGCGTGGACTGACTTTGATCCCATTGCGGGTTTATTTCACCGACAGGGCGGTGGCCAAGTGCGTGATCGCCCTGTGCAAGGGTCGCAAGTTGCATGACAAGCGGGAGGTTCTCAAGAAGAACGATGCGAGGCGGGAGATAGACCGAGCGATCAAGCAGCGGTCGAGGCGGGTTTAGTTGGCCGGTAGAGACGATCTGGGGTTGGTGATTTGCGTCGCTTTTTGAGGTGTTTTTGGTTGCAGAGGGCCAAGCGTATGAAAAATGGGAAGGATCGACGATGAGTCAGCAGCAGGACCGAGCGTTGTTAGCCATTCGGGATTTGCAAAAGCACTACGAAGAGCCCGGGGGTGGGCGTTTGACGATTTTGGATGTGCCGGAGTTTGACGTTTCGCGAGGCGAGCAGGTGGTATTGAGGGGCCAGAGCGGGGGTGGCAAGACCACCCTTTTGCATGTGATTTCCGGGATTGTGCATGCCGACAGTGGGTCGATCGAGCTCGAAGGGGTCGATTTGATGGGATTTTCGGAGGCCAAGCGGGACAGGATTCGGGCCACGAAAATGGGATATGTGTTCCAGACGTTCAATCTTTTGCCCGCCTTTACCGCATTGGAAAACGTCCGATTGGGGATGAGTTTTGCGCAAGGTGGATTGATGGGCCGAGGGGGCTCAGGGGGCAAAAGCGAGCAGGATCGGGCTAAGGAATTGATGGATCGCGTTGGGTTATCCGACCGGATGCACTATTTGCCTAGCCAGTTATCGGTCGGGCAGCAGCAGAGAGTCGCGGTGGCCAGATCGCTGGTGAATCGTCCGATTTTGCTTTTGGCCGATGAGCCGACGGCCAATGTCGACCCGGCCAATCAGGATCGGATTGTTGAGTTGATAGCTCAGCAGTGCGAGCAGGAGTCCGTGGCGTTGTTGTTGGTGACCCATTCGGACGCCGTGGCGCGTCGTTTTTCGCGGGTCGAGCAGTTGTCGACGATCAACCGAGCGTTGCGTCCTAATCCAGCTTAGAGCTCTGATTTCGTTGGCTTTTTTGATTTTCCTATCCGGAAAGAGTTGTCCGATGAGTCTGTTATCGATCGCCTTGCGGAATCTGCGATATCGCAAGTTGGCTTCGTTTTTGACCGCCTTGAGCATGGCCTTGGGGGTGGCGTTGGTGGTGTTGGTTTTGACGGTTTCGGGGGTGATTGAAAAGTCCCTCGAGAGGACCAGCAACGTCGGCTACAACTTGATTGTGGGAGCCAAGGGGAGTCCATTGCAACTGGTGTTTAACACGGTGTTTTTCTTGAGCCAGCCGGTGGAAAACGTCCCGTATTCCTACTACATGGAGTACTTGCCTGGCGATGGCAGGCAGAAAGAGCATGCCAGGTTAGGAGGAGAGCTCAAGGAGCCGCAGCGGGCTGGGCTGTATTCTTTTTTGATGCAGGGGGGCTTTGCAATTCCTTTGTGCATGGGGGATTACGTAGGGGAGTTCCGATGCATCGCCACGACCCCGGATTATTTTGGCTTGCTCAAGCATGGGGACCGCAACGATCAGGAGTACCGGTTTGAGCGGGGTCGGAATTTCCAGGACTACTCAGAGCAGCATGGGTATTTCGAGGCCGTTGTGGGATCGCAGGTCGCAGCGGCGATGGGATTGAGTCTTGGGGATGAGATTTTTGCATCGCATGGTGCCGAGAGTGGCGAGACCCACGGTCAGGGATTCCGCGTCGTAGGGATACTTGAGCCCACGGGCAATCCCAACGATCGAGGGGCGTTTGTCAACATCGAAGGCTTTTACTTGCTCGAGGGGCATGTGGCTCCCGAGCGGGACGAGGAGTCGGGATTGGAGAAGCGGGGCACGGCCCAGGGCCCGGAGCGAACCGGGATGTTGTCCAGGGTACGATTGCCGATCGAGAAGAGGGAAGTCACAGCGATCTTGCTCAAGCCCAATGGATTTGCGGCTATCGGGATGGAAAAGCAGGTCAACAAGACCAAGTTTGCGCAGGCCGTCTCGCCGATCGGTCAGATCGAGGGGTTATTGGGGGTGTTTGTCCGACCGCTTCGATGGGCGTTGTTGGCATTGACCAGTTTGGTGGTCATTGTCAGCGCGATCAGCATTTTGGTGAGCATTTACAACAGCATGAACGAGCGCAAGAAGGACATAGCCGTCATGCGAGCGTTGGGAGCATCGCGGGACCACATCACGGCGATCATTTTGCTCGAGTCGCTTTTGATTGCCTTGGTCGGTGGATTTGTCGGCTGGTTTGTGGGGCATGCGTTGGGCCCTTTGAGCAATCCATGGACGATGCCAGCGACGGGGGTGAAGATCGACTGGATGTCGTTCCAATCGAGTTGGGAGTGGTGGATCGTGCCTGGTTTGGTGCTCGTGGGAACACTTGCTGGCGCGATTCCGGCGATGGCAGCTTATAGGACCCCTGTGTCTCGAAACCTGTAGCGACCGATGGCTTAACCGATCGCTTAGCGGGGGAGATAAAGGACAGAAACGGTTGGAATTGCTGGACAAGCAGGGCCCCACGAGACGATACCTGCGGGACCCAAAGGGGGTGCCAAGTGATGGGGAATCGAGGTTTTGCGACTTCGAAAGCTCCTTCGGATTTTATCCGTTGACAGCGGGGAATGAATCGATACACTTTCGCATCCACTTTGGCACTGCGGGGTGGCAAACTTGGGCTTCGCGCACGTAGCTCAGTTGGTTAGAGCGCGTCGCTGATAACGACGAGGTCCGTGGTTCGAATCCGCGCGTGCGCATCGGTGGGAACACTTCAAGGGAAACCTTGCGGGAAAACACCGGGGGTGTAGCTCAGTTGGGAGAGCATCTGCTTTGCAAGCAGAGGGTCATGGGTTCAAGTCCCTTCACCTCCACTTTGGTTTTTGGATAGGAATGGTTTTCGAAAAGTAGTCGGCCTTCAGTAGCGATCCCGTTGGCGGAAAAGCAGCGGCGTGAAGGGGGTAGACGAAGCGGTCAAACGCGGCGAAAACTGGCCTTCGAAAAAACAAGTTGACCGAAATGAAAAATGCGGTTGACACGACGGGGCCGGTAACTTAGAATTCCGCCCCTTGAATGAAACGACGCGAACGACACCGCAAGGCAAGTGAGCAAGTTTCGCAAGGAAACAATTGATCTTTGACAATTTGGTTGGATTGGTAGATGGCATCTAGACGCCAAGCGTTTCGAAAGAAATGGCTTGGGCGACTACAATGTTTGAATCCGGTTCTGTGATCTTCTAGAGAATTTTTCCAGGTGGGTTTGCAAGTTTACTTGTGGGTCCGTCGAAGATAATTCGCTAGGGGTTTCTGGCCGATTTGAACGAGCGTGAATTAGAGAGCGAATTGGAGGTCGATAGCAAGCCGAGTGCAGTTGCATTGGGGCTGATCCTGCAAGGGGTTGGTTTTGGTGGAATTGGTTTGGTTTGAGATTGAGATTCCGATGGTCAAGTTACTAAGGGCGCACGGGGGATGCCTCGGCATTGAGAGGCGATGAAGAGCGTGGAAGTCTGCGAAAAGCTTGGGG
>JAJTFB010000067.1 GCA_021300015.1 Pirellula sp. | reverse complement strand
TTCGACGGCCGTCACACCGAGGTCTTTGATGTAGGGGATTTTCTCGATGGCTCCGAGGTAGGTTCCCGGCTTGGACACCCCGCTCGATGGGTGTTTGGTCAGGCCTGCAAGGTGCATTTCGTAGAGGATCGAGTCCTGGATCGGGATTTTCAGTGGCCGGTCGGCTTGCCAGTCGAAAGCGTGGTCGATCGCGACGCATTTCGGGGGGCGGATGACGCCATCGGTCGATGGTTGGAAGTCTCCAGCTAAGGCGTTGCAATACGGGTCGATCAAGCGAGCATTGCCATCGAACCACAGCCCGTGTTCGGGTCGGAAGGGCCCGTCGGCTTGGAAATGGTAGAGTTGTCCGGAAGTCAGGTTGGGCAGGAAGCGGTTCCATACGTTGCCGATTTTGTCGTGGTGGGGATCGAGTTCGATCGACAGGGTCGGTTCGCGATCATCGACGCACGAGTAGAGCAGTATCCGCATCGCCGTGGCCGACTGGCTAAAGACCGAGAAGTGGATACCGTCTGGGTCGGTCAGAGCACCGAAGGGGGGCTGGTAGCAGTACGAGTCTTTCGATCTTCCTGTCCGCTTTAGCATGCAGGTTTACCATTTCGGCTGAAGTTTCGAATCGGAGGCGCCGGTGGAGTCATTTTAGCTTCGGAGAGCTTGCCAAGGTAATCTAGCTCAACGAAGATACACAGCAGATGCGGACAAAGCTCCGCTGGAAACTTGAGATTTTTTTCCTAAGGCGGAATCGAAATTCATGAAGCGAAATCAACCTATGTTCTTTACGGTCGTACGAAGCGGAGTGATTGGGGCTGGACTTGCAATGGCCTGCGGGACCCATTCGGGCCTTAGCCATGCCCAAGAATCGGCTGGAGTTACGAGCAAGTCGGCCGCGAGCCAGTCGGCAGTCGCTCAAGCGATCGCTGCGATCAAATCGATGCCTGGGATTGCGGTTCAGGAGAAGGATGGAGAAGTCATCGGCGTTGATTTTCGTAAGTGCGGCGATGACTGGATCAAGACGTTTCCGAGGGTTCTGGAGATTCCGTCGGTGCAGACCATATCGGTCAGTGGTCCTGCCGCGACGCATGAGTTGATCGTGAGTCTCAAGTCGATGCCGAATCTCAAGGCATTGCGGATGGAGCAAGCGTCGATCACCGACGAGACGATCGCTCAAATTGCAAAGTTCCCGAAGGTCGATGATTTGCTCTTGGACCGATGCGGAATCACCGATGCGAGCATGCAGAGTCTGGGTCAATCCAAAACCATCAAGCGGATTCGCGCCCCGAGGACGAAGCTATCGGATGCAGGTTTGGCTTATTTGAAGGACACCGTGCAGTTGGAGTTGTTGGATTTATCCGACTGCAATCAGATCAGCGACGCGGGTCTTGCGCACCTACAGGGACTGAGCAAGCTTCGCAATTTGAGTCTATGGGGTCCCCGCATCACCGACGAAGGGATGAAGTATTTGTCGGGTATGACGAATATGGTGGCGATCTCGTTTCAGGATTGTGGGGTAACGGATCAGAGTTTTGCTGCATTGTCCGGGATGACTAAGCTCAAGGAGTTTGATATTTTCAGAACCCGTGCGGGCAACGACGCATTGGCCGCGCTCTCTGGGGCCAAAGAGATGTCGAAGATGAAGCTTCGCGACTGTGGGGTAACGACCAAAGGGATCGTCGAGCACATCGGCAAGTTTCCGAATCTGACCGCGTTGGACTTGAGCGAAACGACGACCAAAGATGCGGCACTGGTGGAGATTGGTAAGTTATTGAAGTTAGAAGATCTGAATTTGTGGCATACTCGGGTGAGCGATTCGGGTTTGAGTTCTTTGATGTCGAGCAAGATTAAGCGGTTGAACCTGGACGACACGAATATCGGGGATGGGGCGATTGAGTCTCTATCAAAGATCGAGACTTTGGAGTTTCTCCACATCGGAAAGACGGCGGTGACCGATGAGAAGATAGGGGAGTTAGCCAAGCTGAAGAACCTCAAAGAATTGATTTTGACGAACACGACCTTGAGCAAAAAGGCCGTGGCGGACTTGCAGGAGAAATTACCTAAGACCAATATCAAGTACTGAGAAATCGCCGTTGACACCGTCGTCGGTATTGCGGTAATGGTTTCTTGGTTTCAAAGAATCACAAATCAAGCTCTATCGGCGGTCGGGGTTTTGCGGGAAAACTCGACCGGCCTTCCTCCTGGGTAGGAGCAGCATTGAGCCGCAGATTTGGCAGTTACTGGGTCAATTGCCGGTCGGCGGTGCTTCACGGTAGAGCTTAAGACTGAGCGTCGGGGGACTGATTAAAAGTCCCCCGACGCCAGGGACCACCCGTAAGAAGGCCGGCGGTAGTTACCGTCGGCCTTCTTCGTTGAACGATCAGAGAGTCGGATTACTTGAAGAATTTGCTCAGTTCAAGGTAGAGATTGGTAAAGCCGATCGCGAAGAGCAACGCAACGCTGATCCACAGGCCCAGTTCAATCCAACGCGAGCCGAGCAGGTCACGGCGTGTTTTGTAATAGCGAAAGTACAGGGCGGCGAATCCGAGCATCGGAAGCATGATGGCTTGTGCCGAACCGCTGACGAGAACAAGCCAAGCCGGGTTTGGTAGCAACCAATAGACGGCTAAGCAAAGCATGGGGAACAGGGCGCTGAGGAGCTTGACCATGTTGGCTTGGGACTCTCGATTGTCTGAGAGCATATTGACAACGTGAAGTCCATCGGTGAACGTGCGCGCGTGGCTTGCATTGGCGACGTAGAACGTCGAGTAGAGGACCATGAAGGCGCCGAAGAGGTAGATCGGTGGGGCCCAGGAGCCCAGGACCGGTTCGTACATTGCCGAGAGGGTTTGGATCAGTTTTGATTCCTCGGGTTGGATTCCGGATCGGTGGAGGATTCCGGCCCCTAGGACGAAAAAGCCGATGGTGGCCGTCGTGTAGATGAGCATCGATACCCAGATGTCGTAGTGCATGACGCGCAGCCAGCCTCGGGCTCGCTCGAGCCAAGCTGGGCTACCGTCGTCGATTCCGGTGTGTTTAGCGTAGCCTTTTTCGATGCACCAGTAGGGGTATTGGATCAGCTCGGCGGCCCCTACGCCGATGATTCCTACGGTTGCCAGCGCCGTGGTGAGGGCTTTGAGGCGATCCCCCTCGGGCAGATGGAACGAAAGGCCTTGAATCCACTCGCTCAGGCTGATGGACCAATCGGGTTTGGCCTGCAGACCGATGACAGTCGCTAGGGTCACGAGCGTGAAGATCGCGACCATTGCCGTCGAGGCCGATTGGACCAGGGAGTATCCGCCGTAGAAGAGCAAGGCAGCGGTGATGCAAGCGACCGGGATAGCCCAGTAGCGATCGTCCATGGGTCTTGGCAGTCCCGTAACACTCATCGAGGAGACGAGTTCGGAGGATGTTTCGTTGCTTTTGCTCCGGTTTGGATTGGATGGGTCCAGGGGCATCGTCGAGTCGGGGCTTTTCGCGATCGAGTATTTTGCAAGGTAGGCACCTTTGAGTTCCTCAAGTTGTTTAAGTTGTTTTTCGAGGTTAAGCGTTTCGATTGCGATGGTTTCAATGTCTTGCGAATTGGCCGATCGGTTTTTGACGGTTGCGAGTTTGATTTGGGTTTCCAGGTTTCCGATGGTTTTGTAATCGGCTCCTTGGGTCGTCAGGGGTTGGACGATCGCTAGGACTTGGCCGACGCTGCCGACGATCCCACCGAGTTGTCCGATGCTGCAAAACCACATGAAGAACCAGTACCACACAAGCCAGTTTCCACGGCCGGGTATTTTGGGGCCCGGGACGGTGTTCAGGGCAGAGAGGGTTGGAATTCCGGTCGAAACGGTGAATCTTCCGATTTCGATTTGCGCGAAGACTTTGACGACACAACCGAGGATGATCAGCCACAGGAGGTTTAGGCCGCCGCGAGCACCTGTCAGGGTCGTCGCGATCAGCTCGCCACTTCCGACGATGCTAGCGGCGATAATCAGGCCTGGCCCGAGGTAGGAGAGGATACCGAGGTAGCTCGTCGGAGGGGCTAGGGTCGAGGGGGTCGAATCGGATTGCACAGCGCGTTTTTTTTCATCGATCATCGCAAGTTTACTTCGACCACATGAGGAGAGGACCACCGGGACGCCGCACTGTCGCGTATGGCGTCAAGCCTGCCAAAACGATACACTAAGGGGCGTATTGACTACCGTCTATCTTAACTCCATCCCCAGAGCACTCCCAGCCATGATCGTCGGTGTCCCCAAAGAAATCAAAGAAGATGAATACCGAGTTGCGATGATTCCTGCGGGAGTCGAAGAGCTTGTCTCCCGTGGGCATCGTGTGTTGATCCAAGCCGGATCAGGACTCGGTTCGGGGTTAGCCGACGATTCGTACCGTCAAGCTGGCGCGACCTTGGTCGAAACCGGACGAGAGGTCTTTGAACAGGCTGACTTGATCGTGAAAGTCAAAGAGCCCCAGCAAGCCGAATACGGGATGATTCGACGCGGACAGGCTCTGTTTACTTACTTTCATTTTGCAGCAGATCGCGTTTTAACCCAAGCGATGATCGACAGCGGTGCAACATGCTTGGCCTATGAGACGCTGCGGGACGCTCAGGGTCGCTTGCCTCTTTTAACTCCGATGAGTGAGGTGGCCGGTCGCATGAGCATTCAAGCTGGGGCGAAATACCTCGAGAAGCCGCAAATGGGGCGTGGGATTTTGCTCGGAGGGGTGCCCGGGGTGCCACCGGCGCATATCACCATTTTGGGAGGTGGAGTCGTCGGGGCCAATGCAGCGCGGATCGCGGCCGGTTTCCGAGCCGACGTGAATATCCTCGATGTGAACCTTGATCGTATGCGCTACCTCGATGATGTGATGCCGCCGAACGTCAACGTGATTTACTCCGATCGCTACAATGTCCGCGAGCAACTGAAACTCGCCGACTTGGTCATCGGATCGGTGTTGATCCCCGGCGCACGTGCACCGTATTTGGTTCGCAAAGAGGACCTTCAACTCATGAAGCCCGGGAGTGTGATTATCGACGTGGCGATCGATCAAGGGGGGTGCATCGAGACAAGTAGGCCGACAACCCACCGCAATCCGACGTACATCGTCGATGATGTGGTCCACTACTGTGTGACCAACATGCCTGGTGCGGTGGGTCGGACCAGCACATTTGCCTTGTGCAACGTCACGTTGCCTTGGGTCGTGCAATTGGCCCAACAGGGAATCGAGCCAGCGATTGGGGCTTCAAAGCCCTTGCGAGAGTCGCTCAATGTGCATTTGGGGAAAGTCACCAACGAGGCGGTGGCAAAGACTTTTGGGTATCCTTACGTCGCTTAATGCAAGAGAATATCGGGGCTTTCAACGCCCGAGCAAAACGCGCGATGGTCGTCTTTTTGGCGGCTTAAACCCATGAATTGCTCGAATTGAGGATTCCCAGATGCTATGATGGGGCCTCCTCAATTCCCACCCCCAAGATCGGTTGAATGCTTGGCCAGTGCCAGCTAGCCGAACTGCCGTTTTGTCGTCATCGCGAGAGTCTCAGTGACCGCTAACCCACTATTCCGTTGGCTCAGGCCGACCGATATCGAAAAAGTATCCGTCTTGCAGTTGCTTGCAAGAGACGCCGTCGAGGGAGCTACCGGCGGGATCCATCGATCGAGGCACGTCGGGGCGAGTGTCGATTTCAAAGAGCATCGACCTTATGTTCACGGCGATGAGATACGATCGATCGACTGGAAGTTATTTGGGAAGACGGACCGATTGTACATTCGTCAGTACGAAGATGAGACGAGTGTTCGTGCGATGTTGGTCGTCGACCAGAGCGGATCGATGAACTACAGCGGTACACGGTCTAGGGAATTGACCAAGCACGATTACGCGATTCGACTCGCGTCCTGCTTAGCGTATCTTTTGGTTTCCCAGCAGGACTCGGTAGGGTTAGTGACGTTCGACACGGCGATTCGCAAGCATATTCCACCGCGATCGCGACCGAATCACCTGCGATTGGTATTAGAAACGCTCGCCGGCGCCGAGTGCCGAGGCGAGACGGAACTTGGAACCGTCTTGCATCAATTGCTGAGTCTGTGTCGAAAGCGTGGGATCGTGATGGTTTTATCCGATTGCTTCGGAAATGTATCGGAGCTCTTCAAGAGTTTATCGATGCTTCGAGCCAACAACCAAGAAGTATTGCTTTTCCAGATCATCGATGACGACGAGGTCGATTTCCCCTTTCAGAATCGAACTCTGTTTCGATCTCTCGAACTCACAGAACAGCAGTTGCTGGTCGATCCGGTTTCGTTGCGGGAATCCTACTTGCGAAAGTTCGCTATGCATCAGGAGTCGATCCAAAGCGGTTGCAAGCAAAACCGCATCGATTGGATTCCGGTTCGGACTTCCGAGGCCTTCAGTTCTGTTTTGGCGACTTACATTGCACGACGGGGGCAAGCATGACTTTATTGAATGCGTTGCTTGCCTTCGGTGCGACCGCCTTTGCCGTTCCGCTGATCATCCACCTGCTCAATCGCAGCAAGTACCTGACGATCGACTGGGGGGCGATGGAGTTTCTGGATTCCTCGGTCAAGGTCAACTCGAGGCGGATTCAGTGGAAGCAATTGCTGCTGCTGTTGGTCCGCTGCTTGATACCGATCTTGTTGGCTCTTGCGATGGCTCGGCCCCTGATCCAGTCATGGAAGGACGCCTCGGGGACAACACCGATGAGTCTGGCAATCGTGCTCGACGATTCGCTTTCGATGCAGAGCATCGATCCGCAGGCAGGGCGTCTGGGAGAGCAGCGGAATCGGCTTCAGCAGGCGATTGTGCAGATTCAGGAAATTCTCGAGGGGCTTCCGGCCGGCTCAGACGCTTCGATCATTCTCGCAGGTAAGCCCGTCGAGACCTGGGCAGAGCATCAACCGAGTCAGTTGGCCGAGCGTTTGGTGGGACTCAACGATCGGGCCGAATCGGCCGGTCGATTGGACTTGGCCGAGGGCACGCAAGCGGCCGCGAATTGGCTTGAGAAAAGTTCCAATCCAAGGCGACATCTGCTGTTGATTTCGGACTTCCAAGCATCCGAGTGGAAGTCTCCGCAGCAAGACTTGGCTCGCGACGTCGCCAAGCAGCTCTCGAGTCGAACGGTACCGATCACGTGGAGTTTTTTGAATCCCAGGAGCCGAGCTCAAGAGTCAGACAAATCGAACTTGTCGATTGTGAGTTTTGAATCCGTCCCGTCCCAGGTCGTTCCTCAGGGCAAGTTGACCCTCAGCGTCACGTTGCAGAATGATTCTCAGCAGGCCGTTCAGGTCCCGGTAGTGCTTATGGAGGGGCTCAAGGAACTCGAGCGGCAATCGGTTTCGATCGCGGCCGATTCGACCACGACCGTTCGGTTTGGATGGACGTCGACAAAGGCACAGGACACGGTTCTGAAGGTGTTTGCGGATTGGAGTGACGCGAGTCCACAAGACCATTCCATGACCAAAGTGGTGCGTGTTCGAGAGCCGGCAAAGATTCTGATTATCGATGGAGATCGAAAGAAAGAAGCGATGCAAAGCGAGTCGGATTTTGTTCGCCTCGCCTTGACGCCATTCTCGTTGCTCCGGGGAGAGCCTGGGGATTTGTTCACGACGTCGCTCGTCGATGCGGGAGGGTGGAATGAGGCGATGCTCAAGGAATTTCAGGGGGTCATCGCGTGCAATGTTGCCGATTTCAATCCGGACCAGAGGAAGTGGCTCCGTGGGTTTGTCGACCAGGGTGGGGGGCTGTTGATATGTTTGGGAGATAAAGTCCAGGTCGATCGGCTCAATGCGTGGGAACCTGTGGCCGAGGGTGGGTTGAGGATAGGTTCTCTAGGAGCCAGAGCCCCCTGGGAGGGCTCGATCAAACCTACGGCCAATGCGGCATTCGAGTTTTCTAAGGCATCGCTCGATTCGCTCGGTTCGGCGAGGTTTGTCGCTCGCAATACGTTGAAGCTCGACGAAGACCAAGGCATTGCGCCGATCACGACGTTGGCCTACGACGACGGCCTCCCCTTCTTGGTCAGTGTTGCGTTGGGTTCAGGGCGTTGTTTTTGGATGACCAGCGGATGCGATGATGACGATAGCAATCTACCGGCCTTGCCGGTCTTCTTGCCCCTGGTCCAGCGGATGATGACCACTGCCCTGAGGTGGCCGGTAGGTTGGGAAGAGACCGAGTTAGGAGAAAACTGGGTCGAGAGTTTTTCGCAAGCCAAAAAGCTCTCGTTGCAGGTGCCGGGCCAAACGGCCCGAGAGTTCCAAGCCGATCCGGCAAGCTTGGTGTCGTTAGGGAGTTCAAGACTCGAGGGGATCGGCCAAGCGGTCGCTGACCAGGAACGGTTCTATCACGGGTTCACCACGACTGCGGCGGATCGCAAGCAGGAGTTGAGCCGAGATCTCATGGCGATCGAGGAGCAAGAAGCTCTCGCCAAGTCGTCATCGGCAACGTTGCACCAAGACGCAAAGCATTGGCTCGAGCAGGAGAAGACCAATTCCAGTGGGAAAGAGCTTTGGACTTGGTTTTGGCTGGGGCTTTTGGCGATGTTTCTCGCCGAGATGTTTCTTCAGCAGTCACTCTCACCGCGGTCCTCGGGAGCCCGGATGCCGACGGGAATGGAACAAGCGACAGGTTCGACCAAGCGGGGTGCAGCATGAGTTGGTTTGAGTTCAATGGCCTGTTGCCTTTTTGGTTGATGGTCCCTGTTTCGATCCTTGGAATGGTGTTGGTTTGGTGGTGGTACTACCGTGAGTCGCGGCATGCGCGAGCGCCTTATCGGTGGCTTTTGCCCACGCTCCGCGCGGCGGCCTTGGGCGGGATCCTGTGGATGTTGGCCGGTCCGACTTGGGTTCGCGAATGGGTTTCCGGGGAGCTCAGTCGCATCGCGGTCCTTGTGGACACTTCCGGAAGCATGGATTTGAAGGAATCCGATACGACTCCCAGCAGCAGGCTCGAGAGGGCCACGCAGTGGCTCAGCAGTCCATCGGAAAGGCAACTCGGGTGGTTGGATCAGCAGCGACGGCGATTTCATTTGCGACTATTTCCGTTTTCCGACGCGGGTGCTACCGGAGTAGAGGGAGCACCTAACCAGACCGGAGTTTCCTCAGTGTGGGACTCGACGGTTGAGAGGTCCAACAAGCCGACGAGTTTGCAACTCGAGTCAGGCGGTCGCCGGACCGAAATTGGCGAGGCACTTTCCTCCGTGCTAAGATCCGGCGGGGTGCTCGGCTCGGCATCGGATTCCAAGGGTGCAGGGGAAGTCTCTGGGAAAAGCGAAGGGGCAACCGAGGAGCAGCAGGCGGAGGAGCAGCAGGCCCGGGCGACGAAGCCTTATGCGGCGGTGGTTTTACTTTCCGATGGGCAGAGCAATTCCGGCGAGTCGCCGAGTTCCGTCGCCGAGCGGTTTGCACAAGCATCGATCCCTGTATTTGCGATCGGATACGGTCGGGAGTCCGAGCCGGAGGATCTTGGAGTTCTGGCCGTTGAGCATTCCCGCAGCATGTTTCAAGCCGATTCCTTTCAGGGGACCGCGACGATCAAGCAGCAAGTACCCCTGGGGCGGCAGTACCGTGTCGATATTCGCTCGAACGGACAGGTCGTGTGGAGCAAATCGTTCGAATCGGATGGGAATCCGAATCGATCGATCGAATATCGCATCACCGGCGATAAGTTGTTTGGAGCTCAACAGGCTGCGACTCGATCCAAGGCGATCCCTTTGGATTTGGAGTTTGAGGTTGTGCACGCTGGTCAAGATGCATCCGAGCAGAACAACAAGTTCGAGTCGTCTTTGTGGGGAGTGATCCGCAAGAACCGCGTCGTGGTCCTCGATGGCAGGGGGCGTTGGGAATCCAGATACATCAAGAATGCGTTTGGTCGCGATACGACTTGGGATCTCCAAGCGATTCTCGGTCCAGAGGAGTTCGCATCGAACCCCTTCCCGAAGACGCGCGAGGATTTTTCGGGCGTGGACTTGATCGTCATGGCGGCCGATAGTCTCTCGTCGATGAGTCAGACGCAATTGCGCTGGTTGGCCGATTACATCGCCGACTTCGGGGGCGGATTGATTCTCATCGACAGTGGTCGAGACAAGCCGCCTGCGGTTTTTGGGGACAAGGAAGTCGATTGGTTGCCGGTATCGTTCATCGAGAGCGAAACGGCTCCGATCGCCGTATCGGCATTGAATTTGGAGCTTGCGGCCGTCGAGCAGAGGGCTTTTGCTTTCGAGCAAGAGACCGGTGGCAATCGGCGTTTGTGGGAGTCGTTTCCCACGCCCCGCTCGGCCCGTCGGGTGCAGACGGCTCCGGGTGCTGAGGTGATGGTAAGCGGCAAGAATGAGGACAAGCAGTATCCGATGATTGTCACGAGGCGAAGCGGGCAGGGTCGGGTGGTCTATTTGGCCAATGATGAGACTTGGCGGTGGCGTTACAACGTGGCCGATCTCTACCACCAGCGATTCTGGAACCAATTGGCTCAGTGGAGCATGCAAGCTCCTTATGCGGTTGAGAACGACTATGTCGGTTTGGATTCCGGAGAGCGGGTGTATGGATTTTCGCAGCAGATTCCGATCCGTGCGAGGCTTCGGGATGCTCAGCAGGAGCCCTTGAGCGGCGTGCGAGCCATGGCAGTGATCGAGCAAAATGGGGTCCGGGTTCAGAGTTTTCCATTGGCCGAGGATACCCAGGGATCGGGAATGGTCTCGGGATTGGCTAGTGGATTGCTGGCTGGGCGATACCAGGTGCGATTGGAGGTTCCAGGCTTACCGACCGAAGCGATCGATTTGGAGACCGAGTTTTTGGTCCATCCGCCGGAGGATTTGGAGATGCAGCAATTGGCATCGAATCGATCGGTCTTGGAACAGATCGCAAAGACCACGGGAGGGAAATACTATGACGAATCGCAAGCCGACCGGGTCAACGAGTCGTTGCAGGCTTTAAGAACGGGTAAAATCGAGCAATCTCGGACATTGTTGTGGCAGAGTTATCCATGGTTTTTGGCGATCATGACGCTCCTGGCCCTCGAATGGTATCTCAGAAAACGGGCTGGATTCATTTAACAGGTACAAACCTATGAGCACAACCATAGCATCGATGGATCCGAGGCCGCAGCAAGGCGAGGTGTTGGATCCGCACCGAGTGGAAATTCAGAATTGGATGCGTCGGTTCGGTTTCCGGCAAACCGGGATCCTCATTGTTCAGGGAGTCGCCCTTGGGGTCCTGTGCATGATCGCCTGCGCGTCGATCTTAGTGCTCCTCGATACCTTGCGATGGATCGATGATCCAACCCGATGGGCACTGAGTGTTGGGATGTACTTGCTCAGCGCCACGGTGGGGCTTTGGTATGGTATTGCAAGGTTGTGGCGCAAGGACGATCCGATTCAACTGGCCAAGCATATTGAACATGGGAGTCCCGACCTTAACGAGAGTCTATTGTCCGCCATCGAGTTGCAGCAGATTCCAGCCGACCGTCGGCACTTCAGTCCGGAGTTTTTGACGGCGATCCAGCGCAACGTTGCGCAGCAGTTGGCTGGATTGCCCATTTCTAAACTGCTTCCATGGTCCTTGGTCCGATCGAGTCTTTTGGCAGCGCTTGGGGCCGTGGGGTTTGTGGGGGCGCTCTGCGGTTTGCCGGGGATGGATATGCCGCAACGCTTCGCACGGGCTTTTTTTCCATTCATGGAAATTCAGCGTCCGTCGAAGACCAAAATTTTGGTTCGATCCCCGGCTCGCGAGGATAGCACGGTGCCTGAAAACCAAAGCGCATCGTTTGAAATTGAGGTTCAGGGCTTAGAGACCCAAGAAGCATTTCTAGAGACACGATTGGTATCTAAGGGACGCTACGCCAGTCCGGAACGTGTTGCGATGACACAAATCCAGAAGGACCCGTTGGTGTTTGCGACGGCGATGGCCGTCGGCGATGAAACACTCGAATATCGCTTTGCTACCGGAGATGCGATCAGTCCGTATCGCAAGCTCCGGACCACCCCACGGCCCAAAGTGGTCGAGTTCCATCAGACCGTCGAGTACCCGGAGTACACCCGAGTCGCTCTTGCGAATCGATCGAGCGACCGGGGAGACGCTCGGTTGCTTGCGGGCTCAAAGATGACCTTGGCAATCGAGCCTTCGATGCCGTTGACCTCTGCGCGTCTGACGATCGATGATCTCGACTCGGGCGACAAGCAATCGATCCCTATGGAATACGATTCAACATCCAAACGCTGGAGCGTGCTTTGGCCCTCGCAAAAGGATGCGAGGTATCAGGTCAAGCTCGCTGCTGAAGTTCCCGGTGCCGATGCCCCTATCGAAAACACATTCAGCCCATTCTACGAGGTCGATGTCGTCGAGGACCAATCGCCGAGCGTTTCGTGGATGGTTGGCGATCAGACGCTCATGGAGAGGCTTCCTAGTCCCAACCAGATGTGGGTTGTCTCTCCTCACGAGTTGGTGAAGTTCTCTGCGGCCTTGGCGGATGATTTGCCCAACGCGACCCTTCGGCAAGAGATCTCCGTCAATCGGCAGCCCTACAAGACCCTTGAGTTGCCGTTGAATTTGACCCAAGCCAGCGGACAACAAATCAACTTTTTAAGCGGAATGGTGACATGGACTCCCCTCGACGGTGTATCGGAACCGACCCGGTCGGTCGGGGTATGGACATGGGATTTGCTTGCCGAATCGCTCCGTTCGGGCGATGTGGTGAGCGTGCGCTTGGCGGCGATCGATTCGGCTGATCATGTCAGTTATTCCGTTCCGATCCAATTGAGTTTGGCTTCCGATGATTTCGATCGCAATCGCCATCAAGCGTTGTATTTGCGATCGGTGCTGGGACCTGAATTGCAGAAGTTAGCCGATTTGATCCGGACCAAACGGGTCGATTTGAGGCCCAAGATGTTGCAATTGAAGGACCCGAAACTCGACGCTGCGATCCGACGGAATGTATCGAGCGAGGTCGAGGAATTCAGTCAGGAGTGGATGAAACAGACCGAGAGAATTCGCGCGTTGGCGACGCAGATGGTCGGCAAATTGCCAAGGGTATTGGATCAATCGGAAACGGAATTTGTGGTCCGGGCCGTCTCCAAGTCGGAGCGAGAAGCAGCGACGATGGTGGCTCTGGCAGCCAATCATGAGGCTTGGACTCCCATCGAGGTCCAGGGCAAGGGGCTGGTGGTACCTGACAAGCTTGCGCAGATTCTACAGCAACAGATCGACCGTTCGATCGGTGCGTTCGATGAGGCTGAATCGTCCTCTGCGAGGTTGAGCGACATTTATCGCCAATTGCTCGGGCATGAATACCTTACGGCGATGACGAAGGATTTGATGGTCTTGCGAGATCACCAGCGCAAGCAAGTTGAGAAAACCGATGGGATCGATTTCGTGACATTGGCTAGGACACAGACGATCGCCGACCAATATTTTGAGGGGGCCATGCAGTTAGGGTCCAAGATGGAATCGTATTTGGCTCCCAATCTCAAAGACCAATCCAGGAACTTGATGCGATCGATCGACCAGACTCGCCAAGAGATTCGCGATTTGGCGCAGGCAGAACCTACACCCCAAGCGTTGGCCCAGTTGCGTCAGCGGGTGGAGCGATCCTCCAATGATCTGAACGGACAGCATTGGGCATTTAACATGGACGGGGGATTGCTATGGAATATCTCCGACGTGAGGAAGGACTTAATCGTCCGGGGTTCCGGTGTAGGTAACGCATTGCAGCGGAGCATCGACACGCTAGCCCGAACGGCCGAATGGGCAAGCGACAGCAGTCTCGACAGCGAGATTTTGGGGCGGCTCCGATCGGCCACGCTCGATGAATTGACGATGCAAACGCTTCCTGCTTCGGATCAAATCACCGACCGTCGCGACTTTCACCTACAGCGCAAACCCATCGATGGGATGTTTCCGAGCGATATGGGGCTAGCGAGCAGAGCATGGACGAGCCTGTTCGGATCGTGGTTAGAGTTACCAACTGGAACACCCCAGTGGAATCAAATGCGGGAGGATCTCCGTGCGATCGCTAAGGCTTATCGGGTTTTAGAATCCGCGCATGAACTTCAGGACATGCGATCGAATCTCGAAACGCTTCGGCGACAAGAGCAGTACGATTGGCAGACTCCCGAGGGGCGTCTGAGCCACCTGCGCCAATGGGACAGCATGAATCACCGATGCGAATTGACCCACCAATGGATGAAAGAATCCGGGTTTCCCAATCCGGTCGCAGACCGACTCAATGGGCTGCGATGGGGACCGGTCTCCAATGCGATCCGTCAGAAGCTTGACCCTCGCCGATCGGCCAACAACGAAACCATGCTCAATGCAGCCCCAGAACTTGGGGATCTGCTAGGTGAATTCGACGCTATTTTGGCCGATGCGCAACCGACGGTTGACGAAGCCAGAAAGCTGCTCTCGAAATTCGCTCCCACGGTATCCCAACTGGCGCAGATCGCAGCCGAAAAAACTCGGGAGCTTGAGCAAAAAACACGGAATCCTGAAACTTCAACGCAGGATAGCGCGCAGCAACAAGAGCAAGTCGAGCAAAGCATCGAGCAGTTGCAAGAAGCCCTCTTGGAGATGGCCACCAAGCAAGACCTACTCAATGATGCGCAGTTGCAGGCAGCCAAGGATTCCGATCGAGCTCTGAGCATGATCGATGCGGTCCAGGAGCCCATGGAACAAGCCAATCAGAAGCTAATCGATGCACAAGACAGTTCGCAGGATGCGACGCAAGTGGCTCAGTTGGTAGAGCAAGCGGCAGAGAAACAGCAGCAGGCAGCCGAAACTCTAGAGACGATCGCCAAGCATTTCGAGAGGGTCCAAGAAGCGCTTGCCAATCCCCAGCCAAGCAACTTGGCCGCCGCAAGTGAGTCCCGCGCACAGTTGCAGCCAGAGTCCAATTCCCCCAAGAGTCAAACGGACCCTGTCGAGCAGGCCAAGGCGTTGTTGGACAACTACCAGCAAGCCGAACAGCTCAATCAACTGGCGAAGAACTCGCCCGAAGAGCTGCTCAAGCTTCTGGAGGCAGAGTTGCGACGGAATGAACCGATGCAAAAGGAACTCTCGGAAATCTCCAAAGATAACGTCAGCGATGCAGCCGCCGAGTTGCGAAACGCCGCCCAGCGCGAGGCGACTTTGGCTCAACAACTCGAAAATTCCGACGCGCAATCCATGGATGCCAAAGCCGTACAAGCCCAGCAGCTAAAGGCTCTGGCGCAAAACGCCGAGAGCCTTGCGGCCAATGTGCTCAATAAAGCGCAAACACCCATCCAAAGGATCAATCAAAAGGAGCTGCAAAAAAATGTGGCGGCAGTGACGGAGTCACTTTTGGCGGCAGCAAGGCAGGCCCAGGGAGCCGACCCGAATGCATCGCAAAAGTCGCTCCAAGAGAAAACCGATCAGCTCATGAAAGAAGTTCAAAAAGCGCAGCAGCAACTCGGTGAGATGAACCCGAATTTGAATCAACTCGTCGATCAAAATCCATTTAAAGAGGACAAGCAGAGGCAAGCCCAATTGACCGAAGCCCAATCCACCCAATCCTTAATGCGCGATCAGCAGATTCGTCAAACCAAGGACATGGCACGACGGCGCGAACAGGTTGCCAACCAGTTGGGCAAGGAGGCAGAAGCGCGCGATAAGGAAATGCAGCAGAAAAACACCGAACGAGGAAAATCGCTCGAGGCGCTCCAAAAGAAACCCGAGGATGCAGGATTGCAAGCCCAGGTCGATCAAAAGACCCGAGAGCTATTCCAATCGATGCAGAGAGCCACTTCGGCCAAGCAGCTTTCGCAATCCGCCCAGGAGATAGCCAAGAACGCCAAAGAGTCCGAGCAACGGACCGAAGCTGCGCAACGAGCCAATCTCGACGCATCGAATCCGATGGCTGCCCTGGCCCGAGAGCAAATCCAATCCGCCAAAGAGCAACTCGATCAATTGCAAAGTCAATTGCAAGGGTTGCAAGGACAAGTCGCCCAGCCGCCGGCTAGGTCCCCATCTTCCGATGCATTGGCCCAAGGCGATCCGACTCAAAAGGGGGTCGAAGGATCCGTCGATCAAGTAGCTGATCAGTTAACGCGGAGCGCTCGGCACGAGGAAAGGCTGAACAATCAGCAAGGCAAACAACGATTGGAACAACAGGCCAATCAGGTTGGCCAAAAGGTCAAGCCAGATGTTGAGCGAGCGACCGAGCAGGTCAACCGAGCCGCAGGCGAAGCCAAGCAACAGTTGAGCAATCAAGTTCAAGAAGCAAGGCAAAACGGGGCCCCGCAACCGCAAAGGGCTCCGAATGCAGAGGCGCCCCTGGCGGCCTTGAATCAAGCCAAAGAGAGTCTCACTCAGCAGGCAGCCGAACTTTCTGGATTGGCTTCTCGAATGGACCAAGCCCCCGGCCAACAACCCAGCGGCGAGCAGCCCAGCGGCCAGCAACCCAG
>JAJTFB010000066.1 GCA_021300015.1 Pirellula sp. | reverse complement strand
TTTCGGACAATCCCGTCAGGGACACTACTAACTGGAAAGCCGTATGCGGGAAAACCGCCCGTACGGTTTGGAGGGAGGGGAGTCCGGCTCAACCGGACTTCCCTACCCCTATCCAAAGATCCTTACGCGCGGTCTTCCCCCCTCACCCTCACCCGCCCCGCTCTCCCCCAGCCAAAGCCCTGGGGGCCAGGGGGGGCCAAGCGGTTTTTTATAAAGCGTCGTGATTTCGGAGGAATCAACGATACTGTTCGCCAAAGGCTCCAAGCACGCCGAACGATCGGAACCAGAGCCTATCGATCACTGGCAGCGATTTGGTCCCTTGGCTGTTTCCTTTGTGTCCTTTGCGCCTTTGCGGTGATCTCCCGAATCCGGTGGCTTACGCACTAATGGCAGAGATATGCCGCCCTCCGGGCAAAAACAAAAACGGCCGGTGAAAGATCACCAGCCGTTTTAGAGATTTTTGGGTTATCGCTTCCGAGTCGGACTAGCAACCGCAGCTAGGAGCTGCATCGCATCCGCCAGCGGCACATCCGCTACCAGCACTGTTGCCAGCACCGCAGCCGTTGCCAAGCAGGTGGCAACCACCATGGCATCGCAGGCCTCGAAGCATGTTGATCAAACGTCCGTTGAACAGACCTCGACCGCCGAGGATACCGTTGCCAGCGTTACCGGCTCCAGCACCTGCATTTGCACATGGATCGCAGCTAACGGTCACTGGAACTTCTTCGCAGACAACCTTGGCTACACATCGGGTGTAGGTGTAAGGAACACAGCTCTTGACACACTTGGCCACCTTGATGGTATCGCAGTAAGTAACCGGCTTGCAAACCGTGTACGGAACGGTCTTGGTGCGGCACTCTTTGACGATCTTGCAGGTGGTGTAGGTGTAAGGAACGCTCTTCTGTTCGCAAACCCAGTTGCATACGGTGTAGCAAACGTCTTTGACGCGTTGCTCGCAAACCGTGCGGCAAGTGGTGTAGTTGACCGTCTTTTGGCGGCACTCAGGAACCAATCGGCAGGTGGTGTAGGTGCAAACCTTGCTTCGTGGCTCGCATACCCAATTGCAGACGGTGTAAGTTACATCCTTGGATCGGCACTCTGGGACCATCTTGCAGGTGGTGTAAGTGACCGTCTTTTGACGGCACTCAGGAACCAGCTTGCAGACGTTGTAAGTGACGGTCTTTTGACGGCACTCAGGAACACACTTGGTCACGGTGTAAGGTACAACCTTGGTCAAGCATTCCTTTTCGTATCGCACGCAATCGATGGTCTTCTCTTCGCAGGTTGGAACCCAAACCTTCTTGCATACGGTCTTCGGTGGGCACTGCACGCATTCAACGCGGCACTCACCTGGGCAGTATACATTTTTGCAAGTCGAAGGATCAAAGGTCCAGGTGCCTGGTTCGCGAACCGTTCGGCGAATGACAGGACCGGCGACTTCTTCCTCAACCGTTTGCCAGCTTCCACCGCGGACCGTGACGGTCTTGGTGTAGTTGACAGGTTTGGTAACCGAGTAGTTGACCGTTCGCTCGCGGGTTTCGGTAACCGGAACCATGACCGTGTAATTGATCACTTGCTCGCGTGTTTCCATGACCTTGTTCATCACGGTGTAGTTGACAACCTTTTCGTGGGTTTCACGAACTGGGTTCATCACCGTGTAGTTGATGGTCTTGGTTCGGGTCTCTTGTACAGGTCGGCGAACCGTGTAGTTGATCACCTTCTCGTGGGTTTCACGATGAGGAACCATAACGGTGTAGTTGACAACCTTGCTGTGATTCTCGTACACAGGGCGAGAGACGTTGTACGTCACTTGCTTGGTGCGAGTCTCATAGACTGGGCGTCGGACCGTGTAGTTACGAACCCCGGTGTGGGTTTCCCGAACCGGTACATTGACCGTGTAGGAAACTTCTCGTTGGTGTCGTAGCTGATCGCGCCGCCAAACGCAGCTTGAGCAGCTCCAGCGCTCAATGCGGTCACAAGACCCATCAGTGCTGGAAGAGCAAATAGCTTCTTCATTGTTCCATTCTCCCTAAGAACGTTTTGCAGTACCACGCAGGACACTAGTATCAACCGAGGCGACGCTCTGCTATTTCGTCACTCCGTTGTGCGGTTTTAAGGTTCTTGACGGCCGAGTTCCGAGGCACTCCTGTTCAATGCCAACAAATTTGCTCAGGCAGGGTCTCGTCCCTGAACGATCTCGTCTTCCCGGAAAGAAAACTCAGTTGCGGCTGATGTCTTCTTGCTTGGAGAAAAGAGCATTCTTGACGAGACCGGAGCAAACACCGCATGGGGATGTCTCTGGCACTCGACGCGTCTGGGAACCTAATCCCAACAGGCGATTTAGATCGACTGGTGAAAAAGGATGGGCCACAAAAACTAGGCAGGTCAGGTAATTTGAGACGTTTCGGTAGATTAGTTGCAAAGGCTTTGCCGTGCGTGACGGTTGTAACGTCTAGCCAATCGCAAAAAAAACACGTTCCAGACCCCTAGCGCGAAACGCGCCGACTGGAAAAAGAAAGGGTTAAACACCCAAAAACGGACCGCTAAATGGCCCCCTGGACAGGCTTGGACCTCAGATGGTCCAATCCAAAAACAATCTCAGGCTCACCGACGCTCTGCTCGATGGTCTGCTCGACGGTCTGCTCGACGGTCCGAACCCGCCCGAGCATCGTAAAGGCGTACACGTCGGTCACCTCGACGGGCAATATTTCGCCGACTTGACGCATATGGCCATCCCACACGACGATCCGATCGCAAGGGGTACGGCCGGTCATCTGACGCAAATCCCCCGCCTGGCCCTTGCGCACCGACCACTTGCTCGGTCCCTCGACGAGGATCGGTACCTCCTTGCCCAAAAACGTCAAATTATCCTCGAGCGAGATCTGATTCTGGACGGCAAGCAGATCCAAATTCCGCCGATGCTTGACCTCCTCAGGGATGTCGTCGGTAAGCAGCTCGGCCCCCTTGGTCCCCGGCCTTACGCTGTACTGGTATATGAAACTGTTCTTGAAGCGACAACGCTTGACCATCTCGACGGTCTCTTGAAAGTCCTCCTCGGTTTCCCCGCAAAAACCGACGATGAAGTCGCTCGATACGGCCGCCCCAGGCAACACGTCTCGGATGCGATCCATCATCGTGTAGTAGTCGCTCGTCGTGTAACCCCGCTTCATCCGCTTGAGGACCACATCGCTGCCGCTCTGGGCCGGCACGTGCAAATAAGGCATGCACTTGGGCAAGTCCCGGACCGTCTCGAGCAACTCGCGTGTCATGTCCTTGGGGTAACTGGTCACAAATTTGATCCGTTCGATCCCCTCGATCGGATGGAGCATCTGCAACAAATCGGCCAACCGCGTCGTTCGCTGCCCATCGACCCAACGGTAGGAATTGACCGTCTGACCGAGCAACGTGATCTCCTTGGCCCCCTGCTCTGCCAAGATCTTTGCTTCCCGCACAATCTCCTCAGGCGACCTGCCCTGCTCGGGACCACGGGTCATCGGGACAATGCAGTAAGTACAGAACTTGTCGCATCCGATCTGGATGCGCAAATAGGCTTGAAACGGAGTCGGCCGCATCTGAGGATCACGCAAGGGATCGAACGTCTCGTGCGAACGCTTGATCTCCTCGGCACTCCCCTCCCGACGCGATAAACTCACTGCCAACTGATGCCGCTCCCCCTGCCTTGCTCCCTCGATCAACTCGGGGATCCGATGCAATTGACCCGGACCGACCACCAAATCCACAAAAGGCACCCGATCGAATACCGTCTGCTGATCTTTTTGAGCCATGCAACCCATGACCCCAATGACCATATCGGGATTTGCTAGCTTTAACTGCTTAAGCCGAAAGACGTTGTTGTAAGCTTTTTCCTCGGCGTGCTCGCGAACCGAACAGGTATTGAACAAGACCGCATCGGCCTGAGCCGGATCTTGGGTCAGTACGTAACCGTCTTTGCGCAGCGCGGCGACGACCATCTCGCTATCGAGAACGTTCATCTGGCAACCGACGGTCTCGATGTAGAGTCGCTTGGGTTCTGGGCTTATCGGCTGGCTCATCGAGACTCTCTATTTGCCTTCGTTGGCTGTGACGGTAACGTTGTCGACGTAGAATTCCGCGTCGGTCGAGTTGCCGAATAGTCCGGGGCTGCCTTGCAAGTTCGGAGTCAGATCCTCACCTTGGATGGTCCAAGCCTCCGGCTCGGCTTCCCCTTTTTTCCATACCTTGCCCTTCAAGATCGCCTTGCCCTCGGCCGTCTCGGCTCGGAGCTTGATGACATACCAAGTCTTGGGTTGCCATTCGTAAGGGATCGTCACGGCAAAGCGTTGTTCGAGGAGTGACACCCAGGATCGCAGTTGCAAGCGTTGGGAGCCTTCGAGGGCCAATGTGTATCGTTGAGCCACCACCCCCATGTCGGGCAACTTGGTCGTCGGTACTTTGTTCTTGGTATCCATCGCATAGAACTCACCTTGGACGGTGTAGTCGTGGAACTTGGGCAACCCCAGGAACCCTTGGCTACGTGTGCCCTTAGGAATCGTGCTGATTTTTACCAAGCCATTGCCGGCTCCATCGGGCAGTTCGGCGGGTTGATGCCGATAGGCCATGCCGATCCAATGCATGGGAACTTTCTTGTCCTCGAAGTCAAATACCCAGGGCAACGGAGGGATCACCCGAGCCCTTGCGGTGCTTTTGAGTTCTCCGAAACTCGCTTCGAGCTTGACGCCCGAACCGGTTGGAGTTTCTCCCGCAAGGTAGATTTGGTCTTCGGCGACGGAGCCTGTTCCATCGACGGCGATGGTCGCTTCGGGGACCAATCGAATGTACTGTCCGAGCGCATTGTAGCCTCGCACCTGCAGCTTCGCCTTCGAGCCGGGTTGGACGAGCATTTCGACCGGGCACAACTGGATATGAGCGATCTGCGTGTCGGTTACGGCAGGCTCGGGCGGGGCCTCGGGCAACTTCAAATCCGCTGGGACCTGGGGCTTGGGGACTCCGATGCACAGCAGGGCCTTGTTGGTTGGCAAATACATCCGACCGTTGGAAATGGCGAACGAACCGAAGATTTCGCTTCCATCGTTGAGCCTGGTCTGTCCGACGACCTTGATTTCGGTTTCGGTCGGTTCGAGGCACCAAATGCGACCGGTATTTTCGGCGATGTAGAGCTTGCCCTCGCTGACGACTGGCGAGCCGAACATGATGCGTCCGAGTTTCTTTTCCACCTCGATCGCCCCGGTCTTTGCGTTGACGCCAAAAAGCGCCGCGCCGTCTTCGAGGTAGTAGATCCTCTCGCCGATACGTACCGGAGAGGACCTGCTGACGGTCTTCTTGGGGACCTTCCACAAAAGTTTCTCCTCAGGGATATCTCCGGAGGTGTTTCCATCGATGGCAAAGACGGCCCCGAGCACGGTCCGATCCGTCTCGTTCTGTTCTCCGTGTCCCATGTAGACAATGCCGTTTTCGACAAGCGGTGCGACATTCATCCCGCGGGGTGATGCTTGGTACTTCCAGATCACCTTGCCGGTCCTGGGCTGCAGCGCGTAAATCGCTCCGTCGGCGGCTCCTAGAACCATCGCTGCCTGACCGTTGAGCACCGTAAAAATCGGAGTGCTGTAGGTTGTGTCCTCTGGGCGAGGACGGGTCGACATGGTCCAGATGGCAGCTCCGGTGTTCTTGTCCATTGCGAGGAAACGGTGGGTCGGGACGGCTGTTTGGTCCCAGCCGGTATTGACGCCACTGATGATGACCATGTCCTCATAGACCACTGGGAAATTCGTTCGCCCCCCATACGTCGAGAGCATCCCATACTCTTCGAGCATCGAATGTTCCCAAATCAACTTGCCGGTCTTGCCATCGAGGCACTGGAACGTACAACCCAACCCCAAGACATACACGCGATCGGTCTCGGGGTCTGCGACGACACTGGCCCATCCGACACGTTCCGAAGGTGCATCCGAGAGGAAGATATTGTGGATGCTCTCCCAGATCTTTTCGCCAGTCTCGGCGTTGATGCAAACGGTCTTCTCGGCTTCCTTGTTCGTTTCGGCTTCGTGCCTGCAGACGACATACACCCGGCCATTCATGACCACTGGGGTCGAACGCGTCGCGAACTCTTCTTTGCGCCAAAGCAGATTCTCGCCCTCGATCGAGAAGCTCGTTGGCAGTCCGGTCTCAAGCGATTGTCCGTTTTGCTGGGGACCTCGCCAATGGTACCAATCGGTCGCCTTGAGCTTCGAGGCCCCCTCCTGGGCGACGGCCAAGCCGTCTGCGGCTAGAGTCATGGCTACGGCGGAGGCCAAGCTTGCGCCTGCCAGGAATCGAATGGATTTGTTCATTGAGAAATCTGTGGCTGGGGAATAGAGGCTGGGAGATGGGGCTGGGGAACTCTCGATCGTCGCCTGTGGTTCAAGTTTGGGGGGTGAATCCCAGGGCCATCAAGAGTCGATACGCAGGATCCGACCGCGCATCGCGTTGGAGTTCTATTGTAGCAAAGCCCCTGAACTTCAGTAGTCTCAAGCAGAAAGGATAAAATTTCCAAAATATTTTGCGTGATACGTGGAACTGGTATTCCCTTGGATCTGCCGAGCTCTGTAAGGTCCAGAGCTTTGCGCCTTGTGGATCTGTCCCGGATGGCTCCAAGAGCCTTTGGAGTTCCATGCCAGAATCCGAGTTGCCCTGAGTTTATGCCCGGAATCTATGCCCTGAATCTATGCCTAGAATTTTTTGCGTTGCAAACCAAAAAGGGGGAGTCGGCAAGACGACCACGGCCGTCAACTTGGCATGGGGACTGGCCCTGGCAAATCAAAAAACGCTGCTGATCGATCTGGACCCCCAGTGCAACGCAACGACCGGCCTGGGGCTCCAACCCGTCGATCGACACCCACTGCTTGGCGAAATGCCTTTGCGGGACTCGATCCTGTCCTCAGGTCTGGAAACCCTGCATATTCTCCCCGGCTGCCGAAGTTTCCAGGACGTCGATCTTCTTGAAAAAGGAACCCAAAGCAGACGCCAGTGGCTCCAAGAACACCTCGATGCCGAAACCGGCGTTTTCGATGCGGTCATCATCGATTCTCCCCCGTCGCTCGGGGAACTGACCCAAGCGGCCCTAGCCTCGAGCACCGAGGTGATCATGCCGATCCAATGCGAATACTACGCGATGGAAGGACTGACCCAAATGATCCACGTCATTCGGGACATCATGAAGAATCAACCCGGCCGACTGACCTTCGGGGGGATTCTCCTGACGATGTTCGACCCAAATTTTCAGTTGACCCATGAGGTAGATCGCGAAGTTCGGGATTTCTTTGGCGACATCGTTTTTGATACAAGGATCCCCAGGGACATCGTTTTCAGCGAATCCCCAAGCCACGGACAGAGCGTTTTGAGCTACGCTCCGAGATCCCGAGGCGCTAGGGCTTACATCGAACTTTGCATGGAGGTACTCGATCGTGACTAAAGACAGACGACTCGGACGCGGTTTGGCCGCCCTCCTGGGCACCCCTCTCGACGATGTCAGCACATCGCACGGCGATGCTGCCGATTCCCAATCGCAAAACCCCCATCCAGCAAACCCCCATTCCACGGGACACACTCCGAGCGTCCAGTCCGTTCCGCTGGCGAACCGACCCCAAGAGCCCGAATCCCAAGGACTCAAGTCCCTGGAGATCGATGTCCAGGCGATCGACCCCAACCCGTTCCAGCCCCGACGCCAATTCAGCGACCAAGAGCTCGATTCCCTAGCCCAGAGCATCAAGGAACACCAACAACTCCAACCCATCCTGGTGCGACGCTCCGGGGATCGCTACCAACTCATCAGCGGCGAACGCCGGCTTCGCGCTACGGTCCGCGCCGGTCTCAAAACCATCCGCGCCGAACTCCGCGAGGCCGACGATCGTCTCGTGGCCGAACTTGCGATCATCGAAAACCTCCAGCGCAAGGATCTCAACGCCATCGAAAAAGCGATGTCGTTCAAACGCTACCTGACAGAACATCGCTGCACCCAAGAAGATCTCGCCAAACGACTCAAAATCGACCGCAGCACCATCGCGAACATGATGCGATTGCTCGAACTCCCTGAAGTCATCACCGACTCGATCCAACGCGAAGAGATCAGCGCAGGGCACGCAAAAGCCCTTCTGAGCCTCGGTAGCCAACGCGAACAATTGGCCTTCGTCCAACGCATCCGTCAAGAAGGCTGGAGCGTCCGCGAAACCGAAGCACGCGTGGCACAAGCCGTCGCTGAAGCTGCCCAGGACGAAGAGTCCATCCTCAAGGCGATCCCCAGACGCAAGTCCTCCAAAACCGATCAAATCGCCTCGCTCGAACGGGACCTTAAACTCGCACTAGGAACCCTCGTCGATATCACCCAATCGAGCCGAGGACGCGGCCGTATCTCCATCCACTTTACCAGCATCGAGGAATTCGAACGACTTCGCCGCGTCCTCTCCGATGCTACCGCGCTGCCCTCCCAAAACCGAAAAGCCGCTTAAATCGATCCATGGGCCATTCCCCATTCGCCTACCGTCGGGCTCGTCCCGGCGGAGGCGTAACTGAGCAGCTACCAAGCGTTTTTCTTTGAGTGCTTTGCTCTTTCTCTTCCGCCTTTCAGGCGGAAGAGAAAGAGCAAAGAGTGGTGTGTCGCGAGTGGTTTCGTAGCTGTTAGTCTTGGCCCCGCCGGCGTAAAGCCGACGGAGGCCAATCCAGTAGCTTTGCTAATAGCTTGATTGGTAGCTCGGCGGCCCGGACTCGAGGCAGAGCAATCCGCCAAGGCTTGATTCTCCCACGTTCGTTTTGCCCAAACGCCATCTTCGCCGACTCAACTAAGCCTGCGAAAAATTCGCTCTACGCCCCCAGCGTTACTTCTCGGGCAAGCGAATCGTTCCATTCCAATCCGGGGGCGCCACCCTGCCGTTCTGCGCGATGAATACGGTCAAGAAATCCTTGACGCGATCCTCGGCCGGGACCTGATGCAAAAGACGAAACGCTTCGTTCCAATTCCCGTCCTGAAAACTATCCAATGCCTTCTCATAGAGCGCAATGTCCAGGTCGGACAAATCGTTTCCGACGGCTGTCGCAGGGGGTAAGAGTTCGCTGACCATCAATGGGGTATTCATCCCGATCGGCAGCACCTTGGCCACCCGACGAACCCTAGCGACGCTCGGAGAGACCTCCCTGCGGATCCGATCGGCCGTCACCTCGTCGACCAGAATGGTCGCATGCAATTGCTTGGTCATGCTCTCTAAGCGGGCCGCTAAGTTGACGACCGGACCGAAGACGGTGACCTTGACCTGATCGACCGTACCGATGCGACCGGCGACGGCTTTGCCTGTCGCGATTCCGAGCCCGGCTCGGAACCCTGCCAAGGGGTGATGGGCGATGGCTGCCGACTGCTCAAACTCGGCGCGAATCGCCAAAGCGGCCGCAGCAGCTTGTTGGACCGAATCGGACTGCTCCAAGGGCCATCCCCAAAACCCCATGGCGGCATCGCCGTGAAAATCCCCCACCACTCCATTGCGTTGAAGGATCTGATGGGTCATGACCCCGAGCGCATCGCTGACGCGCCGAAGCAGCTCAAGGAGCTTATCGGCAGACTCTTCGCTCTGGCGAGAGAATCCCCGCAAGTCGCAAAACAGCACCGATACCTTGGCCTCGCGCGGCGCGAGGATCTCTTCGGGATCTCTTGCCAACAACGCTTTTCGCACGATCGGTGCAAAGAATGGACGAAGCGAATCCTGCCGACGCTGGAGCAATCGCGTTTGCCTCAATGTTCCGACAGTCGTTGCCGTTAGCTCCGCAAACTTGATGTCGTCTTGAAGATCGTCTGAGATCATCAATGTCGCATGGCGCGAGGCCGACGCGTCCATGCTCGAAAAATCACCCGCCACGTAAATCGCCCAACCCGGGGTCGCTTCGCTGGCGATCGGGGTGCAAAAAGCCCAATCGATGTTCTCGGACTGCGTGTACTGCAAGGGGGTATTGCGATCCAAGCTGCGGCTCCACACGTGCAGGACACTCTCACTCGATCCTACCGCTTGATGGATCAACTGCGCGCTCGGGGAGAACGGGCGAAGCGCCAATCCTCGGGAATCCCAGTGCAGCACCCGGATACCGGTCTCGCTGCCCACAGGCCATTGGCTTGTCCAAGGGGTCATCTCGATCGAGGGGAGCTTCTCGGGCTCGGGTTCGGGATCTTGGGCATGCTTCGAGACGATCGCAACAAACGTCGCTTGCGGGATCCCTTGCATGAGCAAATTCACGACCCGCACATAGAGTTCCTCATCTCCGGAACTGCTCGAAATGATTTCCGGCAATCGGCTCAGTACCTCGATCCGTCGGTCTGCATCGCGGTACTGGACGCTTCGCAATCGCCCAGGTGCATAGGTCTGCTCGGTCAGCGCGGGGGGAATCTCCGACTTGGCAACCACGCGGACCCGCTGATCGACCAAACTAAACGTGGTCTGTCCGATGACGAAGTGATCCCCCATCCCGAGCTCAAACTCGTCCTTGCGCAGACCACGATGAAAAATAGGGTTGCGGGAATTCTCAAGCCGCACGATCGTCAGACGGCCAGAGTACCACTTCAACTCGGCATGCTGACGGGAGATTCGGTCGTCCCAAGGGACAGCCCAAGGCTGAGCGGTCCTGCCCAAGACAAAAACCGACGGCTCCCCGTCGACCGGCAACGGGCGTCGCCAGCGGTCGTTGGGCGTCGGGCCTTGGGCAATCAAATCCGGCATATTTCGCTCAGCAATCCCTTGAGAAACGTACGGTCAGATTCCATTGTACTCCTTGAATCCAACGAATCACCGAATTGCCCCAGTGCAAGGAGAAGACTTTACGCAAGTCAGAAAGGCTCGTCAGAAAAGCTCGATCGAGCATTTCGATCCAATACTTTGTTCGTGCTTTTTCTCGTACTCGTACTCGAATCGATCCAGTATAGCAATCTGGCCTATTGGTCCGCAAGTTACCGCAAAGCGCCTCGATCAACGATCGGCATCGCCGCAGATTAAGCAGCCATCGAGTACGAGTACCGTTTCACTGAGTACGAGTACGAGTACGAGTACAACGAAATCCGATGCGATGCAAGAACAATGGTTTAACCCGCAGCCAACGGCGAGGAAGTCGCTATTTTACAGTCAACTCGGCTCAGCATCACACAACCCGCACCAACTGGGATTTGAGTTCGATAAAGGTCAAGTTGATCACAGCCGAAAAGTTATTCTGTCGCGGTTGCCTCGGTTCGATTACGAGCACGGAGCACCGTCCGCCGCGGCGGACTGAGCACGAGCACGGCGAACAGCAGTCCTAATTCAGGGATTCCAGGTAGCTGATCAAGTCGGCCAGGGCCGTAATGGGCATGCCGTCGGCTAACCCCTCGGGCATGACCGAGACGGGACTTTCTTTTCGCTCCGAAATCGACTCGACCTGGATCTCAACGACCTCTCCTTGCGCATTTCTCAATACGACTTTTTCCGGGCTTTCCTTGGTCACAAATCCCGATACGACCCGGTCGTCGTCAAGTCGAAATACGTTCTGAACAAATCCTTGGGCAATCGATTTGCTCGGCATCAAAATCGCCTCGGTAAGCTGATCTCGCCTGTAGGTCTTCGCGACGTTGGGCAAGTAGGGGCCTCGCAACACTTCGTTGGGTTTGACATCGTGGCATTTGGCACAGCCTAGCAATCCAAACACCTGCTCGCCCCGCTTGCTGTCCCCCTGGGCCTCGACGACCTGCTTGAGCACGTCCTCTTTTTTCAAGGTGGAGATTTTGGGACCGTTCCACTGGTTCAAGTCGGCCAACCCCCATTGGCTTGCCAACTCCTTGCCTAGCTTCTCGATCGCGGGCCGATTGTCTAGGATCGCTCGCCGCACGAGCGGTTCGGCTTGTTTGCATTCACCGAGTCGAAAGACTTCAAAGAGGCGTTCGACGATTTCAGAAGATGACCAGACCGAATCGATCGCCGCGAGCAGCTCGGTTTTTTGGGCTTGGTCTTTGCGACAGGCCAATGCCGAAACGAGCAAGGCCTGTGGGAATCCCGATGCGGATTCCCCACGTTTGAGCAATCCCTGCACGTTCTTTGCGAGCTTATCGCTCTCGCAGCAACGCTTCCAAGCTTCCGATTGCAAACGGGTCGAAAAATCGCCAGCCTTGGTCATCAAAACACCGATCGCCGGAATTGCTTGTTCGGAATTCTGCTTGAGCAAAACGCTCAGCATTGGAAGCAAATCGGCCTCGGCAAGCCTCGGGTCCCCCGAGACAGTCTCAAGCAATTTCAGCACAGGATCGGGTAGGCTGCCTGCCGCCTCGAGCAATCCGATCCTTTGGGCGAAAGGAAGTTCGCTCCATTGCGGTGCACGCATCCAGCCTTCGACTCGCTCAGAAATGCTCCATCGATTCAAAGCGAGCATGCGCAGGATTTCCGTCTGATCGGCCGCGTCTATCTTTGCCAAGTGCCGATCGATGGCTTCTTCGATGGGCTTGGTCATCTCCCATGCTTCAGGTTGATAGTAGGGGCCACGAGTATCGGGCCGTGTTCCCCAGCTCGCGCCGTTCCACGCTCCTTCGCGAAAGGCAAGCCTGCTCAGGATGCGAACCGAAGTTTCATCCATCGTTTTGAATTTTCCGTCGCTTTGGTTAAGCGATTCGATCCGCTTGGAGATCAACTTCGGATCGTGCTTCATCGCTAAGGCTTGTAGGGCATGTTCGTAGGCCAAGCTCTCCTTGGGCTGGGTATTGAAGATATGCCAACAAGCTTGCTCGCAATCCTGTTTGGAAAACGCCCTGGTCGCTAAATGACGTACCAATGCATCATTGCTAGATAAGTGCCGAACCAAGTCATTAGTCCAGGTTCCCTTGGGTGCTTTGGTCACTCCTAAGATGGCTTCGATATTGGTTCTGGGGTCCTCGGACTGCAAACCCTTGCGAATCGCGCTGAGAACCTCGGGGCGATCCCAAACTTGAAGATCGCTCAAGGCTCGGATCGCCCAAGCCCCCACGGCAGGTTGGGAGGCCAAGCCTACGAGAGAATCGATCTGTGGAGCGAGGCTCGATGGGTTTTGTCCTCCTCGGACCGATTGGTCGTGGATCAGGCCGATGGTGAAGATCGCAGCGATTCGAGTCTTCAGAGCGGTCTGGTCGTTGCCTGCAAGTTGCTTAAGGCGATCCAAGATGAGTAGCTGTTGGTTCGGATGCCCGGCTGCATAACGGACCAGCCCTCGTTGGCCTTCGATCCGTCGTCGATGGCTAGCAGAGCTCAGCAGCTCGAACCATCCTTGGGCATCGTTTGGATCGAGCTTGGGCCATGCCTCGGGCTTGTAGCCTTTGGGGCGCAATTGGACTACATAGCCGACGTTTTCGCCTGCGTAGTTGAACGTGGCGCCTTTCCAGCTCGATGCGTAGACATTGGAATTCGCATCGACGTCCAAATCCGTGGCGCGTTCGATCCCAAGGAATTCCCGCTGGTCGATCGAAACGCTGGCCCCTTTGGGTTCGACTCGGTGGCTGAAGATCATCTGGCGTCCCCAATCGGCCGTATAGACGCAATCGTTGAGCTCTTTAGGCCAACCCGGTTCGTCCAGGAACAGCGCCCCGCACCCAGAGCCCCCGCCGTAGTCGGCAAGGGGAGGGACGATTTCATTCGGAAAGTTGATGTACTTGCGAGGGTACCCGTGGTCATCGCCGCCGCTGAAGTGATGCATGCGAACATCCCACCCCCCACCGTCGTTGGTATTGTCTCTTGCGAATCCTCGCAGGAGTGGGTCCATGGCGACTTCCAGGATGTTGCGGGTTCCGTTGCTGTAGAGTTCCATTTGAGTTCCGTCGGGACGGACTCGCACGACGCCCCCACCGCGAAACTGCAGAGTTCGTCCATCGGTACCTACGGCGTTCATGAACCCGAAATCGCCGATCGCGAGGTAAAGCCAACCGTCGATTCCCATCGTCACTCCGTTGCTGGTGTGATCCGCTGGACGATCCTTGAAACCGAAAGCGACATCCTTCAAGAGGATCTCTTGGCGATCGGAAACCCCATCGTTGTTTTCATCGATAAATGCGCTCAGATGAGGCGGGTGCAGGACGTAGAGTCGATCGTGATCCCATACGATGCCTCGTGGGGAATCGACGTCATCGACATAAAGGTTGGACGCATCGGCGCGACCATCCCCGTCAAAATCTTGCAACCGAACGATCGAGCCTCGCTTGAGTTCACGGTCGAGGGATCCATTTTTATCGCTCGATACAAAGAGCGTTCCATCGGGTGCTGCCGCGACGAAGACGGGGTAGTTGACGGCCGGTGGGTAAGCAAAAAGGGTCGCATCGAAACCCTCGGGGAGTTTGCATTCGCCGAGCAATTCTCGCTCCTTTTTCATTTTCGCGTCCTCGATGGAGATCTCCTTCGTCGCACCGCCGTAGACTTTGATCTCGCGGATGCTAGCCCAAGCTCCCGGTGAGGCGCCCGCGCATTCGACACGGACAAAGCGAGCCTTGGTCGGCTCGATCGGATGATCGGCTTGCTTGCCCAGAGAGCCTTCCTCAGACGATTTTCCGAGGATTTCGAATCGTTCGCCATCGAGGGAGGTTTCGATCCTGTAGCGGTAGGTCGACTGGTCGCTTTCCCAATCGATGCCCACCCCATGGATCGATTGGGTTTTGCCCAGATCGAGTTGGATCCACTGAGGAAAACTTCCGCCGCTGGCGCACCAACGGGTGGCTCGATTGGAGTCGACGGCGAATTCGATAAGGTTGTTTTGATCTTTTTGCTCAGAGGAAGCGGTGACCTTGGAACCCAGCGCAAGATTCTCACGTTCGAAGCGTTTAGGGGCGGGCTTGAGGTACTCCGGAGCGAGTTTACCGCTTGCCCAGAGCGTGCCGCGTGCGAGCATGCCGATGAACTCCGGGGAATCGACCGTTTCGTTGTGGTGCCCGAGCGTGGTGCCAAAGACACGGGTGCCTCGATAGTCGTTGGTCCAGACGCAGACTTGGTCTTGCCCGTTCTCGCGATCCTTGGCCGTGGCCAGCGGGCTACTCGTCGGCCAGAATCGATCGATGCGATAAAGTTCCCCTGCGGGGTTTGCCCAAGCGGCACCGAAGCCTTCCATGATCGGATGCGAGGCTTGGACGTTTCGGACTTCGTGGGGGTAATGGGGTCCGTGCCCTCGGCTCGTCACGCCGCAGAACTCGAACCAATCGTCGTTTCCGACCCGGTAGCAGTGCATGGCGCAGTGGATGACCACCCCAGGCTTTCCCTTGCGATGGGGTTCGAGGATCCTTGCAAGCCACTGCGGGTCCTTGTCATCGGAAAAGCATTCGTCATGGAGGATCACATCGAACCGATCGGCCCACTTCGGATCGCGATAGAGTTCGATTTCGGCTTTGGTCCCCGAGCCACCTTGGTGGACGACCGTCACATCGATGTGCGCGGGGGCTTCAAGGCCTTGCTTGATGATCTGTTTTTGGCTGTCGTAGTCATGGCAACAGCCCCCGACGATCAACAGGGCCCGGACCGGCTCGGGGGTTTGCGCATAGGCGAGCTTACCCAGAGGCGCATGGGATACGAGCCAGAGAAGTACCCCGTGAAATGCCCAGTTAAGGGCCCAGTTAAGGGCCCAGTGGAACGGATTGGATCTAGCGAATAATCTCATAAGTGGGATGCGGGGTAGGAGTGATCAAGCTCGAACCGAGCGAGTCCACTTGGAAGGGATGGTCAATGGGGATCTGGGCGGGAGTTTACGCCGGTCGGCCCGGGTCGGTCGGTCTGGTTGCGCCGACCGGTCGGGTTGGTTGCGGATACATGCAGCAATCGGCCGGACAAATGTCGTGGCTAGGTCCATAATTTCCGACCGCGATGCGTGGGGTTCCAGCGGCGAGTCGTTCCTCGATCAGGTCGACGGCCATGGAGACGAAGGCCGGGTGGATCCCGACCGAAGGGGCTCTAAAAAATGCGATTCCGAGCTCTTTGGATTTCGCGGCAGCTTCCTCGTCCAGGTCGTAGAGGACCTCCATGTGGTCGGAGACAAAGCCGATGGGTTGAACAATCACATGGGTGATCTTCGAGTTGTTGTGGAGAGCTTCGATTCGATCGCAGACATCGGGTTCGAGCCAGGGTTGCTGAGGTGGTCCGGATCGGCTTTGGTAGACGATTTCCCAGTTGGCATGACCGACCGATTCGCAGACGAGTCTGGCGGCTTCACGCAGTTGCAATTCGTAGCGAGAGTGGTCTGCCATCGATTTAGGGATGCTGTGGGCCGAGAAGAGTACCGGGGTCGCGGCGCGATGTTCGGGGGCGATCTTATCGAGTGCTGCTTTCAAGCAGTCGGATTGGGCTTCGATGAACTTCGGGTGATTGAAACCCATCCGAGCTTTTTCGACCAAGGGAGCGTCTTGGCCGGCCAGAGTGATCGCAGCGGCGATGTTTTCGCGGTATTGACGGCAGCCGCTGTAGCAACTGAACATCGAGGTAAAGAAAGCGATGGCGCGTTTGCGGCCGTCGCTTTTCATCTGGGAGAGCGTATCGGTGAGCATGGGATGCCAATTTCGGTTTCCCCAGTAGATGGGCAATCGGATCCCCCGTCGGTCCAATTCGGTTTGGACGGCCCCGATCAGAGCGCGGCATTGTTCGTTGATGGGGCTGATTCCGCCAAAATGGTTGTAGTGTTCGGCGACTTCGAGCATTCTCTCGCGGGGCACATTTTTCCCTCGCAGGACGTTTTCGAGGAACGGCATCACGTCCTCGGGGCCTTCGGGGCCCCCGAAGGAGACCATCAAAATCGCGTCGATGGGAACCACATCCAGAGGTGGAAGTGGGCCCAGGGGTGCCGAGGGGGGCATGGTCGCGACGGAGGTCGGCTGAGGTTGTCCGGTGGACATAGGTGAAGTCGTTGGGGTAAGGGGATCTATGGGTGGGGGCGGACGAGTCCCGGGGTGTATTATTTACGAAACGCGGGATTCGACGAGCCCCTATTGCGGTTAGAATTTCAAGTAGACACCCTGAGCGGAGGCTCCGCTAGCGGCGGATTAGCTTCAATTCTACAATCGCGCCATGAGTACAGGTCCCCAAAAAGCCGGTCCGGCCCAATCCGAAGCTGTCGAGCATAGCAAGCGATGGCTTTTGGATTTCTTCCCCAATTTGAAGGACGCAGGGGTCCGCTGGTCCGAGGACGATGCGGGGTCCCTGGCCGCGAGTGTCGCTTACTATTTGGCTTTGTCGTTGTTCCCGATGATTTTGCTCTTGATCTCGGGGCTAGGGATCTTTCTTCGGTACACGCAATTCGGGATCGATATTCAGCAGGAGATCCTCGACACCGTCGAGACCCAAACGACCCCTGAGTTGCGGTTTCAGGTCGACCAAGTGCTCGATCATTTGGCGACCCAGTCCTTGGTGGGTGGGCCGACCGGATTGCTCACAGCGATCTTGGCAGCCATCGGGGTGTTTGCTCAGATCGACCGAGGCTTTGACCGGATTTTTCGCATCCCGCCGCAGAGGGACGCATCGTTGCTAGGAACGGTCTTCCGCGTGATTCGCAGTCGGTTTGCTGCTTTCTTGATGCTTTTGTCTTTGGGTGGTTTGTTGGTGGTTTTGTTTTTCGTTGGGATGGGGATCACCCAGGTCCGCTCGTTGACCTCGCAGACCCTCCCGAGCGTCGGCCATTTGTTCAACACCGTGGATTTGCTGACGACCATTTTGGTCAATGCGATGCTCTTTACGTTGATCTATCGGATCTTGCCCAAGCGGCCGGTGATATGGCTCGATGCGTTTCGAGGGGGGCTGCTGGCGGCTGTGATTTGGGAAGTGGGCCGTGGGCTTTTGGGTGCATTCTTCATTGGCATGCGATACACGACGGCTTATGGAGCTATCGGATCGTTCATCGCGTTGCTGCTGTGGTGCTACTACGGCATCTCGATTTTGTTTTACGGCGCCGAGTATGTCCAAGTTTTGGAGATTCGGCGAGCATCGCAGGCATCCAAAAAGGGGCTCGGTTTGGACCGAGCCGAAGCGGCGGTGGTGCTTGCGGCCCCCTCGGATACGATGCGTCAGGATCCCAAGGGAGCAGTTGGCAAGAGGCGAAAGCCTCGCCGGACGTAAAGCCGAATGGCGTTGGATTAAAAGCGGAACGGCGCAAGCCGTCCGGTGAAAACCTTGCGACATCGAGGACACTCCATCACTCACCGGAGTGCTTGCGCACTTCCGCTTTCACTAATTCAACGCCATTCGGCGTAAAGCTGCCGGAAAACAAGAAGTGCGCTTGCGCTTCATATCAATCGACGTAAGCGACCGTTTAGAATGATGAAGGAATTTCGCTAGGCCGAAGCTTTGTTCGATCGTACTCGTTTGCGCAAACGCCATGCGAATACGCCTCCTGCGGAGCTAGCAAGCAGGATGCTGCCCGGTTCAGGTACCGCAGTATGCGATCTTGTGATCGATAGGAAGTTGTTGTCAATTTCATCTGCTAGACGACCGGATGAAACTGCGCCATTTGAGTTCGCATAGAAGGTTGACTGTACCACCGAACCTACGTTAATACCAATCGGCAGTGTGTAGCGAAGGTAAAAAAGCGTTGACGAGTTTCCGCCGATTGGTGAGCCAAGATCGATCACGTTTGATAGCTTTATTGCCCCGCCTGACGTAATGTCGTTTACGAAATCGTTCGGTGCGAAATTGTTGTAATTCAAGTTGTTACGCGACCATGCAATCTCTGAGACATTAAACGAATTCGTGTTAGTTGTTGAGAACCCTATTTGAATATACCTATCGAGTGGAAGGTTCGCGTCTTTGTAGGCGACGATGACATTGGTGGGAGTCGAAGGATCGAAGCGCACGGCGTTGTTGAGGTCATTGGCAAGATCTCCGCCGCCATCGACCAGACCGGCACGGACAGGTTGATTCCAATCGATTCCAAAAAGTAGGGCCGTTGCGACGAGAAACAAACGCACAGCAAGCGAGTGCAAACAGCAAGAGCGAATCATGATGAGGTCTCTGGAGGTGAAAAGGGACGTTTAGCACCAGTGGAACTACATTTCAAATTACACGCCCGATACGACCATGCAATCCGTTGCATTCCAAATAATTCGAAAAATCGAGCCCCCCCAAAGGAGGGGGGGTGGGGCGATTGAGTTCCTCGACCCCTGGGATTCCTCGATATTTGGTTCAAATTCCATCGATTTTATGCGACGCAAACCGCAGAGACTCAGAAGCACCAGTGATCGATAATGGCCTAGCCGTTTTCAGGACTCGCAAGTGCCCGAGCCGGTTCCGTTGCTTGCCCTCGTAGGCTGCGACTATCGAACACGCTTCACAAGAAATGCGTCTGTCCTTAAGTACGGCATCGAATACGCCTTTAAACCCCATGTTACGATCTAGTCGACGACATCCACTCAAAACCGGTCTCAAGACATGATCAGGTCGCATCGGCAGATAGTCAGCGCGCGATGGATCTCTTCACACGAAATTCATCTTTAAATCCATCGAATGCGGCCTGTCTGCTCTACCTGTCCTTCTACAATGGCGGACCTCGCAGTGTTCTTCAGATCGCCGAGCGTGAATCACGTTAATCTGATCCTGCGATTATTTACTGATGAACCATGCGCGTCGCGATGTGCGATGGTAGTGTTCGGTTCATGTCGGCAAACACACCGGTTTCGGTCGTCGCTGCGTGGATCAGTTGTCAGTTGGGTGAAATTGCACCCTCGGGCGACGAGTAAGCGATCGAGGTCGACGGCTGACCCTTGTGATTTACTTGTTCGTCGGACTTGGAGACGCCTCGGGAACCCCACTGGTCGGGACCGAGGGTGCGATCGGAGCGGTCGGTTTGCGGCGTCGTTCGGGCATGGTCGCGGGGATTTCGAGCAGTTGGTTGGGTTGCCCAAGTTGTTTGGTCAGTTCAAATGCATCGTAAAGTTCGCCGTTTGCCGTGCGCGATTCGTACCGTAATTTCAGATCCTCGATGTGGATGACTTGGTACAACTGGGTATCTTCAGCGACGCGGACCATGAAGTCTTTGGGCTCGATGTTGTACATCTTCGGACCGCTGACCGAGACAACATAGACCGTGCCGGTGTGTTGGTCGCGATGGGTAAGTCCGGTTGGGACGTTTCCAAGGGTTTCGGCAGGCTCGCTGGATAGTGCTTTGGGGGTTTGGATGCCGGTTCGACCGTAGGTATGGTCGTGCCCTTGGAGGACCAAATCGACATTGTATTTGTCGAGAATTGGTTTCCATGATTTCCGAAGCAGCGCGTTGTCGCGATCGTTGGCCGTCGAGAAGATGGGGTGGTGGAAGGTGCAAACGACCCAGGGAGAGGTGTTTTCAGAGAGGGTTTTGTCCAGCCATTGGGCTTGTTCGTCGAATTTCATGTTGCTGTTTAAGACGACGATTCGGCAATTGGAGTAGACAAAGCTGTAGCAGGTTTCTTCGAGGCCCTCGGGCCCTTGTTGCGGTAAGGTAAACTGGGGTCTCCAGTGGTGGCTCACACGTCGGACTTCGTCGGTCCCTTTATGCATTTCGTGATTTCCAACCACCGGGACACTGGGAATCATGGCGTTTAGCCAAGCCCCTGCTCCGAACCATTCGTGCCATTGGGCGTCGGACTGGGCCGTATTGATCAGGTCTCCGGCATGGAGCAAGAAGCGTGCTTTGGGCGCATCGGAATAGGCTTCCCGGATGACTCGCGACCAGTGACTTCTCAGATCGTTCTGAGCGTCCCCGAAGTAAACGAACGAAAAGGGCTCGGGCTGAATATTCGCTGTACGGAATTGGAACCACTCGCTCCAATTGACTCCGTCTCCAACGCGGTAAGCGTACTTGGTCGCAGGCACGAGTTCCTTGAAGACCAGGGAATGGAAATGGGAGGTGTTGATATCGGTCTTCAGAGCGACCGATTCGGCTTTGAACCGCACGGCAGCTTTGGCAAACTCGGGACCAGGGGTCGCAACGGCGATTTCTCCGAAGGCTTCCTCGACTTCGGTGCTGGTCCGCCAAGTCACACTTTGGGTGGTCGTAGGGTCTGCTGACCAGGTCAGCACGATACGATCGGGCATCCGGGTAGGTGCCGCCAACGCGCGGTCCTCTACCTTGGTCGGTTTGTGGTTCGCCTCGTCCCCATCATGGCCAAAACTCAAGCTGGAGAATCCTCCGGTGAGCGAAGCACAAAGGGATAGAAATCGAGCGGCGTTTCTGGAGGCTTCGGGGATCGATCGCATGGTGTTGAAGTGGGTCAGGAATTCGGTGAGGGTGATGGTAACGATTGGCGTTGTTTAACGCTGAGAGACACGGACCCAGTCGACGAGCAATTTGGCTGGAAAGGGTGTCTGCTCGGCGACAGCTCCGACGAATTGCCCACCGACTGCGAGGTTGAAAACCAGGTGGAAAGGCTGATCGAACGGTTGTGGGTACTTGCCATTCTCTGTTCCCCATTCCTTTTGAATTTGCCACACTTGGCCGTCGAGCAGCCAGCGGAACTCACCGGGCTCCCATTCGATGCCATAGACATGGAAGTCTTGGGTGAAATCGATGCCGTCGAACTTCTTGGTCTGGCCTGTATGCTTATTGCGCGGCCAACTACCTCCGTGGTGGAGCGTACCCCAGAGCGTATCGACCTCCTGACCCTTGAACTCCAAGATGTCGACCTCGCCACTTGCGGCCCAGGTGCCATACTTTTCATCGCTCGGAAGCATCCAAAAAGCGGGCCAAAGCCCTTGGCCCCGAGGCAGCTTCATCCTGGCTTCGAACTTGCCATAGGTCCAGTCGCCTCGCCGTTTGCTGCGGATACGCCCCGATGAGTAATCCCGCTCGGTACCGGCAATTCCGGTCCTCCCTTTGTGGGCTTCGATGACCAAATGCCCTTGCTCGAGGCGGACGTTATCGGTTCGATCCGTGTAGATCTGAAGTTCTTGATTTCCGCCTCCAAAGGCGTTGATCTCGATTTCCCATTTCGAAAAATCCAGGGAGTCACCGTCGAACTCATCGCTCCAAACGGGCTTCCATGCATCGCTTTGGGCCATGGCTGTCGGTGCCCCAAAATGCAAACACAGAAGAGAACAAAAAAGGAATCCGTAAAGGAACGGCAGCATCTGGGCTTTTCGGTCGATTCGCATGATCGCGATGTATTCGGTTGGAGTTACGTAAGTCATGATCGTTTTGCCAGTTGAGTTTCTGGGAAACTCCGGTGGTCAGGGGAGCACTAAGGGATCTCAGAGTCAGCGACCAGGAGCGAGCAGTTCATCAGCGTTCTTTCGTGTTGGGCCAGCATCGCTTTGACTTTGTATCTTTGATTGAGTGTTCCCTCCATGGCAACGAACTTGACCCGATCGATTTGGAGTTTCCGCCACTGGGGGTTGGCCAGGATGGTTTCGATTTGATGCCGCATGTCGCTGCTTTCGTTGGCGAAAATGGCATTCTCGCCGACATAAAGCACGTACACTCCGGAAAACCCCAAGTGCCAGAGGTTCTCGCTCAGGGATACCTCGGGGAGTTTCCTATGGGCCTGTGCCCACTCCTGGAGTTCCTTCGAGGCCGGTGTCCGTGCGGCTTCTGATCGCTTGCGGATCTCCAGGGCAACTTGTCGGTATTCGAGCGATGTGGCTTGGCAATCGCTTCCGCTATAGAGTTTGGCCAAACGATCGAACTCTTCAGCAAAGTCTGGGTTGCACAGGATCTCTTGGAGGGGCTTGCGGTAATCGATCGAGAGGAGTTTCCAAGCGATCTCGCTGGCGAAACCGATCGACTCGAGCAGATCGCGTCTAAGTTCGAGTTTGTATTCGGTGGGCTCGGGCCACTTTTGGGACTTGCTCAGTTCGACAAGGTAGCTGTTCCAAACTTCTGCATTTCCGCCGAGTTTGTGTTCCAAGCACTGCTCGACGAACGATCGGTTTTTATCCTTGTCGCACAGGAGTTGATCGACGCTGAGGCCTTGCGCTGCGGCCTTGTAGGCGTCCATAACGATCTTTTCGGTTCGTTCGTCAAAAGGCTTGGGGCGTTTCTTCCCTTTGGCCGTGCTCGGCGCGCTTTCGATCGGGTCCTCGGGGCCATCGATCGGCTCGCCTACCTGCGTTTTCTCCAAGCGTTCTTGGATCCGTTTTGCATATTCCTCCGAGAGTTCGAACCCCATCCACTGGCGACCTAGTTTTTTGGCGACGCACAGGGTCGTACCGCTACCGCCAAAAGGGTCCAGGACCAGGTCTTGAGGATGGCTCGAAGCCCGAATGATACGGGCGAGCAACTGCTCGGGCATCTGGCAACCGTGGAAACCCTCGCGTTCCTTGAAGGTTCCCGCAACGCGGCCAAAGTACCATGTGTCATGGCTCGGGCTGAAGCTCTGCGGAGCATCCTGTGGACGGGTGATCCAGGTGTTGTCCGGGAGTCGTCCGTTGGGGTTTGCCCTCGCATCGGCATACACCAATTGCCTTGCAGATTGCACTCGGATCTGAGGGTTGAGGCGATTGAAAGTGAATCGGCTTGGATTCTTGACGAAATGGAATAAGTGGGTGTGCGATCGGCTGAATCCATTGACGCAATTGACACCAAACGTGTAGTACCAGATCACCCAACTACGGCAATGGAACCCAAGCCGTTTGGCTTCGATTTTTAACTCAGCGGCGTATTCATCGCCGATCGCAAGCCAGAAGGTGCCATCGGGTTTGAGAACGCGGTGGACTTGGCCGATCCACTCCGAGCTCCATCGCAGATAGTCTTCTTCTTGCTGCTTATCGTCGTACACATCGTACTTGTACCCGATGTTAAAGGGCGGGTCGGCAAAGACCAGATCGACCGAGCCTGCCTCGAGGGCGGCGAGTTGCTCGATGCAGTCGCCTTGATGAAGTTGGTTTCTAGCCGCAGTCAACACGTTCCCCACTAGCTAACGGTACTTGGGTGCAGAGGCAACCGAACCGTTAAGTATCTTTGATGGTTCTCTTCTGGAAAATCGACTTCGAGATTCTAACCGCAAAGCACGGATTCGTGAACGGATTTTCCGCAGTTGGCGGGCATCTAGGGGGACTCGAGCCGCAATTCGAGGGCTTGAATCTCCAGGGATGGTTTCCCTGAGTTGTCCTTCGATGGGGATTCAATGGCCTCGACCAACGAGACTTCGGCAAGGGTTCGTCGGGTATCGAGCTCTAGGGTGCCTAGTCGCAGGGTCCCGAAGTCTTTCATCAAGGATTCGGATTTTCGAGGTACTCGATCGTTCGATGCACCTCGCAGCGGAGATTCGAATGCTTCGACGATTTTGCCGACGACCTCTCGATCCGAGCACTTCAAGCGGATCTCTTTGCCTACGGCCGACTCTGGGGCCGTGTAGTGGATCCAGACCGAATAGCGACCCGGTTGCAAAGGTTCGATGTCCCAGCTCAGCACATCGTCGGTTGCACGGATGTTTTTGAAATAGGAGCAGTTTGGAGCCGTGTCGCTGCGTCGGACCGAGGGGCCTTGGCACTTGCCGTCTTGGGCGGGCAGTAGAGCCGTCGTACGCTCGGGGTGACCGAC
>JAJTFB010000065.1:2675-19711 GCA_021300015.1 Pirellula sp. | reverse complement strand
GCTAGCGTCTCGTTGTAGTGCCTGAGCAAGCTCAAGACCGAATCGAATTCGGGGCGAGCTGCCAATGTCGCGAACCGAGGATCCTTGTCGACCGCTTCATAGCGTCCGAGAATCGCTTTTACTTCTTCGGCATTGGGAACCGCCCCGCCGAGGAACATCCAAGCTGGCAGGCCAAGGTATTCCTTCCATTGCGGATCGAGCAGTTCGAACAGTCCTGGTGCGAGTTGGACGATCTGCCCTCGAACCAAATCCGACTCGGAGACCCCGACGGCTTTGGCCGATGCGGGTGCGACGGCTCCTTGAACGATTTGCTCAGCGTATTTGGCCACCGTTTCGGTAAGTGCCTGTGCAGCGGGCGGAACGACCGGAGTTTGATTGACCGAACTTATTTGGTAGTAGGCCCCCGTAGAGACACGGTCGACCTGAAGGGCCGATCCGTCGATCGAGACGCCGGCAAAAAGCCCTCTGCTTCGCGAGTACGTGTAGATCTCTGCTTGCAGTTGACCATCGGTGCCAACGCCACCGGATCGGCCGACCGGGCCGGCAGCGGCCGCGACATCGGCCCCGAGGGTCAACTTGCCATTGAGCACTCCTTGGATGCTACGATCGGTTTTGAAAACCAAAATGATGTCCGACGACTGCACACCGACTTGCCAGCCGATATTGCCGCCCGTCAGGGTGATAAAGACCGGAGCGTGCCAAGTCCCGTTCGGTTCGCGAACAAAGAGCACTCCTTTTCCGTGCCTTGCGCCGACAATAAAGCTTCCTTTGACCACGTTCGGGATGATCGCCACACCGTGTGCGTTTTCGATCATCGCCCGAGGGACTTTCGCCAGTGGCTGGGACATCGTCTCGGTAAGCAATTGGCTCGATTGGGCGACGATTTCATCGGGGCGGCTTTGCCCGTGGCAAAAGCCGGTCAGTTGGATCGAAAGCAAGCCGATCAGAGCATGGATTCCTGGCTTCCAAAGCTTTCGAGGGCCAAGGTTCGTTTTGCGATGATTCATAGCGGTTTACTCCTAGTTTTTTATGATCCAAAGGCTTCCAACGGGGCGCTCGACTGGATCGATCCAGCGCTTTGGTCCGTCGAAACTGCGGTTTTTCCTTTGAAGTACCCGGTGGAAAATCGCATTTCAGGAGCGTTGGTTAGCAAATTTAGAGCCTCTGAAACTAGGGGGGTTGTGCTCAAACCCTCTTAATTCATCGTAAATCGACGCAATTCAATCGACCAAAGAGGGTTCGCTATATTGAAAAAAAACAGGCCGGTCGATTGAAAGGCTTGGGACTAAGCTTTAAAATTGATGTCTCACTCCGAGTCCTGTGATTTTTTCATTCCTTCTAAGGTGGCGATCAATTATGACAGTTGGAGAGCGGATTCGTAAAAAACGGCAAGAGTTAGGTTGGACCCAGGAGGTCCTCTGTGGCAAGGTTGGACTCAGCAAGAGTTTCCTCTCGGAACTCGAAAGCGGCAAGCGAAACGTCAGCGCCGAGAACTTGTACAACATCGCACAAGTCTTCAGGGTATCCTTGGATTACCTCATGGCCGGCAAGGCGAGCAAAGAGAGCAAAGATCCCAGTTTCCAGATTCCCATCCCGAACTCGCTTGCTAAGTTCGCAGAGAAAGAGCAACTCTCATTCCGAAAGACTTTGACCCTTTTGAACATGTACCACCAGATCGTGGCAAATCGAACTGGCCGGTCCAAGGACATCGGCGAAAAATTCGATTGGAAGAAGTTTCACAACGGCGTTAAGGAATTCATGGATCGAGAATGATTCGTCCTGGCGCCTCGCCCGAGGTTTATCAGTTAGCGAACTCTCTTGGAATCGAATCGACCGATCCAGCCGTCGGTATTGTTGTTCATTGCCGACGACTGGTCGATTCGTGGGTCGCCCAAGCCGGGGGGCTTGGGCCAGGGGGTATCGCCGACATCGCGGCTTTTGAGACGCTCATTACCGACAAGCTCTCCATGGTCGTCGAGGAGATACGATCCGAGGACGATTTTGATCGGCTGACCGATCACTACGCCCGCCAAAAAGGAGATTATGTCTTTGCCGGTCTGCGCGCTCGATTCGACGACCTTGAGAATCCAGCCTTTGGGGTTCTGATCCAACGCAACGGTGCCAGGGTCGATGCCCCGGATCAGTACGTGGCTGTCATCGACGCCCGCACCGAGTTCAGCGACGAGAAGTTTGCCCGCCGGTACTTCACCAAGTGGCACGAGATCGCGCATCGGATGACCACCCATTGCTTCCCGGCCGACCCGATCTTTCGCTCCGACGAAGACCCCATCGAAACACTCATGGACGCAATCGCCTCGGAATTGGCCTTCTATGAGCCCTTCCTAGAACCCGCACTCCAAGAGGTACTCGCCGACGCCAATTGGCTCACTTTCGAAATGATCGAATCGATCATTGAGCGAGTCTTTCCCGACGCGAGTTTCCAAGCCACCATGTTCGCCGCCATGCGAGTCTTGCCAACACCGATGGTCTACTTGGAACTCGCCGATGATCCCTTGGCAATCCAAAAAATCCTCCCCAACTTGGCTGCCTACGCACACTGGGACCGAACGGAGCACCCTCGAAACGACGACCAGGCAAACGACCACCAGCATGCAATCGACCCGCGAATGCCAGAGCACCGGACGTCGGATCGATCGCCCCACGGTTCGACTCGGATCCTCTCTGGCCAGAGAGTGCCTCGCGACTCGGTGTTCTATCGGGTTGCCCAGGGCGAGCTTTTAGCCGATGACGTGGAGCATCATCTTTGCGATTTTTTCGACCCTGAGCCTGGCTACTTCTTGGGACGTTTTCCGAGCGAACTGACCGCCCGGAGGTATTCCCAGCATCTCGAGCATGGACATCGCGGCGTCCTGACCCATGTCCAGGCCCGAAGGGTTCCAGGCAAGGTCTTTGCACTGCTTCAGTATTGATAGCGGGCCTTCGAGAGCGTATCGCCCGTATCGATCGTCCTTGAGAAACTCGTCAGTCGTCCGAGAGACTCGAAGCAAGCAAGAAACTCCATCAGTTCCGATGGGAGAATCGCTAGCCTGCGCCCCGTGGCTGTCGGTGGGACTCGTAAGCACCCCTCGTTATCAAGTTCCGATTTCTCCAGGAGGAACCCGAGCCAAGCGTTTTGCAATCTAGCCAGCCCACCCGCATCGATCAGGGCTGCAGTGGCCAAGGGGTCTTGCGCTTCTTGAAACCCCAAGAGTGTACTCCCATCGATTCGAGGCGTTTTGTCGGCCCTGGCAAAGGCCTCCCATTGCCCCTTGGAATAACCCAACCAATTCCATCTCTCTCCAGTCGCATAGAGACCTTGCATGGTTCCTACCTGCGGCTGGCCGAAGGATTGTCCGAGCGTAGCGAGCTTCCAGCCATCCGAAAGGCTCAACGCTGAGGCTTCGGGTAGGTAGATGCCGTAATTACCGAGTAGGTCTGCGAACGACTTGGCGATCGACATCGATCCGATACTCAACTCCTCAGGATCCGCGATACGGCTTGCCAAAGAGGCTTCTGGCATTGGGAGCAGGGCCGAAGATTCTCCGAGGTTTGTCAACCAGTTTCGCGATTGCAAACCACCGGCTTGCAGGAGCACAAGATGCTCTCCGCTGAGGTTCGGAAGGATGCGCCTTTGCCAATCCTCGGTCATCGAGACAACCATCGGCCAGGCGGCTTGGACTTTCTCCTGAATCGGACGCAAGGGTCCAAGATCCACACGGCTATCGCCGATGCGCATGAAATCCTCGAAGCTCCCTTTGAGCCTTCGGACGATCTCCCGCGCCGTTGCGAAGTACTCAGGGTGGGATGCCATGCGCACGTTGAGCACTATCAGAGGATCGGGGCCGACGCGTTGTATCCCCTCGAGCCGCTGGGTGCTGTCGAGCAATCGCGTCTGAGTCCGGTCGAGCTGGACGCTCTCGATACCTTGATCGCTCATCCAAGCCATCCGCGATGCTCCTCGGTAACGGACGACATGTTTGCCGATCTGCGAATCCAACCAGGATGCATCGTCGAGAACCGAAGTCAACCAATCGGCCGTATCGGACGCAGGAGGTTGTTGATCGAGGATCGGAAGCAGCACCAGGCGGGCTATTTTGCGAAAAAACCCGTCGAGCAAAAACTCTTGGAAGGCCGCCACCACCCGATCCGACGTGTGATAGGTGCTTGTCATCAACGCCGCACCCGGTGGGACATATTGGGCAACCAAAGGTTGCAGTTCCGGATGCTGTTCGAGTTGGGTTTGGCCGCCGAATTTGGACTTCCAAGCTTGATCGCCGCTGATCACGACGCAGAAGTACTCGTCGAGCGTTCCGATAGAAAAGTCGAGTATTTTGTCCTTGCAAGCCCGACGAAGATCCTGAATCGTCTCGCGGTCCAGAACGTCGGTCTCTGGGATTTGATCCCAGGGAATCATGTCCGAGGAGATACGCCATTCGAGGCGATTGCCTCGGGCATCATCCACCCGGCGAAGGTTCTTAAAGAAGCCTCCGATATCTGGGACGAACGTCACGCCGAGTCGAATGGCACCCTCGATTTCATCGACACGGGCCAAGGCTCCATCTAGATTCGAAAAACGCCCTGCGAGCATGATGGTCGGCAACTGGACCTCGGGAACCCATTGATCGACCCACCTTGAAACGATGTCGGCTTTATCCTCCGGGGACGTATCGCGATTCGATAAACGTTCGACCGAGGGCAAAATCGCATTCCATTGCTCGAGGGTGCGAGCGAGGTTTTCGTCGGCGTAAAGAAATAGATCCTGCGAGGCGATATCGTATAAAAAGGCACGGATCTGCCTGGCCGCAGGATTGTCGATTCGGGCCTTCCAAGGAGCCAAGTCGCTTTTGCGGTCCTTCCACTCCTTGAAAAAAAGCTCCGATGTTTTTTTCCAAAACGAAGTCTCGGCGATGCGAACGGCCAGTTCGCTGCTCTGAGCCGCTTGAAGTTGTTGATCTAAATGGTGTACCCCCCAGTAAAAATCGGTGGATTGAGGAACCCATTTCCAAGACCCCGGCGCCGTGCTCTCTTTGGTACCAAGGGTGACTTGCGCATGAAGCTCCGGACCTAGCCCAGTGGCTAATGCCAAAAGACACCAACAAATCTTCAAGCTTATACGTTCTATCATCGCCCAAGCACCCTGAGAAACAACTTCGGCCACCGATCGTCTAGATCCCCTTCAAGTTACGGTTATTGGAAACCAATTGGCCAATACTTTCAATCGCCGAGTCCGAACCGTTATGATAGGAAACCTCGCATCCAGAATCCTCGTTCAAAGAAAATCAATCCCAAGAGTTTCGCCATGACTCCTTTCCCTCGCTTTTTGCAACCAACGCGCTTCCTTGCCATCGCCGCAATTGCGGCGATCCTAATCAACTGGCCTCTTAGCTGTTCCATGAGCATCGCCCAAGAGACTTCGGACCCGTCCAATCAAACCGCGAGCCCTTGGTCGATCGAGCCTCAGGTAGGCAAGCTGATTCTCAAGCATCGAGGAGTTGCATTGACCGTTTTCCATTACCAGGATGACCAATGCCTGCGGCCTTTCTTTTCAAATGTCCGAACACTTAACGGGACCCAAGTGACCCGCAATCACCCGCCGAGTCCAGGAGTCGATCCAGACGACCATGCCGACATGCACTGCGGAATTTGGCTAGGATTCGGGGATATCGACGGCCATGACTTCTGGCGCAACAAGGCTCGGATCAGGCACCGAAGGTTCTCGTCCGAACCGATCCTCAAGGCCGATCGGATCTGCTTTACCTCCGAGGATGAGTTGATCGATCCGCAGGGCAAATCGATCGGGAGCCTTGAGCAGGCCTACCGACTGACCCGGATCGATTCGGGTTGCTTGTTGGTCTGGCAAGCGGTTTTCAAGGCGGGATCCGAACCTCTGGTTTTTGGCGACCAAGAGGAAATGGGGCTTGGCGTTCGCGTCGCGACCTCGATGACCGAGAAGAATGGAGGACAGATCCTCTCGAGCGAGGGCAAAACCGGTGCCAAGGAGACCTGGGGAAAGAAAGCGCAATGGATCGACTACTCCAAAACTCTCGACGGCAAGCGTACTGGTATCCTATTGATGCCCGACGAAAAAAACCTTCAGCCGAGTTGGTTTCACAACCGCGATTACGGATTGATGGTTGCGAATTATTTTGGCAACCGTTCGTTTACAGGGGGAACCCCAAGCGTCATTCGCATCGAACCGAATCGATCGATGACACTCCGCTACGGAGTCTACTGGTACGAATCTGCCGTCGAGGAAGATCTGCCGATCGAAAAGATTCGCGCGGCCGTCGAGTCGAACCCTTAGGCCATGCGAGAGACAAAACCAGCCATCGAGACCGAGAACTAGTCCGGCAAGGCCTCTTGGAAGAAACGCAGCCAGTTGCCGAAGAAGACCTCTTGAATATCCTCTTGGCTAAAGCCTCTTTCCGACATCATTGGGCCTAGTTTCTGGACGTCTCGGTAGGTATTGAGGTCTGCGGGTGTTTGTTCGCAACCGTATCCGCCATCGAGATCCGTTCCGAGTCCGATATGAGCGATCGAGCCTTTAGCAAGTTCCCGGACATGGCAGATCTGATCGACGGCTCTTTCAAGGGTCGCTTCGTTCTTCGACAGACCTCGAACGTACCCGCTTTGCATCATGATGATATCCAAAGCGACTCCAAGGACGCCCCCTCGCTCGATAACGACCCGGATTTGATCGTCGCTGAATTGCCGTTGCCAATCGCAAATGGCCCTTGCGTTTTGATGGCTCGCGTGGATACGCCCCCCAAACCGCTTGACGACTTGCCAAAACGCAACATCCGAAAGATGCGTCACATCGATCGTGATACCAAGCTTTTCGCAGTGCTTGAGCAGTTCGATCGCATCGAGCGACAAACCGACTTCACTGCGAGTCCCACCGCCGTATCGGTTCGTTCCGTAGTGGGTCAGCCCCAGGGCTCGAAGCCCAGCCTCATGAAACTCGTAAATCGTCTCGGGAGTCAGGATCGGATCGGCACCCTCCATCGTCAAAATGAAGCCCAAGGGGGCTTGGGACTGCCCAAGCGGCCTCGAGGCGCTCGTGTGGACCGACAGACTCGAAGACGAAAGACTCGAAGTCGACTCAGAATTGGTGTAATGCTCCCAATGCGAGACCAGATCCCTTTTAGTTCTGATCATCTTGAGGTAACCATCGCGTTCCATCGCGCGGTAATAAGCCAAATGTGCATGGGCCATCGCATAGCAGGTGTGCGGTGAGGTCCATCCAAACGAGTGATCGATGGGTTGCTCTTGCCGAGCCAGAAGTGTGGTCAAGCATACCGGGACTTTCGATGCTCTGAGCTCAGGAAACGAAAGGGTGTTGTTGCGTCTCCCTTTTTCGCTCATCGCCAGGGCAGTTTCCTGAGCGCGGATATCATCGACGCTCTGCCGCAGGTCGCGGTTCCAGTCGACTCCGTTGAGGGCTAAATCCAAGTGCGCGTCGAAAATCCACATAGCATGTCAGTCCTAAGCAAGTGTCACTGCGAGAATCGATCGAAGACCTCTTGCGCAACCCAGATGGGCAGGATCGGGCGAAAGGAGGCAGCCACGGCGATGGCGTCCGACGGACGAGCATCGACATCGATCGTCTCGCCGTTTCGTAGAAGCCTCAAGACCGCATAAAAGATATCGTCTTGGAAGTTGGTGATCACCACCGAGTCTACCTTGGCACCGAGCGACTGAGCAACGCCGACGATCAGGTCGTGGGTCAGCGGACGCGGGGGACGCTCCGCATGGGTGACCCGCAAGTCGATATTGGTGGCTTCAAAAAAACCGATGATGATCGGGAATTGCCGATCGCCATCGATTTCCTTCAGATAGATCAACTGCTTGTCGGTCAGATCGTTTTTGACGATCCGCGCAAGCTGCACTCGAACAAGATCAGCCATGGGCTCTTTCCGCGGTTCGGGGTCGATAAGTACTGGGCTATACGATAATCGCAAACCGAACGCTCGTGAATCGAGCTAAAGGCTATTTCTTTTCCGCTAGGGAATCTCGGATCTGGCGCAGGAGCAAGATCTCCTCGCTCGGTTCGGGAGTTGTGCCCGGAGTTGCGTCCTGTGTTTTGGCAATGTCCAACCTGTTTTTTGCCGCGTTGATCGCCTTGACAAGGAGAAAGATCGCAGTCGAGATCAGGAGGAAGTCGACCACTGTTTCGATAAATGGACCATACTTGAGAATCGGGTAATCTTGAACGAGCATCTCTGGTCTGCCCGCTGCGTCTTTGACCATCTCACCTTTGGCGTCCAATTTCGGAGACTCAGTCCGAATCGTGTAAGCCCAGTTGGCAAAGTTGAAACCAAACTTGGATGTCAGGAGGTTCAAGGGAGGGAGGATCAAATTGCTGACCAGCGAGTTGACGATCTTGGTAAAGGCAGTTCCGATCACCACACCGACGGCCAGATCGATGACATTGCCACGCAGCGCAAACTGCTTGAACTCATCGGCTAGTTTGGAGACAAAACCCATCGTCAGAGACTCCTTTGCGAATAGCTCGCATCACTAAAAACCGGATTTCTATAAATCACCCGCTCGAAATCACCCGCTCTGGGTCTTATCCAAAAGATCCTCGCAGATCGATCCTCGATTACCTATGGAGCTAACGAAAAAATCAGATCCAAGCAAGATGGATCGAGCCGGAGTTTTCCGAGCAACACAGATTGTCTTGTGGAATTACGCGCGAAAATCCTGGACCGATCGAAACGTCCTGATCCCCCACTTTAACTTGATTTGCAATCGGATTTTTTGGTACATCTCGAAGCTATGCCAAGGCACCCCACAACGAGATTCCTCTTGCACGAAGCGACCCGCAAGCGCTTGGTCCGATCGTTGATTCTGGCCCTGGGCGTCCTTCCGATGATCGTTCTTGGGCTCTTGAGCCTCGCTTATTGGTCCCCTTATTACCAAGCCCACCTTAAAAAAGATTGGGAATCCAGGGTCGCAGCGAACCTAGGCATTCGTGTTCAGGCCGGTCAATTTACCGTGTTGACTCCCGAGCAATTCGTCGCTCAAGACGTCGTGCTGTTTCACCCAGAGACCGACACACCGATGGCAAAGATTCGAAAGGTCGCCGGTTGGATCCAGTCGCAAGGCTGGTCGATTGCGCTCGAGGCTCCCCAGTTGGATGCAAGCCAACTCGAATCGGTCTTTGAATTGCTTCACGATGGTTTCTTGTGCAAGCCTCAAACAAGAGAGCGAATGCTGGCGATCTCTGTGCCCCAAGGATTAGAGGTCCATCACAGCGGTGGAGTTACCCAGTTTCGCCAAGTCGAAATTCTCATGAAACCCACCGAGAACCGCTCGTCCATCGTCTCGAAATTCTCTTATGTAGACCAGCCCTTTGGCGAGATCCAGGTCCAGGTCGTCCGCGACCATGCGCCTGGGAATCTGGCCACGCGGATCGAGGTCCGGTCCCCCAAGACCTGGATCGCCTGCTCGAATTTCTCCGATCGCCTCAAGGTTCTCCAGGCCTTCGGCCCGAACTCGCAGTTCCGCGGTCTGATCCAAGCCCAATGGAGCCCCCAAGGTTGGGATGCGATTGTCCAAGGAGATCTAGACCGAGTGCAGTTTGCCGATCTGACAAGTCCGGTTGGCTCCCCGTTCAAGGGGATCGGCGGGGTGTCGCTGAGCCAATTGAATCTGCATGACGGACGGATCTTGTATGCCCAAGGAAAACTCGATTGCCAGCAAGGTGCTCTGCAGACCGATTGGATACGCAAGGCATCGCAATGGTTGCAACTTCCGTCCAAATGGGAATCGCAACTGTCCGAGAGCCAATCGATCGATGCGATGTCCGTTGGCTTTGAACTCAGCCCCGAAGGACTCCGGCTCAGCGGGCAATTGCCCGGCCCGAGCCAATGGCCACCCGTGGCGATCAAGTTAGGGCAGGCCACGGTGTGTACCCCCAAGCAAGCCATTCCAATGACCAGTCTCGTCGCGGCTTTGCAAGCGGTCCCAGGACTCGAATCGGCCTCCGAAGGAACCGTCGACCTCAACGCGATGCAACTGGCCTCCATCCTACCCTGGCCGTCTAAAAAACCTCTGCCGAGCGACCGTTCGGCCACCCAAAATGTTCCCGAAGGCCCCGAAAGTGTGACCCGTCTTTCGGAGCACCAGAGCGGTTTCGAGAACCCGATTCGCTGATTTTCCGAATAACTTTGATGTTTTCGAAGGTTCTATCGAACCCAGACCCTCAAAATCGTCCGGGATCGTCTTCCAACAATTGGCCTTTTTCGCGACAATACAAACTTGTTAAAACAACCGGTCTGGGAAGATTTTTCCACCTAGCCCCTCAACTCCATTTGACGAATCAATAAAAACCCTATGTCGGATGCAAAAACCCTCGGTGAGGCGGATCCTTCGGTGCTCGTGGCATCTGGACAAGTAGAGGCCCCGATCGATGTCGATCCGGCAGAAACGAGCGAGTGGCTCGGTTCCCTCGATTATGTCGCCAAGAGCAAAGGTGCTGACCGAGTCCGGTATTTGGTCAAGGCCTTGGAAAATCGAGCCCGCCGCGATGGGGTCGAGATCCCGATCGAAACGACGACTCCTTACGTCAATACCATACCGGCCTTCAAACAACCCGCTTATCCGGGAAATCGCGAAACCGAGCGACGGATCAAGAGCATCATTCGCTGGAATGCGATGGCCATGGTCGTTCGGGCCAATAAGAAAAACAAAGGGCAGGGGGGCCATATCAGCACCTTCGCTAGCAGTGCGACCCTCTACGAGGTCGCCTTCAACCATTTCTTCCGAGGACGTGGCCAAAGCGGCTACGAGGGCGATTTGGTTTACTTCCAAGGCCACGCCTCGCCGGGCATGTACTCGCGAGCGTTCGTCGAAGGCCGCTTGCCGATCGACAAGCTTGAGAATTTTCGCCGCGAACTCCAACCCGAAGGAGGATTGTGCAGCTACCCACACCCTTGGCTCATGCCCGACTTCTGGGAATATCCGACCGTCTCGATGGGACTCGGTCCGATCATGGCGATTTACCAAGCTCGATTCAACGAGTACTTGAACGATCGGGGACTCAAGGACACCAGAGGCCGCAAAGTTTGGGCATTTCTAGGGGATGGAGAATGCGACGAACCCGAGACGCTCGGCGCGATCACCCTGGCATCCCGCGAGAAACTCGACAACCTGATCTTCGTCGTCAATTGCAACCTCCAACGGCTCGACGGGCCTGTCCGAGGCAACGGCAAGATCATCCAAGAGCTCGAAGCGGTTTTTCGCGGGGCTGGATGGAACGTGATCAAAGTCGTCTGGGGCAGCGACTGGGACGCGTTGCTCGAACGCGACGAATCGGGCTTGCTCGCCCAACGCATGACCGAGGTCGTCGACGGCCAATACCAAAAGTACACCGGCATGCCTGGCTCCTACATCCGCGAACACTTCTTCGGCAAGTACCCAGAGCTGCTCAAATTGGTCGAGAATTACTCGGACGAGAAGCTTGAGAAACTCAATCGCGGCGGGCACGATCCGGAGAAGGTTTTTGCGGCTTACAAATCGGCCGTCGAGCACAAAGGTCAACCCACGGTGATCTTGGCCAAGACCATTAAAGGATACGGACTCGGTGAGGCTGGAGAAGGTCGAAACATCGCCCACAATCAAAAGGAAATGAACGAGAAGGAGCTCCTCGAGTTTCGCTCCCGTTTCGGCATCCCGATCTCGGACGATCAGGTCGCCAACGCACCGTTTTACAAGCCGCCCGAGTCGAGCATGGAGATCAAGTATCTCAAGGATCGTCGATCGGCCTTAGGAGGCTCGCTCCCAAGCAGGCCAACAACCCATCCGACGACCGAAACCCCCACCCTGGAAGACTACCGCAAATTCATGGGGGTCCAGTTGGAGGGCAAGTCGATTTCGACGACCCAGGGTTTTGTTCGGCTTTTGAACCGATTGGTCAAAGACCAGAAGATCGGCTCGAACATCGTCCCGATCGTCCCGGACGAATCGCGAACCTTCGGGATGGAAGGTATGTTCAAGGAGATCGGGATCTATGCCCACGCCGGTCAACTCTACGAACCTATCGACTCCGGTTCGATCGCCTATTACAAGGAAGCCAAGGACGGCCAGATCCTCGAAGAAGGGATCACCGAGTGCGGATCGATGTCAAGTTTCGTCGCCGCTGGGACAGCGTACTCGGCACACGGCATCAACATGATTCCGTTCTATATTTACTACTCGATGTTCGGATTCCAACGCGTTGGAGACTCGATCTGGGCCGCAGCCGACATGCGTGCCAAAGGGTTCCTCATCGGCGGCACAGCCGGACGCACCACGCTCAACGGCGAAGGCCTTCAGCACCAAGACGGCCATAGCCATCTTAACGCCATGGCCTTCCCAACCGTGCGAGCCTACGACCCTGCCTGGGCTTACGAAACCGTTGTCATCGTCCTCGATGGCATGCGTAAACTCTACCAGGACCTGGAAACGGCGATCTACTACATCACTGTCCATAACGAAGACTACGACATGCCAGCGATGCCCGAGGGTGTCGAAGATGGCATCATCAAAGGAATCTACAAATTCAGTTCGACCGAAGTGGCCGGGGCCAAAGCCCGAGTCCAACTCTTCGGCTCCGGAGCGATCCTAAGGCACGTGATCGAAGCTGCGAAGATCCTCGCGGAAAAATACAACGTCGCAAGCGATGTTTGGAGCGTCACGAGCTACACCCAACTCCGACGCGAAGCGCAGTCGACCGAGCGTTGGAACATGCTGCACCCTGATCAACCTGCCAAAAAGAGCTACATCCAAAACGTCTTGGAAGGAGTCTCAGGACCGATCATCTCGGCAAGCGACAACGTCCGCGCCGTCGGCGAACAACTCCTACCCTATCTCGACCAAGACTACTACGTCCTAGGTTGCGATGGCATGGGACGCAGCGAAACCCGACCCGCTTTGCGAAGGCACTTCGAGGTCGACGCAGCTTCGGTCACCATCGCCGCCTTGTACCGATTGAGCCGTTCAGGTGCCATCTCGGGCAAAGAAGTCGCCCAAGCCATCCGCGATCTGGATTACGATCCAGAAAAGCAAAACCCACTGTACGCCTAATCGAGGCTTTTCCCAAAGCTTCGATTAGCTCAGCACAAATACCAGATAGAAACTACCAGATCCAATCCCCCCAGAAAGTAGAACGCGTTACCATCCATGGCTACAGAAATCAAATTGCCATCCTTGGGCGAAGGTGTCGAGTCCGGCGATGTGTTGGAGATCTACGTCAAAGTCGGAGATGTGGTCAAGCCTGAGCAATCGCTGCTGGAACTCGAAACCGACAAAGCGACCGTCGCGGTACCTAGCCCTCTTTCGGGCAAGATCTTGAGCATCGCGATCCAAGAAGGGGATACGGTCAAAGTCGGTCAAGTCATCGGAACGATCGAGGCGACAGCCGCCGCATCCTCACCGGCACCATCCTCACCGGCCGCATCCTCACCGGCCCCAACCCCCGCGCCACCCGCAGCTTCGGCTCCCAAACCTACAGCGCCGAGTCCAGCCCCAGCGACTGTTGCTCCCGCCGCACAAACAACCGCAACGATCGCCCCAGCACCTGCCGCCCCGGTCGCCCCAAAGCCGATCGCGCCCCCGAAGCCAACGGCAGCTCCCATCGCGGCTCCCATGTCCGCTTCTGGAGCCAACACTAGCCTAGCCCAAGACAGCGACGAGGTCATCGCCGCCGGACCCGCAATCCGCCGATTCGCCCGCGAAGTCGGCGTCGATTTGAGCGGCGTCTCGGGAACCGGCGAAAGCGGACGCATCACCCGCGAAGACGTATTGGCCATCGTTCGCCATCAAGGCCAAGCTGCCGCAGCAAAGCCTGCACCAACCGCCCCGGCGAGCTCCGCCTCTAGCCCCGCACTAGGAGCTCCGGCAAACTCTGGGGTCGAATCACCCGCCAAAGCTGCTGCGTCCAAAGGGATCGAAAAGCCCGGCACTCCAGCGACCGATGACTATGGACCAATACGCGTCGACCGAATGACCAAGATCCGCAAGATGATCGCAAACCAGATGGACAAGTCCTGGTCGAGCGTCCCGCGTGTCGTGAACTTCGACGATGCCGACGTCACGGAGCTTGAAGCCTTCCGGCAATCGAGCAAAGACGATTACGCCTCGCGAGGAATCAAACTTACGACGATGCCGTTTTTGATCAAGGCGGTGGCAACCGCCCTGAAGCATCATGGAGCACTCAACGCTCAGATCGATTCTGAAAACGACCAGATCATCTACAAAGACTACGTCAACCTCGGGATCGCTGTCGATACCGACCGGGGTTTGGTCGTCCCCACTTTGAAGAACGCAGATCGTATGTCGATCCCCGATATCGCCTACGCCTTGGCCGACCTGTCGAACCGGGTTCGCAACAATGATTTTGCCGTCAGCGATCTTCGAGGTGGCACCTTCACAATCAGCAACCTAGGCGCCATCGGCGGTACCTACTCGACCCCGATCGTCAACGTTCCAGAAGTTGCGATCCTGCTCGTCGGTCGATCGCGCAAGATGCCAATGGTCATGCAGGATGACTCGATCAAACCTCGTTTGATGATGCCCCTGAGCCTTGCCTATGACCATCGATTGGTCGATGGGGCAACCGCTGCACGCTTCCTCAATGACATCATCGCTTATCTAGAAGCCCCAAGCCGATTGCTGCTTGCCATCTAAGTTCGCACCGGCATCGGACCAAAATCAAAGACTTCAACGGCTTTCGAGAAAGTACCATCGATGAGTATCACCGCGTTCATGGAGAAACACTACCGGCACTACAACGCCCGGGAGACCTTGTCGGCTGCCAAAGCCTACAAGAACTTCATCGAAAACGAAAAAGGTGCGATGATGGTCTCGCTAGCCGGAGCTATGAGCACAGCCGAATTGGGAATTTCGCTCGCCGAGATGATCCGAAAAGGCAAGATCCATGCGATCTCATGCACTGCGGCGAATCTCGAAGAGGACTTGTTCAACCTATTTGCTCACAACGAATACCATGTGATCGAGAACTGGAGATCCCTGAGCACCCAGGACGAAGTCGACCTGCGCGACCGCGGCTTGAACCGTGTGACCGACACGTGCATCCCAGAGACCGTCATGATGCACATGCAAGATCGACTGGTCAAATACTGGAAAACTGCCGCTGAAAATGGCCAACAGTTTTTCCCTTACGAGTACATGTTCCGAATTCTGGATGAAAAGGATCTCGAGCAGCACTACCAGATCCCTCGCGAACATTCCTGGATGATCGCTGCCAAAGAAGCCAAGATCCCGATTTATTCGCCCGGTATCGAGGACTCCACCCTGGGAAATATGTTCGCCGCAAGGGTCATGGACGGGACCGTCAAGAGCCACTCTGCACTCAAAAGCGGAACCCAACAGATGGAGCACCTAGCCAATTGGTACAAGAAGCTAGCAAGCGACCGCCCCATCGGCTTTTTCCAAATCGGTGGTGGCATTGCGGGCGACTTTGCTATCTGTGCCGTTCCGATGTGGATCCAAGACTTGGGCGAAGAAAACATTCGCCGCTGGGCTTACTTTTCCCAAATCAGCGACTCGGAAACCAGCTACGGGGGATACAGCGGAGCGGTACCCAACGAAAAAATCACCTGGAACAAGCTCGATCCGGACTGCCCCAAATTCATGATCCACAGCGACGCGACGATCGTCGCTCCTTTGATCTTCGCCTATGTCCTAGGACAATAACCTCCCAGGCTTGCGAGATTCTTCCAACCTATCTCGGCAATAGATCTCGGAGTAGATGGAACCTCGTGGAGATCGCTTGCGGAGATCCAGCGCCATCATCGATTGGATCTAACGGCTATCCATACGATGACTAAGAGTCTCTGAATCGAGCGCATTGTTGGCGACAACAAAGTAGAACTACTCTGAGATTCTTTGGATTTGAAAGCCTCTAGCAGAAGGCTTCAAGAATTTTTACTGTTTTTAATGATTCAGAGATAACAGACGGTTTACTCGCGAAAAATTCTGAATAGCCTCTTCTCTTGTCTGTGTCGCAAACGATCGCGCACTATTTTTGAAACAAGTTTGAGCGACTTATTCTCAATCCAATTCAACTAAAGGGTCCTGTAGTATGTCAGCAATAGATTTCCCCCCAATTGAGACGGTTCTTGGTATCGTCGAAGACCAAAAGAAGCTACCGCTTAAAGGCAAAGTCGGTGAGGCTTGGTACGAGGAAAATGCAGGTCGACTTTGGGTGTGGGATGGGGAATTACTCAAATGGCGAGAATTAAACCTGTGGAAAGGACGAGGTTTCGCATCCAGCGTAGCAACCCTCGTCGGCTTGGGCGAAAGTTCACAAACTAAAGGAACCCTTGGGGCCATCGGAGAACGCGGCTCAATGGGCTTGCCGGGTCCACAAGGAGAACGAGGTCTCCAAGGCCCTGCAGGCGCACTTGGACCCGCAGGCGCAATGGGACCCGCAGGAAAAGACGGTAAGAATGGCGTCGATGGAAAGAACGGCATCGACGGCAAGAATGGCGTCGATGGCAAGCCAGGTCCCGCTGGACCCGCGGGGGCACTAGGACCCGCTGGAAAAGACGGCAAGAACGGTGTCGACGGTAAGAACGGCGTCGACGGCAAGCCAGGTCCGGCTGGACCCGCAGGCGCAATGGGACCCGCTGGAAAAGATGGCAAGAACGGTGTCGACGGCAAGAATGGCCTCGATGGCAAACCAGGTCCTGCTGGACCCGCGGGGGCACTAGGACCCGCTGGAAAAGACGGCAAGAACGGTGTCGACGGTAAGAACGGCATCGATGGCAAGAATGGCGTCGATGGCAAGCCAGGTCCCGCTGGACCCGCAGGCGCAATGGGACCCGCTGGAAAAGACGGCAAGAACGGTGTCGATGGCAAGCAAGGTCCCGCTGGAATCGCTGGTCCCGCTGGCAAGGATGGCAAGAACGGTGTCGATGGCAAAGCAGGTCCCGCCGGGATCGCTGGTCCCGCTGGTAAGGATGGCAAGAACGGTGTCGATGGCAAGCAAGGTCCCGCTGGAATCGCTGGTCCGGCTGGCAAGGATG
>JAJTFB010000065.1:0-2653 GCA_021300015.1 Pirellula sp. | reverse complement strand
AGCAGGTCCCGCTGGACTCCCTGGCAAAGACGGCAAGAACGGCGTCGATGGCAAAGCAGGTCCCGCTGGACTCCCTGGCAAAGACGGCAAGAACGGCATCGATGGCAAGCAAGGTCCCGCTGGCCTCCCTGGCAAGGACGGTAAGAACGGCGTCGATGGCAAGCAAGGTCCCGCCGGACTCGCGGGTAAGGACGGCAAGAATGGCGTCGATGGCAAAGCAGGTCCCGCTGGCCCAGCCGGCAAAGACGGCAAGAACGGCGTCGATGGCAAAGCAGGTCCTGCTGGCCTCCCTGGCAAAGACGGTAAGAACGGCGTCGATGGCAAAGCAGGTCCCGCTGGCCCAGCCGGCAAGGACGGCAAGAATGGCGTCGATGGCAAAGCTGGTCCTGCTGGACCGAAGGGAGATCGGGGACCATCTGGATCCGATCTGCGCACAGGAGCCCGCGACATCACAGCAATGCTTGAGTTGCCTGAGGGGGCAAGGCTCGACAATGCGACACTTCGACGCGTCGGGGACACCGTTGAGTTGTCTCTTGCCGGACTTCGGAGCAAGAAGAGGATCGATGCGGTCATCGGTAAAGTGCCTGCTGGGTTTCGCCCCTCGAATCACCAGAGTCTTTGCACAACGGACACCAATTTCGAGCAGGTGCTTGTGAGTGTCGATGCTGATGCAAAAGCAGCAATTAAGGCCACTCAAGCCAAACAGGCTAGTGGGATAGTCGCGACGTCGACTGCCCTAACTTGGTTGACCGAGGACGAGTGGCCAACCAAGTTGCCGGGTAAGGAATGGCGTCGCAAAGGCTTCTAAAGAGCTTTGGCCAGATCAATCAATGGTTCAAGGAAACGAGTTGCAGATGAAAAGGGGCTTGGTCCCTTTTTCCTGCAACTCGTAAAACCTCAATAAAGGCTACTCACTAAAGTCCAATAGAGGGTAACTGCCACGAACCGTAAATGGGATCCAACTCCCACACTGCACCTAGTTGTTAACTAATCAATGGACAGAACACACCTCCCCCCTACGGGCTTGGCTTGCTCTTCCTTCCGTGTATTCCGTGTGGTCCGTGGTTCCCCAGGCTGTTTCTTCCGTGTATTCCGTGTGGTCCGTGGTTCCCCAGGCTGTTTCTTCCGTGGTTCGACTTAGGCGATCAGAGGAAACAGCACGTTGCCGTGCACGTCGGTCAAGCGATAATCGCGACCTTGGAAACGGTAGGTCAGTTTCGTATGGTCGAAACCCATCAGGTACATCCAGGTGGCTTGAAGATCATGGACATGGACGGGGTTTTCAATCACCGAGAACCCGAGTTCGTCGGTCTGACCATATTCTGTGCCACCTTTGACACCGCCTCCTGCCATCCACATCGAGAAGCAATCGGGATAGTGGTCACGGCCGAGTTGAGCGCCGTTTGCCGTGCGTCCTTCTCGGAACGGCGTTCGTCCGAATTCTCCCCCCCAAATGATGAGCGTCTCGTCCAAGAGTCCACGTTGTTTTAGATCGCCAATCAATGCCGCGACGGGTTTGTCCATCGTTTCGCATTTTTTGGTCAAGCCATCGCGAATATCTTCGCTGGGTCCAGTGCCATGAAAATCCCAACCCCAGTCAAAAAGCTGTACGTACCTTACACCCGACTCAACGAGCCGACGGGCAAGCAAGCAATTGTTGGCCAAGCTGGAAGCTCCGGGTTTGGCTCCATAGGCCTCCAAGGTCTCGGCGCTCTCCTTGGTGATATCCATGACTTCCGGAACGCTGGTTTGCATTCGATAAGCCAATTCGTATTGGGAGATCCGGGTCATGGTCTCGGGATGCCCAAACTCTTTGGCTTGCAACGCATTGAGTTCACCTAGCGTATCCAGGCTTTTGCGGCGCAATTGGCGGTCGATGCCGGGTGGATCCGAGACATACAGTACCGGCTCACCCTGGGAGCGGCACTGAACGCCTTGATAGACGCTGGGCAGAAAACCGCTTCCGAAGGAACTCTTTCCACCGTTGGGTTGCACACCGCTGCTGATGAGGACTACGAAAGCCGGGAGGTTTTCGTTTTCGCTTCCCAAGCCGTAGGTCAACCAAGACCCAAACGAGGGTCGTCCGCTGCGGGGCGAGCCGGTGTAGATCAGCAATTCGGCTGGAGCGTGGTTGAACTGCTCGGTGTGCATGCTGTGGATGATGCACATCTCATCGGCATACTTTTTGAGGTTCGGCAAACAGTCCGAAAGCTGCAATCCGCTTTGCCCGCACTTTTCAAATTGGTGCCTAGTCCCAAGCAATTTGGGGGTTCCGCTTGTGAACGCAAACTCCTTGCCTTGGATAAACGAAGCGGGTGCTTCCTGGCCATCCATCTCGATCAACTTAGGCTTGTAGTCATACAGATCCAAATTCGGCGGCGAGCCAGTCATGTGCAGATAGATCACACGCTTGGCCTTCCTCGGAAAATGGGCTACTTTGGGAGCTAGGGGATTATCGGCGGCTTGGGATCGATGGCCGGTTTGCAAGTCGACCAACGCCACAGCGCCTAGGCTCAATCCTGCATTGGCCAGGAAGTTTCTTCGAGTGCGGTTGAGCAAGTGCTCTTGGACGGGTTTTTCCATCGTTGTACCTGTCGTTTTTCCGTTAGGGAGTCATCAAGAACTCATCGAGATTCATCAGCACGTTACCGAT
>JAJTFB010000159.1 GCA_021300015.1 Pirellula sp. | reverse complement strand
CGGGCGGAGCTATTGGGGACAATAGCTCTACCATGGAAGAGACTGCCGGTGGGATGGTAGATCGATTGTCCCCAATCGATCGGAACGTTAAGGCCGCGTGACCGGTGAGAAAAAGCAGCCTTAAAACCGTAAGACGCTGCCGCTGGCGCGTCGGGCGGAGCTATTGGGGACAATAGCTCTACCATGGAAGAGACTGCCGGTGGGATGGTAGATCGATTGTCCCCAATCGATCGGAGCTATAAGCCCGCGTGACCGGTGAGAAAAGCAGCCGTAAAACCGTAAGACGCCGCCGCTTGCGCGTCGGGCGGAGCTATTGAGGACAATAGCTCTACCATGGAAGAGACTGCCGGTGGGATGGTAGATCGATTGTCCCCAATCGATCGGAGCGTTAAGGCCTCGTGACCGGTGAGAGAAGCAACCGTAAAGCCGTAAGACGCCGCCGCTGGCGCGTCGGGCGGAGCTATTGAGGACAATAGCTCTACCATGGAAGAGACTGAGGTTGCGTCACTTACTCTTTGTCGGCCGGAATCGATCGATCCAGGACAGATAAGGTAACACGTAACGGGTTTGCACCCATACCTTTCCCTGACCAGCAAATCGGCAAATCAAGCCTTCACCACTGAAGAACAATCGCTTGAATCCACCCCCACGAAGTCCAGGGAGAACCGATACGCGGTACTGGAGCGTATCTTCAAAAGCGACGATGTAACCTGTATCGACGATGTAGTCATCCGTTACATCGATCTCCAAAATCGCCCCATAGGAGTTGAAAAAGATATCCCCAACCCCACTGGCTTTGAGCAGTACCAACCCCTCTCCGCTGAAAAAGCCTTTGGCTCCTTGCCACTTGCCACTGATCTCGACCCCATCGCTATTGGCCATATAAGCCCCACGCTGTAGGTAGAGCGTCCCGCCGGTGAGCCGGTAGTGTTGGGTGTCTCCGAGGTGACCTGGAGCAAAGAGGACTTCGCCCGGCCCATTCTCCGCAGTGAACGTGTTGACGATCATGCTCTCGCCACCCATCAGGCGTCCAAGCGACTTCAAGGCACCACCCTTTAAGCCCGCCTTGAGCTTCATGTTTGGGGTCATGGCCGCCATGGCCGATGGCTCGGCATGCACCTTTTGGCCCTGCTCCAAGGAGACCTTGAGCATGGAAAAATCAGGCCGCATTTGGATTTCGTGCTGAAGTGTCGATGTCATACAAGGGGTATCCTATTTGGCTTTGAGTTTCGGGCCCAGCAAAGCGCCTAGCGATGGCAACGTATGGCTTTGATAGTACAGCTTGCCTTGGCCATGGAATTTGCACACAAGCCCTTCGCCTCCCAAGAAACTTCCGATCAAGCTACGGCTGGCTTTGCCGATGTTGAATTTCAAGGTGTCCTCAAAGGCGACGATGTGCCCGGTGTCGATGGTGTAGTCTCCGTCGATCTCAAGGGAATGGATCGCACCATAGCTGCTCAAGTACAACTCTCCTCCCCCCGAGCACTTGACCCAAAACATCGACTCTCCGCTGAACAACGCCGAGGAGAAGCCTTGCCATGTCGTATCGATTTCGATTCCAGGGGTGGATGCCAACCAGCTCGATCCTTGGACAATCATTGTCCCGCCTCGCATGCTGTGGTGGACGCAGTCGCCCAAGAGAGTCGGGCCGATCAAGAGCGATTGGTCGGGGAGCTGTGCGGTAAAGTGGTTTAGAAAAAAACTCTCGCCCGAAAACATCCGCTTGAGTCCCTTGATGATCCCACCGCTACCCCCCCGGCTCTTGCTGGTCGTCTCGACGGTCAAGCCCGAGGTCATGGCGATCATCGCTCCGACCTCGCAAGTGATCGATTCGCCTTGCTCTAGCTCGAATCGAAGAGCGGTCGCGGCGGGCGGGCATAGCATTTGGTGTCGCATGATGATTCAGTCCGTCATTCAATCCGTGTTGAAAAGGTCTACATCAAGTGGGAGTTGGTCCAAGCCGCCAGTCCATCGAAGGAGCGTGACTGCATGTAGATCTTCCCCTGGCCGCGAACGCGCGTGACCAACCCCTCGCCGCTGAAGAAGCTTGTGAAGATCCCACCGGCCATCCCGACATTGATCGAGATCGTCGGTTCATAAGCGACCAAGTGACCCGAATCGACGATGTGCTCTCCGCTGATCTCACGATCGAAGATCGCTCCATAAGCACCGAACCACAGTCGACCGCTACCTGAGAGCTTCAATCGAAACAGTCCCTCGCCTGCGATCCAACTCCGAGCCCCTGCCCAACCTAACGACATCCGCACGCCCGGCTCGCAGGCGATGAATGCTCCGGGTTGCAGGTACAAGGTGTTGCCGCGCAATTCCGTGCAGACCATGTCGCCAGGGAACGGTTGCGTCAGGACCAGCTCGGCCGGACTGCTGGCGGAAAACTCATTGACGAAAATCGATTCGTTGCCCAAGAAACGGCGAGCGATTCCACCAAAGAATCCGCCATTGAAGCGGGTCTTCATCTCGAGGTTCGAACTCATCGTGGCCATCGCACCTGCCTCGGCAATGATGCGATCCCCGGCTCCAAGCTGGACCCGCAAGTTTGCAAACGACGGGCGATTTCGTATATCGACTTGCATCCGATGCCTCGCGAAGTTGTTTCGGTTTTTAATTGTCAGGATACCGGTGACCCAGTCCACTTCGGCTTAAAACCTAGGCGGAACCTTTCGAATTATAACGCGTCCTGAGCGGCCTTGAGGTCCAATTGCAAAGGTTCGTACTGGACTACAGGGAGCTTTTTTTGGTGGTTTTGAATGCTTTGGACCCGAGTCTCGTGCTGCGGATGGGTGCTGATCCAAGCCATCGCGTCGGGCAGATCGCCCATCTTTTCCTTGAGCATCTCGAAAAAGTCAGCCATCGCCTTCGGATCGATCTTCGCGGCATTCAACATGCGAGCCCCCTCCAAATCCGCTTCGGTCTCCGCCGCTCGGCTGTAGCTCGTCAAGATCGATGTCTGTGCGACTTGGGCACCGAGTGCCACAAGCCCCCCGACATCGCCGACCATGATTTGAATCGCTGCGACGATCCCTAGAGATTGGCTCACGCGTTCGATCCCATGGCGAAGCGTCGCATGGGACATCTCGTGCGCCAAAACACCCGCGATTTGCTCTGCCGATTTGGCTTCCTTGATCAATCCAGTAAACACCACGATCTGCCCACCGGGCAACGCAAAGGCATTGATGTCCTTGTCCTCGACGACCGTCACTTTGAACTTCAACTCAGGGATCGACGCATGGGGCTTAAGCTTGTCGACGATCTCTTGGACCAAGCGACTTGCCGGATGGTTCGCTTCGAGCTTGCGACCCATCTCCATCCCGCTAAAGGCCATCGTGCCGATCTTCTCGTCGACCGATACGGGCAAGGCTCTTATGGCGATCTTGGCCGTCCAGAGCACCCCAAAGTAGCCGACAAACAAAAGCAGCGCGCAGGCCACCGCGCTGAGGGTCAGCCAAAACCGAAAACGATTCGCGTCGGCCGCTAGCCCCTTCTTGAGCTGTTTCAACGGACCTGCCAGCATGCCACCAGACTGAAAGTCCAACTCCTTGGCAAAGTTCTTCTCCTCGCAAAAGATCGTCAAGTCGCCTTCCTTGGTCCGACAGAATACCATCCGATTCGAAGCTCCCCCGAGATCGATTTGGCACTGATTCAACGGAATGCTAAATCGCAGGCTCGGCTCGCTGATCGTATCGGCGATCAACTCCCCTCGCGCGATCGATAGGGTCGCTCCAGATCGACCACCGGGAATCGATGCATGGAATACCCCACCCTGGAAACTCTCTCGACTCGCCGGCATTACCATCGCAGGATTCCGCTGAAGAAGGACGTGGGATTCGGATCGATGTTGCTTCTTCTCGTACTCAGCATCGCGGTTCTCGTGCTCGTGCTCGTGCTCGATTCGATCTAGTATAGCTATCCGGCCCATTGGTCCGCAAGTTACCGCGAACCGCTTCGATCAACGATCGGCAACGCCGCAGTTCAAAAAGCCATCGAGCTCTCCTTGGCCTGCGTCGGCTTCATGCCCAATGGCGTTGAATAAAAAGCGGAACGGCGCAAGCCCAATACCGTCAAATCGACATTTGGATCATGTTAGGAAAGATCGGATTTGAATGGTTTTCGGCGCATGCCGAGGGGTTTTTGAAAGCGGTTGGGCGCAAGCCCTCCGGTGAAGG
>JAJTFB010000064.1 GCA_021300015.1 Pirellula sp. | reverse complement strand
CTGCAGTTTGCGATGAACCGCGACACAACACTGAGCCTTCTGGGGGTCCCCAAAGCACAACGCAAACAGATCGACGATCAGTACCCCGGCGGGATCGTCAAGTTCGTCGAAGACTCGATCGATACGGTCTTTTCCAAACTGCCCATCCAAGACAACTACTTCTGGCGAGTCTACATCACCGGATCCTACACCCCAGCGTGTTGCCCGGAATATCTCAAGCCGGAGAACTTCCAAAAACTTCGCGATGGCTTGCTCGATCAACTCACGGTTCGTACCGATTCGGTCGAAGGATTTCTTCGAAAACACCAAGGCACAATCTCCCGCTTCGTCCTCCTGGACCATATGGATTGGCTCAGCGACCACTACTTCCCACTCCTGGAATCCGAGTGGCAATCGATCCTCGATCGAGCCGCTCCCAACACCCGAATCCTTTGGCGATCGGGCGGTCTACGCACCGATTTCCTCAATGATGTAACCGTCACGCGAAACGGCAAGTCCTATCTGCTCCCCGAGCTCTTGACCTACCATACCGATCTGGCTTCCCAACTCCATCAACTCGATCGAGTCCACACCTACGGAAGCTTTTACATCGCCGATCTGGCCAACGCCTGATCGCTTTCCAAGGAATCTTCTACGATGCAGTTGCCTAAGGGTTTTCGTTTTGCTGGCGTCAGCGCCGGGATCAAGAGTCGCGTCGGAGCCAAAGACGTCGCCATGATCGTCTCAGACCTGCCTTGCACCGCCGCCGGGGTCTACACGACCAATCAGATCGTCGCTGCCCCTGTCGTCCTCTCGCGGTCCCGTACCCCGTCCTCGTCTCTCCGTGGAATCGTGATCAACAGCGGAAACGCGAACGCTTGCACCGGGCTCCAAGGGGACCTCGATGCGGCCGAAATGACTCGCCTAGCCGCCGCCTGTGTCCCGAACTCCAACGGCCTGAAGGCGGACGATTTCCTCGTCATGAGCACTGGCATCATCGGTCGCAAACTGCCGATGAACAAAATCAAATCCGGGATCGAACTGGCCGCCAAAAGCCTCGGGCCAAGCGAGGATCACTTCCTAGACGCCTGCGATGGGATCATGACCACCGACGCCTTTCGGAAAACCGCCCACCGAAACGTCACCACCTCGCACGGCTCACATGCAATCGTCGGAATGTGCAAAGGGGCCGGAATGATCGGTCCGAAAATGGCCACCATGCTCGCGATCGTCGTGACCGATGCACCCATCGAAGCGACCCGAGCCCAAAGGCTCTTGCAAGCCGCCGCGAACCGATCGTTCAACTGTATCAGCGTCGAAGGCCATATGAGCACCAACGACTCCCTGGTCTTGCTGGCCCAAGCCCCCTCGGCCAAACACCCGTCGCTCAACGATGCGGATCTTGCGATGTTCGAAGCGGAACTGACCGAGCTGTGCATCGATCTGGCAAAAATGATCCCCGACGACGGCGAAGGTGCAACGCACCTGATCGAAATCTGCGTCCACGGAGCCAACACCCAAGCCGATGCCGATGCGATCGCTCGCAACATCGCGTTGAGCAACTTGGTCAAAACCGCGATCACCGGCGGGGATCCGAACTGGGGACGCATCGTCTCGGCAGCAGGCTTCGCCGGAGTTCCGATCCATCCGAAAAGAACCGCTCTGAAAATCAACTCGATCCCGAGTCGGACTAGGACCCGGTTCGGCCACCCACTGGACAACCGACCTGAACACGGAGTACATCCGCTTCAACTCAGAGTACTCGACGTGAACGCTAAGAAGGGAAGGGAAGGGGAAGGGGAAGAGAAGAGAAGAGAAGAAAAAAACGCAAAGGTGCAAAGGCGCAAGGACGCGAAGAAGAAGGAAAAGAAGTTCCCCTCTGTGTTCTCTGTGCCTCTGTGTTTCAATCTCTTCGTGTTTCAATCTCTTCGGCTGTTTCTCTCTCTTCGCCTTAAGTCCCGATCTGGGAACTCAGAAGGATCTTCTCCTGGCCGCGTTGGACTTCGACACTGAGATCATCACCAGGCTTATAAGACTGGAGAGCTTGGTCCATCTCCTCGCGGTTCGCGATTTCGCGGTCACCGATTTTGAGGATACGGTCGTTGGCTTCGACGCCGGCTTTCTTGGCCCATCCGCCTGGCATAATCCGCTCGACGACCACACCTTCCTCCCCTTGCTTGATCCGCACGCCTAAGCGAACTTTGTTCGACCCGCTTCGGAGGAACGTCGGTCGCACTGGGTTATGCGCGATATGATCGGTCAGGAAGACCACCATCTCGGAGATCTTGGAGATTCCCTCGACATTGATCTTTTCGAAGTCATCGCTAGGTCGGTGGTAATCGGGATGGAAGCCTGAGAAGAAGTGGTAGACGGGGATCCCCTTAAGGAAGAACGATTGGTGATCGCTCGGGCCGACCCCTTCGGGTTGGCGCTTGATGTCAAACCCTTGCTTCTCATTCGAACGGGTCAGCAGATCGTCGAATTCTTTGGCCGTACCGGTGCCATAGACCGTCAGGATATTCTCGGAGATTCGTCCTACCATGTCGAGGTTGAGCATCGCGACGGTTTGGGCCAGATCGAATCGGGGGTGATTGACGTAGTACTCGCTGCCGATGAGGCCGAGCTCCTCGGCGCTGAAGGTCATAAAGAGGATACTTCGACGAGGCTTGTCGGCGGGGGCTTCTTTCGTCATTTCGACAATACGGCGCGCGGTCTCCAGGAGTCCGACGGTTCCCGATGCGTTGTCGTCGGCTCCGTTGTGGATCGCGAAAGTTCCCGGGGCCAGGGAGCCAGCTCCCCCCATCCCGACGTGGTCAAAGTGGGCTCCGACGACAACGTATTCTTGGGCCAAGTCCCCTTGGCCGGGCAAAAGCCCCAAGACATTCATCGAGGGAATTTTTCGTCGGGTCACATCCGACTGACCGCTTGCGGACCAACCGGTCATCTCAAACGACTGCGGTTGGAGTTTCTCATCGATGGCCGCTTCGAGTTCGGCCAGGGATTTTCCGGCCTCTTTGAGCCAAGCTTCAGCCATCGCTCGACTGACAAAGAAAGTAGGGATCTTATCGCCATCGGGGGTATTGCCCGCTCCGGAGACCGGCAAGAGCGCTCCGGGATTGTCTTTTTCGGACGCAGCGTCGTTGATCAGGATCAAGGCAGCGGCACCATGCTTGGCCGCGTTGGATTCCTTGCTGGTGAAAAAAGCGTATTGGCTAGGTTGGGTACCGGAGAAGGGACCGGTGTCGGTTGCGGGCTTGGGTTGCTTGCGAATCACCAGGACCGCTTTGCCTTGGACATCGAGCCCCTCGTAATCGTCGTATTTGAAATTCTCTTCGTTGGCGCTGATCCCGTAACCGGCAAAGACCAGCGGGGCGTCGAACTTTCCGTTCGTTCCGATCGCTTGCGGTTGAAACTCGTCGGACAGAGCAAGCTCCAGCTTAGTGCCGTCGGGTTTGGTCAGTGCCAGTTGGTTCGTTTCGGGCGAAGCCCCAGGTTCGCCGGTGACCTCGAAGTACTGAAAGGGTTTTCCGTCGAACAGATCGGTTTGGAGCCCGAGTTCTCCGAAACGCTTGGCGATGAAATCGGCGGCGAGCTTCAGACCTGGGGTCTCGGCGGCTCGGCCTTTGAGATCGTCGGAGGCCAGATAGGAGATATCGGCGTAGATCCGTTCCTCAGCAGGTGTCTTGAGCACGGGCCCTTTGGGCACGGGGTTTTCATCCGCCGAGCTTTGCCCCCAGAGGAATCCTCCTAGCGTCAAAGAAAGAAGAGCGACGGGTGCAAATGATTTCGACCTATTCGACCTATTCGACCTATTCAGGGTATTCGGCATGTTTGTGGGTAGGTTCGTAAGTTGGTTTTTAGAGGGTGTAAAGAAGAGTCCGGCGAGCCTGTAGTTTAGAGGATTTTAGGGGAATCGTCACACGGATATTGGGGGTTTCCCGGCTCTCGAAAGTTGCAAACAAGGGAAAAAGCGAACCAATTTCGTCTTTTTTTAAGATCCTGCGTATAATCGACTCAACGCCAAAGACAAAGGAGTGCGGCATGCAAGAGTCATTCACGATCCCGTCGGATTTCGTCGACACGGAGCTCTTTGAAATCCCGAAGGGCTTGCCGGAGGACGAATTTTCCAAACGAGCCCTTCAGATTTTCCGCGACCAGTTTCGCCAGATGGGTGCCAAGGCCCAGGTGGCTTATGACCCCCAGCATCGGGGGTTTGTGGTCGATTGGAACAGGCCTGAGGATCTCATGGGGATCATCATCAAAGCAGGCGATCTGTGCAACGAGGGCAAGCCTCGGAAGGGCGCCTGCCGACTCTGGACCTTGTTGCTTGTCCCGGAGTTGACCGAAGACGAATCGGTGCACGCAGCATTTGTCTTGGGGGGCGCTCTGAACATGCTCCGGTACTTTGGAGGCGCCATCACCATTCTCGAACGCGTGATCCATAAGAAACCTGACCATCATGAAGCGATGATCGCGTTGGGTTCGGCGGAGTTGATGAGGGGCAACCGGCAGATCGGCGAAGCTTGGCTGCGCAAGGCGTTGTCGTTATCGCCCGAGAACTCGCAAGCGATCCGAAACCTAGGGGTCTGCTTGATGATGCAAAATAGGCATGCGGAAGCGATCGTCGAATTCAAACGATGCATCCCATTGACCCCCAACGATGCGGCTTTGTATGTGACGCTCGGGCAATGCTACGAAGTGCTCGGCCAGGAGCCCAAAGAAGCTGTTGCGATGTTTCAAAAAGCGCTCGATCTCGGTGGCCCCGAGTCGCTTATGGAGATGGCCCGTAAGTACCAGTACAAGTATGCGGACTTAGAAGTTCCCTCGGATGACGATTTCCGAGACGATGTCTACGAAGCCTACATGGATGCTTTTGTGCGGATGAGAACCATGCCACAAGAGCAGCTCGGAAAGGTCATCAACGAGATCTACGGGTTGTTGAAGGCGAACGAAAGGCCGAACGATCCGCTCACAACCTACTTCCGCCTCGATTCGATCCAAGAGACGATCAGTCACATGCACATGATGTGTCTGATGAGGGTACTGGTTTTGGAGGTAGCTCCCCAGACGGACCTGGGTACGGAATTCAGCCGAGAGTACCACGCCGCCAAAGCGCATCGCTAAGCTCAATTCGCTGAGCGCGATCTCTCGGTGAGCCAACCTGCGCAAGCGGTTGGGCGATTTAAATAAGCCCACTACGACGCTGCGTTTGGGCACAAGCAGGTTAGTGATCCCGGCGGTATAGCACAATCGATAAAGAACGGGGACGGTCCCCCAAATATCTCACAAATGACGTCAGCGATGTCAACCACGTCAACCACGTCAACAAAGTCCGCCGTCAATGACGTCAACCATGTCAATGACGTCAATAACGTCCAAACACCTTCACGCCCGCCGCAGGCGGGCCTCGATTCGAGGTATTGTGACGCCGCCTCGCGGCGTCGGGTTTCCGGAAGCCTGGGGGCGACGGGGAGCCAAGCACTGATGCAAGAACCCATTAGCCATGAACTGCGGGCATTGTCCCTGGTTACTCTTTTAGCCGAATCAGCACTTCGTTGCGGCGAAGAGGACCTGGCGTAAAGGGTGGATCGTAGCCGGCCGTTTCGACCCCGCTTGTGTCCTGTGCGACGTCTGCGACCAAACCCTTGGACTCCATCCAACTGCGCAATTTGGCTTCCGCCTCTTTGGCCGCCTTGGTGCTCATCTGACCGGAGAACCGCACGACGGCAAACCGACCCCCAAGCCGTTTTCGGACCTCGACTCCTTGGCCTGTCGGAGCCGGCACCTCGGAATCGGCGATCTCCTTGGGCATCACAAACCCCATCTGGACAGCCGATTCGCTCTTGTCATTTTCCATAAAAACAGGGGTCGTCATCGCGATTTTCTTGTCCGATGCGTTCGCGCCACTGATGTACCGAAACAGCTTCATGAAACTGCCATCTCGGCCCTGCGCATCGAGTTTGGTTCGGGTCGCGACGAGCATCAAGTCGCTGTACTCGCGAACCTCGAACTTCCCGTCCTTTTCGACCACCTTGTACTCGGCCGACTCGTAAGCCCCTCGCGCCATGGTATTCCAAGCCGCCAGAGCGGTAAAAATCAGCAATCCGGCTGCCGATAGATAGATCATTCGACTGTACTTCATAGGGAATACGCCCTCCGGCGATAAGGAATGGACCTTGCGAGTTACTTTATACTGTATCGCCATGTCAATCCGCCGCCATTTGTGGGAAAATGGCGTTCGTCCCCTGCTGGTGTCGAACGATGGCTGTCACTCTATGTGGTGTATCTATCGTTGCTACTGCTCGTCTAGTGGGCTCGGCTGTCGAGGGCTTCGCTCAAATCCCTATATCCGACTGGGCTATCGCGCAATCGAGATAAATCTGTGCCTCTTGGTTCCATCCACCATGCGGCTTTAAGGATTCCCTCGATAGTTCTCCGGGCCTGTCCTGCAAGAATCCATATGACGGCAAAGTTGCCCATGATTTCTCCGACGTTTGAGCGCTCGAGCTTTCTTCCTTTGATTTTTTAAGTAGCACCTTTCGACATGGTCGTTTGTTTCTCGCAACGCCGTGGTTTCGTACAAAGTAGGAGATGGATCATGTCGAATTGCAAGCGATCGTCCCTGAAGGTTGTGATCATCAAACCCAGTAAGTACATGGTCGACGGAAACGTCGAGCGATTCCATCGTGGGTTCATGCCCAATAGCACGGTACCTCACATACGGAGTATGGTTCCCGCGTTTGTCAATCAGCATCCCACCGAAACGCGAGCGATCGACGAGTATGTCTACACAAACCTCGACTACCTGAATCAACTCGAACCGACACGACAATCTCGAACGCTCGTGGCGATCGTCGGTGTCCAAAGCCATCAGTTTCATCGCGCCCTGGATCTTGCTGCTCTGGCCTACAGGAACGGTTGCGTGGTCGTCATCGGAGGGCCCCATGTCATGACCTGTGACACATCGATGCTTCATGGCCGAGGCATAAGCTTTGTCGTGTGCGAAGCGGAACTCGTGTGGGATGAGATTTTGCAAGACGCGGTTTCTGGTGAACTCAAACCGGTCTACGGCGAAGGTCTGCGATGGCAGGAAAAACTCGAATCCCCTGTGCTGATTCCACCGAGCCGAAAGGAATTGCAGCGGTACATCGTACCGATGCTCGGGGTCTATCCTGCAAGAGGATGCCCATTCCTGTGCAATTTTTGCTCCGTCACCAAGATCGCAGGGCGCAAGATCCGTAGCCAAAGCATCGATACGACCATGGCTAGTCTACGTGCTGCGAAAACGTCAGGGGTCAGCACGGTCATGTTCACTTCGGACAATTTCAATAAATACCCACAAGCCGAGCTCTTGCTTGAAGCGATGATCGAAGAAAAACTTCAAATCAAATTCTTTGTTCAATGCGACACCCAGATTGCAAAACAAGAGAGCCTTGTGGAATTGCTTGCTCGGGCTGGCTGCTACCAGATTTTTGTTGGAGTCGAATCCTTTGACAGGGAAACCCTGATCGCCGCAAACAAAAAGCAGAATCGGCCTGATACGTATCACAACATAGTCCGGCACTGTAGAGACAACGGGATCGGCTCCCACTTTTCCAATATCATCGGGTTCCCGCAGGACACCGAGGAATCGATTCGTGACCACCTGGAAGTTCTGAGATCCATTGCGCCCAACTGGGCGTCTTTTTACATCCTTTGCCCAATCCCAGGTACCGAGCAATACGATGATTTTTTGGAAGCGGGCTTGATCGTCGAACGCAATCTCGACCGCTTCGACACGACTTGCCTGACATGGAAGCATCCAAATTTATCGCCCGAGAGGTTATCGCATCTTCTTTATGAATGCTACAGCAAGTTCAATACTGTCGGGCACTCACTGAGGAACATTCGAAACAAGAATCGCAAGAACGGGAGAGGAAGCTTCAAGGAAAAGCTCGGAAGCTTGGCAATGTCGACGTTCATCCGATATTGCTCATGGCGACGAACCCATCCAATGTCTGGTGGCGTCATCCGAGCGAAAGTGGACCATGTCAGAAACTATACGGAGTTCCGAAAACGCGTATTCGACGTGGACCTAGCTCCCTTACCTAAAAGCCTCAAGTTGCATCACCCGCATCCCAAGTCCGATTCATTGACGAGTGCTTTGAACGAAATCGATTCGTCCAAAGCGATCAAGTCCCTGTAGATTCGAAAAGGCGGATGGGACACCGGAGAAACCATCGAAGGTTATGTTTGAGGACATGAAGGCAAAAATGGCTACGATGGACGACAACATCGCGAAACTTCGGCTCAAGGGAAAGGACCTTGCAATCGATGCCAGGGTCGTCCCGGGCAATTGATGATTCCGAAAAACATCTTTGGCAAATCGCCGCACCTTCGACTCCAAGCCCCGGTCTCTGCGAGCTTGGTCCAAGCGGCGGCCATGGATGTCGCCGCTGTCTATGAGCGATTCGCGTCGGGACCCGAGGGGCTATCGACCGAACAAGCCCAGGTTGGGCTCGAAACGCATGGGTCAAACGTGCTGGCAAAGGATCAGCGGCCTGGAATCGCTACGCTTCTCGTACACGCTGTGCTGAATCCGATCGTGATTTTGCTAGTCGTTTTGTCCAGCGTGTCCGCGGCGACCGGTGATTACCGCGCCGCATCGATGATGGTCGTGATGATCCTCATCGGGGTGGGACTGAAACTCTTTCAGGAAGCCAAGGCGGATAACGCCGCTGCCAAACTCAAGGCCATGATCTCGGTGACCGCGACGGTTCTTCGCGATGGCAAGCCCCAAGAAACACGTGTATCGCAATTGGTCCCTGGCGACGTCGTCGTGCTTGCGGCCGGAGACATGATTCCAGCGGACGTACGTTTGCTTGCCGCCAAAGACTTATTCGTCACTCAGAGCTCGCTAACCGGCGAGAGCTTTCCGGTCGAAAAGTTCGCTATCGAAAGGAATCCTAACGCGACGCTACCGATGGAACTGACCAGCATCGCGTTCCTTGGGACGAGCGTTGAAAGCGGTTCGGCCCAAGGAATCGTGGTTGCCACAGGAACATCCACTTATCTCGGTGATGTATCCGCCTCGCTCTCCGAGCAGGAGCCGCCGACGAGCTTTGATCGTGGCATCAACCAATTCACATGGTTGCTGGTCCGCTTCGTGCTCGTCATGGTCCCGCTGGTTTTTCTGATCAATGGATTCACCAAAGGGAACTGGGGGGAGGCTTTCTTCTTCGCGATTGCGGTCGCCGTCGGCCTGACTCCCGAAATGCTGCCCATGATCGTGACGGTTTGTCTGTCGAAAGGAGCGATCGCCATGAGCCGCAAGAAAGTGATCGTCAAGCGGATCAATGCGATTCAGAACTTGGGAGCGATGGACATCTTGTGTACGGACAAGACCGGGACTTTGACGATGGACCAAGTCATCCTGGAGCGTCACTGCGATGTCTTATTGAAAGAAGACGATGGCGTGTTGGCCCTAGCGTACATGAACAGCCACTTTCAAACGGGCTTGAAAAATCTGCTCGACCGAGCCGTATTGGCCCACGCCGAGACACATATTCACGCCAAGATCCCGGAATATGCGAAGGTCGATGAGATTCCGTTTGATTTCCATCGTCGAATGATGTCGGTGGTGGTACGCACGCCCAAGGGGCAGGACCGGATGATCAGTAAAGGCGCCCCGGAGGCTATTTTTCCGTGCTGCACAAGCTTTGAGCTCGACGGACAGTTCTATCCGATGGATCACGATCATATCGACCAACTGAAAATGGAGTACGAGCGTTTGTCAGCCGACGGCTTTCGCGTGCTGGCGATTGCAAGCAAGGATATCGCACCACGCCAGCAAGCTCCTATTGGCTCGACACCCTACTCCAAGGAAGACGAATCGGAGCTGATTCTCAACGGCTACGTAGCGTTCCTCGACCCTCCTAAGGAAACGGCCAAGTTGGCGATCGCGGCCCTTGAGGCACGCGGAGTGAGGGTTAAGGTGATCACGGGGGACAACGACTTGGTGGCGAAGAAGATCTGCAAGGAGGTTGGCCTAGCGATCGATCGCGTGCTGCTTGGGACCGAGGTAGAAGCGATGAGTGACGAGCAACTTGCTGACGCCTGCTTGGAGACTACTTTGTTTGCACGCGTCTCGCCTTCGCACAAGCAGCGGATTATCAGGGCGTTGCAGTCTTGCAAGCACACCGTCGGATTTATGGGGGACGGCATCAACGATGCGCCAGCGCTCCGTAGTGCCGATGTTGGCATCAGCGTGGACTCTGCGGTTGACATTGCGAAAGAGTCGGCCGACATCATTTTGCTGGAAAAGTCCCTGCTTGTTCTAGAAGCCGGGGTGGTAGAGGGGAGGCGAGTCTTTGCCAATATCCTCAAGTACGTCCGGATGGGGGCGAGCAGCAATTTCGGGAACATGTTCAGCGTCTTAGGGGCAAGCGCCTTCATTCCGTTCCTGCCGATGGCTCCCATCCAAATACTCGCCAACAATTTGTTGTATGACATCAGTCAGACTGCCATCCCGACGGATGAGGTGGACGAAGATCAGATCCAAAAGCCCAGGCCGTGGGATATTCGGCAATTGACTCGGTACATCCTGTTTGTGGGGCCATGTTCATCGATCTTCGACTACACGACATTTTTCATGATGCTTTACGTGTTTGGTTGTTGGAATGTCGGGACGCCCGAGGCAGCGGCGCACAGCGAGAGTCTATTTCAGACGGGTTGGTTCCTGGAGAGCCTGCTGACGCAGACATTGATCATCCACATCATACGCACCGACAAGATTCCGTTCCTGCAGAGCCGAGCATCATGGCCTTTGGGGGTGATGTCTGCGGTGGTAGGTGCGATAGGGATAGGCCTACCGAACTCGCCGGTTGGTCGGTACCTCGGTTTCACTCCATTGCCATTGCTCTATTGGCCGCTTCTAGCGGCCACGGTTCTAGGATATGCGATCCTGACCCACACCGTAAAAACGTGGCTCCTGCGAATGAACTGGATCTGATCGGCAATAAGTGAAGTGCTCGTTGAAGATCTTTCCACCATCGCCGTCTTCACCCTGTAGGTACTCTGCCTCAGCGAACATATCGTTAAACTTCAGACCGCTAAATAAATTTCCAATCAGAACGACTTATAAAGGTCTCTACGAATTTGGAAACGACGAGACATTAGGGTTACTACACTCTTATTGGTAGATCGATTGTCCTCAATCGATCGGAACCTGAAGGCACCGTGGCCGGTGAGACAAACAGCCGAAAACCACAAGACGCCGCCGCTTACGCGTCGGGTGGAGCTATTGGGGACAATAGCTCTACACTGGCAGGCTTATCTAAATCGCCCAACCGCTTGCGCTGGTTGGCTCACGGGGAAAAAATACCGACGGCCCGCCGACGCTTGAATCATCATGGTCCCTCGATCCAATTTAGGCGCAGGTACTTCGGGGCCTCTCCTCTCCAAAGTGGAATTTGCTCTGTCGTATTGCTAGGGGATCTCTTATTGGGCGATGGGAAATACGCGCAGAGGCCGAGCTGGTCAATCTCCCCCCAACTCGTTAGCGGCCCATCGGCCGATTCGAAGTCCTCTAGCCCTAAGGTATATGTCTGGTCGCCTTGCTCTCCCCCTACCTCCCTCGTGCATACATACGTCCGGCGCGGGCCGCGATATCCTCGCCATTCGTTCTGATGAAGCACGACGCTTATGCTGTTCCTCTGGGCCATCTTGAGCGTGATCTGCAACTTCGATCCCTCCGGCCCTCGCCACAAGGGATCCGTCACCTTCCGCGTCCAAACTTGCTGATGCGTTGCATTGCCCGCGTTGAGCACATACCAGTCTCGCATGCCTCGACCGAAGTCGTCGATGAGCCGCGTCGGTGACAACGTCAGCTTCGGATTGGCTCGCTGGACTTCAACGACGCTCTGCGTATGAAGCTGACCGCTGATGCAGACCTCGCTCACGGGTTCGCCATATCCAGGAATAACCGCCATCGATTCCGGACCAGACAGACGGTACACCACATTGGCAAACGCAAAAAGGGGCAGGTCGTGCGTATGGAGCCCTAGCATCCCGATGTAGTCACCCCCCTCGCAGACGACATCCGCACTGCGCCAAAAACGGGCGCGGGGATCTGGATCGACGCTGTAGAAAATCTCGACGCGAGATACCGGCAACGTTGCGATATCAGGTGTGACCCGCAACACAGGCTCCGGAGCCAAATCAAGCACACTCGCGGGTGTTTCGGGCAACGCTGGCCGACCCTTGAGGTAGTGATCGAACCACAAGGGCATCGTGACGGCCACCTCGGGCGTCAAGCTATGGTTCCTGTGCGGTGCCCAAGCGCAGCGTGTGGCTTGGCCTTCGATCAACCCATGGGTGCGGTACACATCGTCCATCCACCCATGGAAGTCGTTCGTGGCACTGCGATGGAGCACCGGACAGCGAATCAACGGCGCGTAACTCTCGAAACTCATGGTCTTGCGGAAGACTTCGACGTCGCCTCGGATATGCTCCTGCTGGGCCGTGCCTCCGATGTACTCATGCGGTTGCCAACGCCAACCTTGTCCCCCAACGCCCGGCACCGCAGCTCGCACGCGATCGTCCGTGCCTGCGACATACATCGTGAGATTGCCTCCCATGGAGTAACCGTGCACCCCTAGCTTCTGTGGATCGACCTCCGGCTGCTGCTCGAGAAACGTCAGCCCACGACGGCATCCGAGCGTGAGCAAATACCAGTTGTTGTTCTTGGGGTGCTCTCGGTCTTCATAGAACTGGCCCGGTCCGGGCAGCATCGTACTGTAGCCTTGTACATTGAGCTGCGATGGATCGACCTCGCCCCAGTCGGTGTTCGGATCGCCTGGTTCGGATTTTTCGCAAGAATTGAAGGGGGCTTTGCCCGTGCCGCTGCCCCCCCAATTGACCGACATCGCTGCGTAGCCTCGCCCGACTAGGAACTTCACCTCGTGCAGGAACGCTCGCTGTCCACCTCCATGGATGTGCAACACGGCTGGCAGCTTTTCTTTGGTCCCCTCAGGAAACCCATAAATTGCCGCCATGCGCGCCGGCTTGCCTTTGAAATGGCCGATCAAGTACCGCACAAGCCGAAACACTCCCCCGTCCTCCGTCCACTCGCGCAGAATCTCGGTCTCAAGCGGGTCGTTGCGGGGATCAAAATCAGCCCACAGCGCTTTGACCGATTGCGGAACGGAATGCGGGACCGATTGCAGGACCTCATCGTCGGCAAAAACGTCGCTTGCGCCTAACCAGGGCACTGCTGCCGATGACGCACTGGACAGAAGGAATGCGCGTCGATTGTACGGATGATCGGTCATGGTGTCGATTCGGCTCGGCCGTTGCATAGGGATACTCGATCGCCTCGAACGGCAACAGTCTATCGTAAATTGCGGTGCCATCCAAAGCCGGACCATGCGGGATAGACGGATTTCCGGGAAGGGCCAATTGCGGCTAATCGGGTTTTCCTTGCGCCTTTGCGCCCTTGCGTCTTTGCGTTTATTTCTTCAAGCGGCCGGACCTCTAGGGACGGCCGTTAGGAGCTGCACGAGAGGGTCGAGCAGCCTGGGCGGTTGCGGGCCCACTCGGGCCGCTTCTTGGCATACTGCTCCATCCCCGGTTGCTCGGCATAGGGATTGCGAAGCACCTCAAGCAATTGCATGATCCGGCTCGGATCCCCATGCAGTTCGGCTTGGTCGATGGCCTCCTGGGCCAAGTAATTCCGCAGCACATACTTCGGATTGACGGCTTCCATGATCGATCGTCGATCGGTCGGTTCGCCGTACTCCTGCCGCACCCGAGCCTCGTAGCGATCCATCCAATCGAGAATACGCTTGGCATAGGTCTCACTGCATTCCTCAGGTCGATAATGAGCCTCCTGGAAATGTTCGAGGATCCGTTGGACTCGCGCCGAAGTCTGCTCATGGGCACTTGGATGGACCTGCCAAGTTCCCAGCAATCGGTAGAACAAGGTCATGTCCGTCTCAGTCGCTCGGAGCAATTCGAAGAGGGATTCGACCAACGAATCCTCAGCAGACGTCCAATTGCTCAGTCCAAGCTTGGCCAGCATCGTCGATTGCCACAGCGTGTTGATCGTCTCCACATAGAGCTCCATCGCCCCTTCGAGCGCGGCTTTGTCCTCCATGCATGGAAAAATCGCTTCGGCCAATCGGCCTAGATTCCAATACGCGATTTGGGGTTGTTGCCCATAGCAGTAGCGGCGGCCTTGGGCATCCGTGGTGTTGGGCGTCCAAGTCGGATCGTAATCCTCGAGCCACCCGTAGGGTCCGTAGTCGATCGTCAATCCCAGGATCGACATGTTGTCGGTGTTCATCACGCCGTGGACGAACCCGACCCGCATCCAATGGACGACCATCACCGCAGTGCGTCGGCAGATTTCGCGAAACCAAGCTGCGATGCATTCGGAATCGATCGCTTTCTGGTCAGCTACCAGCTCGGGAAAATCGGTCCGAATCACGTACTCGATGAGCTTGCGAAGATTCGCTAGATCGTTTCTGGATCCTAGGATTTCGAAATTGCCGAACCTGACAAAGCTAGGTGCGACTCGGCAAACAATCGCTCCGGGCTCGCGTTTGGGTCGACCGTCGTAGAACATGTCGCGCACTACCAAATCGCCTGTCCCGACGAGCGACAGGGCGCGTGTGGTCGGAACCCCCAGATGGTGCATCGCTTCGGAACAGAGGAATTCACGGACGCTCGATCGCAGGACCGCGAATCCGTCGGCGCTGCGCGAGTAGGGGGTTGGACCGGCCCCCTTGAGTTGCAGCATCCAACGCTTCCCTTGTGCGTTGATGACCTCACCGAGATTGATCGCTCGGCCGTCTCCGAGTTGGCCTGCCCAATGACCGAACTGATGGCCGCCGTAGCACATGGCAAACGGTTCCATCTGCGGCAAAAGCTTCCGGCCCGAGAAGGCATCGAGGAACCACTCGGATTGCACCTCGGCGTCGCTAAGCCCGATCAAATCCGCCACTTCCGAGGCATGGGCAAGAAGCTTTGGTGCGGTGGGTTTGACGGGCAGGGCGGGTGAATAGCATGCGCCCAGGACCTGGCGCGACGGACTACGCCCCGCGCCCTCGGTCGTCTGGTTCGAGAGGGATTCGCCCGGTAGTTCACGCACGAATCGGTTGTCGAAATCCAGGGGCATGCGTTGCAATCTAGCTGGTTGTTGGGAGGTTAGATCAAAAGAGCGAGTCGGCTTTGCAGCTCGTTATTCGAGGACCATGATTTCGACTTTGCGGAAGTCGATCGGATGGCTCTCGGATTGCAGGGAGATCGTCCCTAGCCCGAGTTGGACCATTCCATCTCGGATCAGAGGCTTGGCATTTGCGTCGCTCGGATCGAGCTGCGGTCGCTGGTACTCCAAGACGACTTGGCCATCGACGATATGTCGGATGACTTCGTTGCCGAGGACTTCGAATTCCGCCGTGACCCATTGGTCGCCGTGGTAGGTTTTCGATTTCGAGTTGGTGCAGTGGGGTTTGAAGAGCTTACCGTCCATTTCGACGTGGGTGCCTGGAGTGCACAGGTTGAGCGTCGTGCGGGGGTCTTTGCCGTTGCCACCTAAGAATTGGGCTTCGATCGAGCAGGGGAAGTCTTGGTCGATGGACATGGTTTCGGGGCGTTGGCCGTGGAGCATCACACCGCTGTTGCGGATTGCCCAACCTGGCCCTCCGGTGGCTTGCTCGCCTACGAATCGGTATTCGATCTTGAGGCGGTACTTGGAGTACACACCGTCGAAGAACAGGTGTCCGAATCGCTCCTCGAACTTTTCGTAGCCGTCGTAGCGGACTTGGATCATCCCGTCCTGAACGCGAAAGGTTTTGGCGTAATTGTTACCGAGTTCGAAGCCTCGGATTTTTGGGGTCCAGCCAGTAAGGTCCTTGCCATTGAACAGGGAGACCCATTGGCCTTTCTTTTGGTTTGGGGTCGCGGGTTGAGCGTTCCGTTGCTCGAGGGTATCCAAGTGGACTTTTGCCACGTCCCCCATGTAGCCTGGTACGCCAAGCGCGACGCACTTTTGCATCCATTCGAGGGCTTTGGCTCGGTTGCCGACCGCATCGTAGTACAGGCCGATGTAGAGGTAGCCATAGAAGCGATCGTAATCGGCTCCGTTGACCAATCGGCGGTTCTTTTCCGTAGCCGCGATGACTTGATCGACCGTCGCTTTGCCTTGGATCATCTGCTGGATTTGCATCATCGGTACGCGTTCATCATTGCCCGATAGGAGTACGTCTTTTTGTGCTGCTGCAAGCCCCTTGAGTTTGACGGCGCAGAGGAAATGCCAGAAGGCGTTTTCGACGTCGTTGGGATTCACTTCGCGGTGGACCGCGAATTGATCGAGTCCCTCTTGGAATTTCCCTGCGTAGTACAGAGCGATCCCGCGCTGCCATAGGTAGGGTTTGACCTTGGGGTCGATGGCGATCACTTTGTCGAAATCCGGCAGGGATTCATCGATTTTCCCGGTGCGAAACAGCAGCGATCCTCTGGCCAAGTAGAGTTGGGACAGATCGGGTGCGGCGGCGATGGCTCGGTTAACCCCCTCGAGAGCTTGGTCGGCTGTCCCCTCTCGCAAGGCTTTTTCGACGACATTGTTCCAGCCTCGCGTGTCCTGAGGGTCCGGTTCACGGTCTTGGGCCATGGCCAGCGATAGCGGCAAGGTGGCAAAAACCCAGATGGAAAAAACCCAGGTGGAAAAAACCAGGGGCAGCAGAATGCATAGGGCCCGCGAGGCGAATCGGTGCGAGAGGTGCTTGCGCATATCCTGGACAATCCTTCCGAGATTTTCGGATCAAGTTGGACAATCGGACTACAGGTGACGGGCGATCTTGGCTCGTCATTCTATGATATTTCGAGATAATTGCATCGAGGTGATTTTTTCGTAAGCTTTAATCGAGGTGAATTCCATGGTATCCCGGACATCGCATGGTTCGACACTGATCCGAAACGCCCAGGTGGTTTTTCCTGGTCGAGTGGCCCAGAGCAACATTCTATTACTCGACGGAAAGATCGCCTCGGTCGACGCGGCTCCGACGACCACGGCCGACCAGATTGTCGACGCCGACGGATTGGTTTTGTTTCCCGGATTGGTCGACGACCAAGTCCATTTTCGCGATCCGGGACTGACCCATAAAGAAGACCTCGGGACTGCGAGCCGAGCTTGCGCTGCGGGCGGTGTGACCAGTTTTTTGGAAATGCCCAACACGAAACCCGCTGCGATCAATCAGGAACTCATCGAACAAAAATACGCGATCGCAGCGTCGAAGTCGCTCGTCAACTATGGCTTTTACATGGGTGCAACGGCGACCAATATCGAAGCCCTCAAGGTCGCCACTGGCATCCCCGGCATCAAGATTTTCATCGGATCGAGCACCGGGGATCTGCTCGTCGACGAACAAGAAGCCCTCGAGCGAATATTCGCTGAAACCAAAGTCCCTATCTGTGCCCATTGCGAAGATGAAACGACCGTCCGATCCAACCAAGCTCGCTTGGGTGCGAACCTGACGGTGCACGACCATTCGCGGATCCGGGATTATCCAGCGGCGATCATCGCCACGCGTCGATCGATCGATTTGGCGGTTCGGCATAAGCATCGATTTCACGTCCTGCATGTGAGCACCGCCGACGAAATCCCTCTTTTGGAATCGCATGGAGGTCTGATCACTTCCGAACTGTGTCCCCATCACTGGCACTTCCATGTCGGCGACTACGATCGCTTAGGAACCCTGATCCAGATGAATCCATCGATCAAAGCCGCTAGGGACAACGAGCTCCTTTGGCAGGCCTTGCTCGATGGAAAGATTCAAGTCGTCGCGACCGACCATGCTCCCCACACTCTGGAGGAAAAAGCCCAACCCTATCCGCTATCACCAAGCGGTTTGCCGGCCGTCGAGAACTACTTTGCGCTCTTGCTCGATCGCGCCTCGCGGGGCGAATGCACTTGGAATCAAATCGCCTCCTGGACGGCTGACGCTCCTGCGCGGGTTTGGGGGATCGTCGGAAAAGGTCGGATCGAGGTCGGCTATGATGCCGACGTCGTGCTGGTCGATCCCAAGCTGACACGCACCATCCAAAACGAAAAGCAGTGGACCAAATCCAAATGGTCTCCTTGGCACGGAACGAGTCTTCAAGGTTGGCCTATCCGGACTTGGTGCAACGGCCAGTGCGTCTACGAGCTCGACCCCTCGGGCGACGGGATCATGCACGACCAGGGCGTTGGTCAAACAGCAGTCGTCGGATCCCTAGGGGGTGCTCGACGTTTGACGTTCGATCATCAGCGCGGTGGTTACTGGAACACCCCCGACGGGATTGGGGTCTAGCCTCCAAAATCGGTACCGCACCAACCCATCGCCCAGAGCAATTGCAACTGGGCGCGGTTGTAATTCGATACGGTGCTCAGGTAGGCTCGCTCGGAAGTTTCCATCGCTTGGGCTGATTGGAGAACCTCGATCGGTAAACCTTGGCCTTGGCCGATCCGCTCGAGATTCTTCATGTAAGAATCGCTTGCCGTTCGTACGGCTTGGTCGCTGACCTCAAGTTGTTCGCGTCGGACAAGGACCTGAACCCTAGCTTCGGAGATCTCCTGCGCGACTTGGTCCATCCATCGGATCTTGTTGAACATCGCCTGCTGGATCTGCGCTTGCCGCTCCCGTCGAGCGGCTTGTTCGCCTAACCCCATATTTCGCAATTCCCAGGTCATCAGCGCATCGATGTCGTATCGCCCGCCCCAGTCTCCGAATTGGTTTCCGAGTCCTCCACCAAAACCGCCCGTGCTGAAACCCAACAGGATGCTCGGAACCAAAGGAGCATTCTTTTCCCTCGCATACGCTTCTTTGGCAGCCGAGACCAAAGCCTGCGATTCGGCTAACTCGGGGCGACGCACCAGCCCACAGAGAACTTGGTCGTACTCGGGCGAATCCACCTCGGCCAATTCCAGAGGCACGACCAACGCGTCCTGAGGGACCAGACTACTTGTGGTCGGAATACTCAATACCCGGGCGAGCCGAGTCGAAGCCGAGAGCTTTCGCTCTTTGGCTCCCAATCTGCGAAGTTCGACCAAAGAGACTTCGGTCTCCATACGCTGAGCATCGGAAACCAAACCACTTCCCACCCGAGCGTAATCGCGGGTGATCTTTGCGATCCCACCGAGCCGATTGGAGGATTCCTCGAAAAGACTTTCTTCTTGATAAGCGTCCAGAAGATCGACATAGGCCAATGCGGCCGAGAGCATCAGTTGATTTTCGGCGGCTAAGGCTGCGTGTTGGCGCGCCCAAGCGTTCCTCTCGGCGACCTTGGGCAAAAAGATCGCATCGGCAAGATGAAACTGAGCCGATAGGCCAGGGCGGGGTGTTGTTCCGGCGGCGATCGCACCGGCCCCGAAGCCCGCTTGGAGGGAGTTGCTGTTGATATCGACGATCGATCCGTTGATCGCTTGATAGTTTCCATCGTGGCGATGGTAGTTCATGCCTGCTTGGATCGAGGGGAGCCAAAGGACTTCGGCGCGATCGAGTTGGGCATAGGCCTCTTGAACGCGCCATCGCGCGTGTCCGACGATCGGATGCGTGCCGCCGATCCTGGCCAACGCGCTCGGCAAATTGATCGGCACCTGATCCGTCTGATCTGTCCGATCTGTCCGATCTGTCCGATCCGTCCGATCCGTCTGATCCGTCTGATCTGTCTGATCCGTCTGATCCGTCTGATCCGTCTGATCCGTCTGATCTGTCTGATCTGTCTGATCTGTCTGATCCGACGGATCTCGATTGGATGAGGGTTGTGCAACCGCTGAGGATCGGGATGGTAATCCACAGAAGGATC
>JAJTFB010000158.1 GCA_021300015.1 Pirellula sp. | reverse complement strand
AGCTCTGCCAACCCCAGGACCATCATCAGGTATCCGACCACCTTGGTCTTGTTGAGCGTTCCGGCGAAAGCCCGGAATTCGATTCGGTTCTTACCCGCTGCCAGGTGGGTGAGGTTCAGCAGGTGGTAGCGATCCGCTTCGCATCGGTTCTTGGCGGCATCTTTGTCACCGTATTGTTTGATCCGTTTGGTGTAGACCGTTTGTTCTCGCCGGCGTGTTCCGGTGCTTGCGAAAATCGCTTTTTCGTGGTTGCCGACCAGGGAAATCAATCTGGCCAAGGCCGCTGCGTCGCCATTCCATTCGATCGTTATGTGCAATCCGCAGCTTGCGTTAACTCGTGCGCCGTGCTCGTTGATCTTGTCGATCGCGTCTTCGATCTGTTTGAGGCCTTCGTATCCCTTGAGCTTGGGGCTTACGAATTCGCATCCCTTGCGGTTGGGTGTTTCTGGTTTGATGCTCGCGTCGCGTTCTGCTCGCCATCCGGTTGGCAACCAAGGTACTTGGTGTCCGTGGTGGTAGGGTCCGATCGGTGTGGTGTCGCTGTTTGGCAGGGTGGTCTCGAATTCGATTCCGAAAGCAATCTCGTTAGCGTTCATCTGCGTCTCTCCGTTTGGGTTGGGTTGGTCTGTAGTTTGCAATCGCCATTGCGTTTGCGTGTGACACATTCAGCCCTGCGGTTCGAAACACATCCAGCCGATAAAGCATGCTTTTCGCAGTCTTTTTGCATGTTTTCCGGTGTCCCCACAAACGCCACGGTTGGGCCCGTGTGGGGTGCAAAACACATGTGCCCAAGGGGCCGAACATCGAAACAAGTCGCACCGGTGGGGCACGTTTTGGCCACGGTGCGAAACGTCTATGAAGGGAGCCTGGCATGAGTAACGGAAAGAGTCCGATCGATCCGAATCGATTGACCGTCGAACAAGCGTCGAAACTCCTCTCCGCAGCGGCCAAGATCCGCATTCCCGAGGAGCAGATCGCAGAAGACCTTGAATTGGGTGCGCCCCAAAACAAGGATGGCACGATCAGCTTGGTCGCCTACGCAGCCTGGATGCTCAAGGAGATGTCTCGTGGCGAGTGATCCAAGAAAGCTAAAGCCGAGCGAGCTATGCCGACTTCTGAACTCAACACCGATCGGCGAGGTCCTCTCCGATCGACAACTCCATCGTCATCGGATGCGAGCCGGCAATCGCATCGGCGATGGCAAGCATGTCGATCTACTTCGGTACATCGCGTGGCTTGTGCAAGAAAAGCATGCACCACGCAAAGAGAGCGATGGCGATCCGTATGAGCGGATGAAAGAAAATGCGCGCGCTCGAAATGCAGCGATGGCCCTTGCTGGTCGCGATATCGGCGAGCTACCTGCGATCGTCGATCCGGATCGCAAGGCACGAGCCAAGACCGACTTTCGATTCTTCTGCGAAGCCTACTTCCCGCAAACATTCCATTTGCCATGGTCTCCGGATCACTTAAAGGTCATCGGTCGGATCGAGCAAGCCGTTCTTCGAGGTGGACTGTTCTCGATGGCAATGCCTCGCGGTAGTGGCAAAACCAGCGTCTGCGAATGCGCTTGCATTTGGGCGGTGCTCAATGGTCATAGGGAGTTCGTCTGTCTCATTGGTAGCGATGAAGGCCATGCATGCGATATGCTCGAATCGATCAAGACCGAGCTTGATGGTAACGATCTGCTCTTGGCCGACTATCCTGAGGTGGTGTTTCCGATCCAAGCCCTCGATGGGATCGCCAACCGCTGCAATGGACAACTCTACAAAGGAGAGCGAACTCACATCGGCTGGACAGCCAAAGAGGTAGTGCTACCGACGATCGAAGGTAGTCCAGCCTCGGGTGCGATCATCAAGGTTGCTGGTATCACCGGTCGGATTCGAGGAATGAAGTACAAACGGGCCGACGGTAAATCTGCTCGGCCCACTTTGGTTGTGATCGATGATCCTCAGACGGACGAGTCGGCAAGGTCGCTTTCCCAGTGCGCGACACGAGAGAGTATTCTCGCCGGCGCGATTCTTGGTCTGGCCGGTCCGGGCAAAAAAATCTCCGGGATCATGCCCTGCACGGTCATTAGGCCTGGGGACATGGCCGACAACATACTCTCCCGGGATCGCCATCCGGAGTGGAACGGGGAGAGAACCAAAATGGTTTATTCGTTCCCAATTAACGAGAAACTATGGCAACGCTACAGCGAGATCAGAGCCGAGAGTCTCCGTAACCGTGGGGACATCGAACTGGCGACGGCATTCTACGAGGAGAACCGTGAGGACATGGACCTCGATGCCGTGGTCGCCTGGCCCGAGCGATTCAACTACGACGAGCGTTCTGCGATCCAACATGCGATGAACCTTAAGCTTCAAGACGAAGCAGCGTTCTTTGCAGAATACCAAAATGAACCATTGCCAGAGATCGATGCCCAAGATGATGAACTTACCGCAGAGCAGATCTCCGGAAAATTCAATCGGATGCAGCGCGGCGAGATCCCCATCGGTGTCAATCACCTGACGATGTTCGTTGACGTTCAAGCAACCTTGCTCTTCTACGTGGTGGCCGCCTGGGAATCGGACTTCACCGGATACATTGTTGACTATGGAACCTACCCCGACCAGCAGCGTCCATACTTTACACTTCGGGATGCTCGATCCTCTCTTGCTAGCGTTTCAGACTCGGTAGGCCTCGAAGGCGCGATTTACGCCGGCCTTGAGTCGCTGATCAATAAACAGATTTCGCGCGAATGGCAGCGAGACGATGGCGCTGCGATTCGGATCGAACGCTGTTTGATCGATGCCAACTGGGGATTATCAACCGATGTGATCTACCAGTTTTCCCGACAATCGCTTCACGCGGGAATCGTGATGCCAAGCCACGGTCGGTTTGTTGGAGCATCAAGCCAACCATTTTCCGAGTACAAACGCCGGCCCGGGGATCGCGTTGGTCACAACTGGCGAGTCCCTAATGTTCATGGAAAACGAGCAGTTCGTCACGTGGTGTTCGACACCAATTACTGGAAATCCTTCATTATGGCTCGCCTTGGTGTCTCCCTCGGTGATCGCGGAGCCCTGTCCCTATTCGGAGACACGTCCGAAACCCACAGACTCTTTGCCGAACATCTGACGGCCGAATACAGGATTAAAACCGAGGGGCGCGGTCGTAGTGTCGACGAATGGAAATCGCGCCCCGAGCGAGGAGACAACCACTGGTTTGATTGCGTGGTCGGCTGTGCTGTGGCTGCATCCATGCAGGGTGCATCCTTGAAGGAATTCTATGAGGTATCAAGTCAGAAAAAGTCTCGTGTAAGTTTCGCGGAAATCCAAAAGAAGAGGAATCGAAATGAAAAAGGCTGATAGGACTCGCGGGATCGTATGCAGCAAGTGTGGACATGAGACCCTTGAGGTCAAATACACTCGCAAGCGCGAAGCGAAAATCATGCGCATGCGGCAGTGTCCTAAGTGCAAACACCGTTTCCTGACACTTGAGAAAGTGGTCTTCGATACCGAGCCAAGGTCCATTGCAAACCGACCTAGCGAAAATTTATCCCCAACAAATTGATTGAGATTCAGAAGTCACGTTCCACTAATGGAACGACCTTTACCAAGCCCCCTATTTATCTCTATGCAGCGGTTTGGTTGCTGCTAAAACTTGCAAAGTCGAGCCAATCGACCGCGACCCAACCAAACACCGACCCACCCACCGACCAACCGACCCATTCTCACCCGGTTGCATCACTCTTTCGTGGGGGCTGTCCGCCATGGCAGACATTGAAGAATCCATTCGCACCAATGCGGAGGGTCCTGCCAAGGCCTCAGGCGACGCCGGAAGTGTTGAGCAACACAAACTGACCGACCAAATCGAAGCCGATCGCTACCTAGCCTCAAAACAAGCTGCGAAATCGAAGCGTCGTGGCTTGGTCTTCAACAAGATCGTACCACCGGGGGCCGAGTAACCGTGTTGAACTGGATTGCCAATTGGTTTTCACCGAGAGTTGTGCGGGAGCGCGAGCCAACTGTTCAACCTATAAAGCAGGCCGTACGCGCACGCTACGACGCTGCGGTGACAACCGACGATAATCGACGCCATTGGGCCAGTGCCGATGGGCTATCGCCCAACGCATCCAATAGCGCCGAGGTTCGGCGGATCCTTAGGAACCGTGCTCGGTATGAAACGGCCAACAACTCGTATGCTCGGGGGATAGTGCTGACCCTAGCGCATGACGTAGTGGGTACCGGCCCCCGGTTGCAGATGCTTACTGCCGACTCCGAAGCGAACCGTCGCATCGAGCATGCCTTCATGATGTGGGCAAAGGCCGTAAACCT
>JAJTFB010000063.1 GCA_021300015.1 Pirellula sp. | reverse complement strand
AGGGGGTCTTAAAGCTTTGATAGGAGAAGGACCCCGACCAGACCGTGCTGGTCGATCCACCGATACTGGCTCCCGGCATAAATGCCTGGGGACTAACATTTGAGCCCCCAGTACCAAACTGAAGGCCATTTGCACCCACTAATCCGCTATATCCATAATGGTTATTAAATACAAATAAATAGTTACCATTGCCAGGTAAAAAGAACTCAGTCGCCGTTTTAAAACTAGCTGCCCCTCCATTGACACCTGTAATATCTACCTGGTTGCTACCTGCCCTCGTAAGATCGAGCGTGACGACCCCGGCTTGGGCCGAAGATGCCAATCCGCAACTACCCAAACCTGCCGCCAGATAAGCTTCCAAGCGATATCGACTGCCTGACTTCTGAGCCTTCTTCTGATTCAACTTCATAACCACTCTCCTGCTTAACACAATAAAAGAAACAAAGCGACCGATCCTTCGCGAAAACACCGACGCCCAATCGCTTCCTTTCGAGTGGCTGACAAAGTGAGCCCGTACTGATAGCCAAGACTCTCCACGTCGTGCTAAAAGTGCTACGAACCCATGCGATTGGACACAAAATGAAAAAAATTTCAGTTGCGTCCATACCTCGGCAAAGCCGCGGTTTTTCAGGACGGGGGCGACAAGGTTAACTTCGGACAAAACTGACAGCGGATCTTGTCGGCCCGTCAGCCGATCCCATAAGCCCAATCGCCAGTGATCCAATTTGCGACCACTGGCGATTGCTCCGGGAGGGATTGTCGATCAGAGATTTAACCATCCATGCGTACTACGACGCGAGGCTCTCGCTGCTTGGCTCTTGAGCGTCCTGCTTGTTCCTGCTCTTGCGCCAGTTGCGCAGTGCCGCGCCACCCATCAGCAGCGCAACGACGGCACTGCTAGCGGGCTCGGGAACAGGGGCAGGGCCGCCGACAGCGAAGGCAGCACCATGGAAATACGTTCCAAGTCCTGCCCCCGAGACTTTGGTTATAAACGATGAATTGCCCGACAAGGGGTCAATAGAATACAACGCCTGTTCGTCCGGCGTACCATCTCCATAAAGCCCGAAGAGATTTGTGCCATCGCTGGCCAGTACCATGGATTTGAGCAATGCATTTGAGGTGTTGATATTCGTATACACACCGGTCTCAAAGTTGACCGTTCCGAAGCGATTTGAGGAATTGCCGGTCGCGAAATACAGCGTGTCGTTGAGAATCGCGTATCTTCCCCCGAGCGGCGCAGACATGCTTTGTGCGTCTTTCTGTTTGGTGAATCCTCCCGCCGTCTGGCTGATGGTTCCTGTGTCATCACTTTGATACTCTGCAGCATACAGCGGCGATGTGGCATCTCGATATGCTAAGCCATGAAAGGTTGAGGACCCGCCGTTTTCGAGAGCCGCGCCGATCGGGGCGGACAGAACTCCGGTAGTCGACAATGTTCTCAGGTATGCTGTCCCAAAGTTGTTTATACCGGTCACGTCGGTTACAAAAAAATTACCTGCCACAGGATTCCAAGCAAGGTTATGGAACTCTGTAGTAGGGAACGAAACGATGTTCGTGTACAAGCCAGTTGTCGTGTCTATCGTTCCGAAATTGGTATCATCAGCAGAAACAAAATCGTCGTTGTTTGACAATACATAGATTCTGAGCCTTCTTCTGATTCAACTTCATAACCACTCTCCTGCTTAACCCAATTAAAGAAACAAAGCGACCGATCCTTCGCAGAACAACACCGACGCCCAATCGCATCCTTTCGAGTGGCTGACAAAGTGAGCCCGTGCTGATAGGCAAGACTCTCCACGTCGTGCTAAAAGTGCTACGAACCCATGCGATTGGACACAAAATGGACGATTTTTTCGGTTTTTCTCAAACGATCTGATTCGTGCCTGAGTTTCAGCTTTTTTTGCTTACTTTTCCTCTCCATTTCGATAAACTGTTCAGGGTGCGAAGGGATGTTGCGCAGAGTGAACAGCAAAAGGAGGTTGCGCCGGGCTTAACCCTGCGAGCAAACGAACCGATCACCATGAACCATGCCTTGCTTCTTGATACCTCCACTTCATTTATCCAGCGGCTCGGGCAGCAGGATCATTCGACTTGGGATCAATTCGCAACCAAATACACTTGGATGATGCGACGCTGGATGCAATCGTGGAACGTCCCGATCCATGACGTCGAAGACGTCCTCCAAGAGACCTTGTTGGAGGTCCTCGAAAGCGTACATCATTTCGATCATCGTGGAAAAGGCTCCTTTCGCGCGTGGCTCAAAAAGGTCTCCCGAAACTGCTGGCTCCAATCGGTGCGACAAGCCATCTATCGAAACCGACAGACCCGCGTTCGCGTTGATCTGGTAAGTTGCCTTTCCGAGTCCACAATGCAAACGATCGATACCCAAATCGATGAATTGATCGAACGCGAAGCATTCGAATTAGCGATTATTCGCACACGTGCGGAATGCAATGACACATCCTGGGAAGCTTACCGACTGATGGCCTACGAGCGATTGTCGGGATCCCAAGTTGCCGAAATGCTCGGGGTTACGATCGATGTGGCGTACAAATCGAAAGATCGTTTCGAACGCCAACTCAACGCGCAACTTCTGGCGCTCGAATCGATCTGCTGATCGGTTTTATCAACAGGATTCCTCATGGACACACCCCTGGACGGCGAGCATCTACCCCTGAGCACGATCCGTAGCTATGCCCTGGGCGCGAATGGTATCGAAGATTCACGGCAAATTGCCGACCACTTGGCCTGCTGCTCGGAATGCCGGACCAGGTTCGTGCAAGAGCTGCAAAGCACGCTCGGTCAAGTTCCGCAAAACTCTGCATCCGATAGCACCTCGGGGCCCGATGAAGACTCTGGCTGTGCTCCACCCTTGGATCGAACACCCCTGCCGGGCGACTCGATCGATATCGTCGGGTACCGCGATGTGCGTTTCCTCGGAAAAGGGGGGATGGGTACCGTTTACTCGGCGATTCAGGAGGTGACACGGCGCAAGGTTGCGATCAAGATCATCACCGAGCCGGGGGGCAACAAGTCGGTATCGGCAGACCGGACCGCTCGTGCGATGCGCGAGGCCCGCGTCTTAGCGAAACTCTCTCACCCCAGCATCGTTTCGGTTCTCGAAGTGCTCATGGTTCGCCAACTCCCAGCCTTGGTCATGGAGCATGTCGCGGGCGTGCCGCTCGACGAATGGATCCAATCCAATCGCCTCGATCCTATCAAGGCCGCGAGGATCGCGATCCGGGTGGCCGAAGCGATCGAGCATGCCCACGAGCGCGGGGTATTGCACTGCGATTTGAAACCACAAAACATCCTGGTCGCGGTTGACGATACCGGCGGGGGAGCAAACGCGCCTGCGGTCAAATTGATCGATTTCGGACTGGCAAAACTCTGGCGTGACGATCTCAAAATCACACACCCCGGGGACATCCTCGGGTCACCGGCTTACATGGCGCCTGAACAAGCCTCCGGGGGTGGGAACGAGCCGACCCATGCAATCGATATCTATGGCATCGGTTCGGTGCTCTATGAACTGCTTACAGGTCGCCCTCCGTTTATCGCCTCGGATCGCGCCGCATTGCTCGCCGAGTTGCTCCGTCACCCACCGACCCCGCCGAGCAAAGTCGCTGAGGCGATACCACGTGACCTTGAAACGGTCTGTTTGAAATGCCTAGAGAAAAATCCGTGCGACCGCTACCCAAGCGCAAGGGCCCTTGCAAGCGACCTTGTCGCCGTTGTTCGTAACGAACCGATCTGTGCCAAACGCCCGAGTACTTGGGATCGCTTGCGAAAATGGTCACAGCGGAATCGAGCCTTGTGCGGATCACTCGTGGGACTCGTCGCCTTGGCTACCCTCGGGGCTTCGATCGCTGCTTATCAACACAACACGACGCAATCCTTGGCCAATCGGCTCATCGTCGAATCGACGCTCAAGGCCCAAGCGAGCGTACGAGCCCAGCAGGCCGAAGACGCACTCGTCGATGAATTGAGAATTGGCTTGCAGGAAATGTCCAAACAAGCCTTCAGCAACAGCCCTCAGGAAAATAGCCAACAACGGGTCGCGCTGCAGGGCATCGCCAACCGGTGGCAAGTCTTCGCAAAACGAACAGGAGATTCCACCAAGAGCCGCGCGATTCGCGCTGAAGCCCACCTACGGCTCGGCACGATTCACAGCATGCTGGGGGAACAGGACACCGCAAAGAATGAACTTCAAGAGGCCGAGCAACTCCTGATTCAACTCATCCCCACCGATCCTAACTCCGTCTACCGCAATCTCCTGGCGGAAACTTACGGTGAGCTGGCCAAAGGCACTCACCAACAAGGAGACATCGAAGGAGCAATAGGCTATTTCCGCAGCGCTCTGGCCTCACTGGATTCCGATGCGACTCCAAATTCCGAACCGGCTCCAGCCCGATGGATCGGCTGGAAACGGACCGAACTCGAAACCGATCTTCGAATCAACTTCGGTACGTTGCTGACCCTCAGCAAGCAATTCGAACCGGCGACCGAGCAATTGGACTTGGCCAAGGAGTTGCTGGACCGTGCCGAAGTTCCAGCGGATTCACGAGAAGACCTTTTGGTCCAAAAATGCCGGATCTTCATCAGAATCGCTTTGAACCTACAGGCACAGGGCCAAATTCAGGAAGCGATTCAAACGCTCGAGCGATCCTCGCAAGAGATCTCGCAGTTGAACCGTCTGCACCAAAAAAGTGGCCTTGCTTTAGAGGCCTATGCGATGCACCAAACTGTTTTGGGGAAGTGCTATCGGGAGGTCGGCAATTTCGAGTTGGCCAAGGAACATGTGACCAGTGCCATCGGTGCTCAGCGTCGACTCGTCGCGGCCGCTCCTTCTGCCCCTCTTTTAAAAAGCCAACTCGGGATCAATCTCGGTGTCTTGGGTGTGATCGAGTCCCAACGTCGCGAGATGCAACCGGCGATCGATGCGACGAGCGAGTCGTTGGCGATTCACCAAGAATTACTCGAGAGTCATCCCGACAATGCGGCTTATCGTTACGAAGAAGTCTTAGCCCTGACCAACCTAGTCGCCATCCACACCGCCTATGACAACTTAAGCGAAGCGAACCGATTTGCCCCGAAACTATTGGAAGCTCGTCGGGAGCTTTGGAGCCGAGATCCTAACCGAAGTGACTTCATCCACGGGCTAGCCGTAGCACTAGATGTCGTCGGCTCGTTGCAGACCAAAATGAACGAATCCGCAGAGGCAGAGGCCCTGTTCGAGGAAGCAGAGGGGCTTTACCGTGGCCTGATCGATCGGTTCCCCGCTTCCAACGACTATCGAAACGGTTTAGCGAAGATGCATCTGAATCGTGCGGAATTGGCGCGCCAAAAAGAGTCTTGGGTGCAATCAGTAGACCTGTACCAACAGGCCATCGCGCTTTTTGAAAAGGGGAATGCCAAGTTGAGGCAGACCGAGAAAGGATGGCTCAAACAATGCTATCTCGGTCAAGCGGCGGCTTATCGGGCAATCGGTGACAAACAAGCGATGCAAAAATGTTTAGCGCTTGCAAGTACTCTCGATTCGGATGCTTAGACGTTCGCACGGTATCGCCGGAGCGGAGGACACGGGGATCGAACCCGCAACCCCTTACGGGGCACATCATTTCCAATGATGCCGCTAACCATTCGCTTATCCTCCCAATGGTCGCTAGACTATCGAAAGCATATCTTACTAGGTTCGATTCACAAGCCAACTTTAAAATCTTACGCTCGGTTTTTCTCTATGAACGACTGCCGTCGCTGGATCTATCGTAAAAATTCCACCTCCTACGACCTCGTTGCTCAAACTCAGCCCGCTCCGAGCCCCAACGACCTCCAACCCCACGAATGCCTCGTGGCAGTCAAGGCCGTCTCGCTGAACTATCGAGATCGCATCCAATGGCGAAACCTCGCAGGTAGAAACGTCGAGGGAAAGGTGCCCGCCTCGGATGGAGCCGGCGAGATCCTCGCCGTCGGATCGGCCGTATCGCGGTTCCAGCCCGGCGACCGAGTGGCTGCCTGTTTTTTTCCAACCTGGACCTCGGGAAAGTTCGACTTGGGGTACCACCAGGCGGATCTCGGTGGGAATTTGGACGGAATGCTGCGAGATTTTGCCGTATTCGATCAGGATGCCTTGGTCCGAATCCCCGATGGGTGGAGCTTTGCCCAAGCGGCCACGCTCCCCTGTGCGGCCCTGACAGCCTGGGTCGCTCTGGTCCGCCGTGGAAACCTACAAACGGGTCAATCGGTCTGTGTTTTGGGGACCGGCGGGGTCTCGATCTTCGCCCTGCAATTCGCCAAGCTTCTGGGTGCCAAAGTCGTCGTTACCTCCAGCAGCGATGCGAAACTCGAGCAAGCCCGCCAACTCGGAGCCGACCACGGAATCAACTACCGGGAAACACCCGAATGGTCCAAGTCCGTTTGGGCTTGGTCCGAGGGCCGAGGGGTTGACCATGTGGTTGAGGTCGGGGGGCCAGGAACCTTCGAGCAGTCGATGAAATCGGTAGCCGCCGACGGACATATCGCTCTGATTGGAGTCCTGACAGGTTTTGGTCCGCCCACCGCAAGCCTCTTTCCTCTCCTGGCTCGGAACGTTCGCCTCAATGGCATCTATGTCGGTTCTCGCGATGACTTCGAGGCGATGGTCGCTTTCCTCAATTCGCACCGACTCACACCCCAGATCGACCGAAGTTTTCGATTCGAGCAAACACCCGAAGCCTTCGAGTACCTGGAATCGGCTCAACACTTTGGGAAGATCGTTATCGAGTTGTGATGGGATTGCGGCGATAGACGGCCCGGTCAGGCCACTGGACGCTGTAGCCGCTCCAGCGTGAGTCGGGAACCGGATAGTCGGTGCTGATAAACTGCGCGCCGCTCGCAAACGCTTTCTCTCGTTGGGTTGGATCGTTCTTGCGAGCTTGTTGGGTGTCCGAGTCGGCGCGTGTGCGCACCAAAAAGCCCTTCTGCACGCACTGTTGGATCCGTTCGAAATCGCGGATTGGATCGTTGATCTTCATCCACGCGGCCGCCGGATGCTCGGCTCCAACGGAAACAAACATCACGCGATCCTTCAAGACATCGTGGTCCTCCAAATACCGATCCTTGAGCGAGTCGGTGTTGTCGAGCGCAAAGAGGATCTTTCCACAGAGATTCTCGAGGGTTGGCCAACCCCTGGTTTCAATCGATTCCCGCAGCGTCTTGCACTCTCCTCGGACCGAATCGGGAGTCACAAGCATCCGAGACTCCACGCACCCGCGTATCTCTGCATCGAGAGCATCGAGCATCGAGCGATCGTACTTGAGCGGCTTGACCCCGGCAGGCCCAGTGGCCGACTCTTTGATCTCCAAGAGAATCAAAACAGGAAGGTGACCGGGGTGGGATTTCGACCAAGCGACCGTCTGCTCGAGGGCCATCGACAAGGTCGGAACATGGGTAGCAAAATCGAACCCTGGAGCGTGGATGATCTTCGTACCGGGGCGCTTCATCAGAGTGTCGAAATCAAAAGCCATCCGGGGATCGGGCTCGGTCTGCTGAGCCAATCGTTTTCCGACCGGTTGGCTGTAAAGCCCACCTTCAGGATCGGCGTAGATGTCGAGTTCGATCTGACGAATGCCGTACTTGCCGAACTGCGTTTCCAAATTCGCATGGGAGTAATCGATCGCCTCGGAAACCGATTTGCCGGTAAGTCCGATGAGGCTCATGATCTTTGGTGCTGGTGCCAAGTGATAGGAATTGTGGGTCCCTATCACTTGGATTTGGTGGAGGCGAAGATTTCGATCCTCGGGACGAACCTCCAGAGTGGCAACCTCAGGGGCGGTCGGCTCTTGTCCAACGCACCCATGCTGGGATTCCCCCAACAAGTCCATTCCTAGCAACCAACCTATCGAGAGACAGATCCAAGCCCGAGGGCTTGGAGGTTTTCGCATGGTCATCGATTGCGTTTCCAGGGTTCCAAAAAGTCCATTTACCTGCGTCTTACCTGCGTCGGTTCCTACGGGCGATCGGATCGGTCTCCAATCCATCGAAACCGAAATCGCCTTGGGCAAATACCGCATCGATCGTGCCGTTTTCTGAGGAGGCTTCCCCCTCACCGGCACCAGGTGCCTGGTTGATCGAATTGACCACGCGTAGAACATCCAAAGGTGTTGCGAATCCATCCCCGTCGACATCGACAAACGGAGGCACATCTGGCCTGTTGAGCGGCAATTGCGACTGGCCTGGGTTGGCATTGATGTAGTCGACCGTTGAGAGCACATCCAACGGAGAGATCAGTCCGTCGGCATTGACATCCAACGGGTTCCCTTGGTTCTGGAACGCCGAGTAGAAGGAGACCGTCACGGTGCCAACGTTGCTGACCATCTGATTGATGTCCTGGACCTCGTATTGCAGGATCACCTGTGCATTTCTATCGGCGACATTGTGAGTAAATAGAATGCGACCGTCGGACAAAGCTGTCGCGGAGCCCTGGGTCGGTGGCGTAACGATGCGGACCGTAGCCGGATCGAGATCCGCACCCAACCCGGAGTCGTTCCCAAGAACATTCATCGAGATCGGTCGGCCAAAGGAAGTCAGGAATGCGTCGTTGGTCGCAAACGGTGGGAATTCAGCGACGTTGTTGATCGTGACGATGATCGCCCTTTCGAAGAACAGTCCGCCCTTATCCGTCGCGCGAACCCTAACGGAGTAAAGGTCCTGTTTCTCAAAGTTGAATCGGGCATTGGTTTCAAGCCGATTGCCATTGATGCGGAACGAGGCGTTGTTGAATCCACCTGAGCCAGGGACCAAGCTATACGTCGCAGTTTCATTCGCGTCGACGTCGAGTGCCGTAAGCAATCCGACCAACGCTCCGGGCGCGAGGTTCTCATTGACCGCTTGATTGCTGATCAAAATGCTGGTTGGCCGTTCGTTCACGTCGGTCACTTGCACGTTGACCGGAACGGTAATGTTAGCACCGGCGGCATCACTGACAACAATCGACGGTGTGTAGCTCGAAAGGGTTTCGAAATCGAACGAACCGTTCGCGATCAATTGCCCCCCGACGATGACGAAGTCGGTAGTGGGAGTCGCAAAAGCATAGCTGAACGTGTCATTGGTATCCTGATCGATCGCTCGAAGGTTTCCGACGACGCGATTGTTCCCTGCGTTCTCGGGGAGGCTTGCAGGCGTGAGGGTCACCCCTGTTGGGGCATCATTCGCATCGAGCACTTGGATGACAAACGCGTTGCTAGCTCGGTTGCTTCCCGAATCGGTGGCTTGAATCCGAACGTTGTAAGCGTTTTTCGTTTCGAAATCGAAAGCGGTCTTGGCACGCAGTTGATTGCCAACGATCACAAAAGCGTTGTTGTCAGTGCTTCCTGTGCCGGAAACCAACTCAAAGAGGGTTTGCTCATTGGTGTCTGGATCATCGGTAGTGAGGATAGCCACGAGCAGGTTCGTGGAATTCTCGGAGACTTGGTTCGAACTGAGGATCACTTGGGTCGGGACTTCGTTGACGTCGACGATACGGATCGTAAAGTCTCGGAAAACATTTTGTCCAGCGACATCGGTGGCCCTGATTCGCACTTGATAGGACGACTTGGATTCGAAGTTGAAAATCGCGTTCGAGAGCAGTTGCGTTCCAGAAACCTGGAATATTCCGTTGTCGAGCGCATCGGGCACCAGAGTAAATTCGACAGGCCCTGCCAAGTCCGGATCGACCGCCGAGAGCAACCCGATGAAGCTTCCCGGGGGGGAGTTTTCCAAGAGGTTTGTGTTGCTGAGTTCTAGGTTGATCGGGGCTTCTTCGAGATTGTTTACAAAGATCGAAAATTGCTTGTCGGTTACATTTCCGCCGGTATCGGTCGAGCGTACGAGGATATTGTAGATCGATTGCTCTTCGAAATTCAGCGATCGGGTGGTCCTGATCGTGTTACCGACCGTGGTAAATGCCGTATGGTCGCTACTGCCTGCTTGAGGCACGATGCTGTAGATAAAGCTATCTCCGAGATCCTGGTCGATCGTCGAGAGCGAGCCGAGTGTTGTTCCGGACGCCAAGTTTTCGTTGATCGCATTGCTCGACAGAAGGATGTCCGTCGGTGTTTCGTTTCGGTTGATCACAAGAACATTGAGCACCTTCTCGAACGATGCTCCTTGAGGGTCAGCCGACCGAACTCGAATCGAGTAATTCGATTTGGTTTCGAAATCCAGCGAGCTATTGACTCGAAGGTCTGGTCCATCGATGGTAAACGATGCGTTGTCGGTACTACCGAAACCGTTGACCAGGGTGTAGGTATGGTTATCCAAAAGGTCTTCGTCGCTGGTCATGAACGTACCGACGATGCTTCCGGGTGCATTGTTTTCAGGAATGCTCGATGGGGTCAATGCGATGTCGCTTGGGGTATCGTTTTGGTCGATCACGTTGATCACCAGGGCTCGTTCGATCGACAGTCCAGCGGTATCGGTGGCTCGAACACGAATCGCCAGAGTAGGCTTGGTTTCGAAATTCAGGGGTGCCAACGCAAAGATCTTGCCATCGGCATCGACGCGGACCAAGCCGTTGTCGTTCGAGCCCGTGCCGGCGACCTTTGCAAAGGTGACCAAGTCTTGGGCATCAGGATCGATTGCTGAGAGTTGGGCGATCTGGATACTGATCGCTTGGTTCTCCAAAGCGTTCTGGGAAATGTTGATCGCTGTTGGAGCTTCGTTGACGTTCGTGACTGCAATCAAGAAGACCGAGTCTAGGGCCAAACCGCCCGCGTCGGTGCTGCGGATGCGAAGCACATAGCTCGGCTGGCTCTCGAAATCGACCGATGTCGATGTTTGCAGTTGGTTGCCCACCAGAGTGAATTTGGTGTTGTCGCTGTCGCCAAATCCCGGGACCAAAGCATAGGTGAAGGTATCACCGAGGTCTGGATCAAGAGTGGTCAGAGTTCCAACCGTGGTTCCGACCGGAACATTTTCAGCGATGGTTGTTCGGCTCAAGACAATCGAGGTAGGCGATTCATTGACATTGGTGATGTTGATCACAAATGCTTTTTCCGTCAGGAGCCCACCTGCATCGGTAGAACGTACCCGGACGCGATGGACGCTTTGTTGTTCGAAATTGAGGTTCGAGTTGGTAAACAAGGCGTTACCGATAATTTGCCAGTTGGCATTGTCAGTACTTCCAGCTCCCGAAACCAAACTGTACGAGTAGGAGTCTACATCGTCAGCATCGGTGGTGCTGAACGTGCCAACCAAAGTTGGAATACCTGCGGGTTGGTTTTCCGCGATGGTAGCATTGGAAAGAGAGATGTCCGTCGGCGGATCGTTCACATTGAGGACCTGGATCGTCAATGGTGTTTCGACAGCAAAGCCACCGGCATCGACCGATCGGACGCGGACCGAGTAGGTCGAACGCACATCGAAATCGAAGACCGAGGTACTCCTGAGTTTGTTCCCGACGATGGTAAAGAAGCTGTTGTCCTGGGATCCCGATCCGCTGACCAACGAATAAGCAAACGAGTCGCCCGCATCCGGATCGCTCGTGCTCAAATCGCCGACCAAGGAGTTGATCGGCAGACGCTCATTGATGGAGTTCGGGTTGACTGCAACGAGTGTTGGAGCTTCGTTGACATTGGTGACAAGAATTTGGAAAACCCGTTCGAGTCCGGCACCGAATTGGTCCTCGACTCGGGCGCGTATGCTATAGGTTTTCTTGGTCTCAAAATCGAACGAAGCGTTGCTCGAAATGCTGTTTCCGGCGAGGGTAAAGCTAGCGTTGTCGTCGCTGCCAGTTCCTCCGATAAGGCTATACGAGAGGACCGAACCGGCGTCTGGGTCGGAGCCGATCAAAGTTCCGATGGGGGTACCTGAGGGTGCGTTCTCGGCGATGGTATTTGCCGAGAGGCTAAGCACGTTGGGGTTCTCGTTGGTATCGAGCACATTGATAACAAATGGAGCTTCGATGAAACCACCGACCCGGTCGGTCACCCTGACGCGGATGTTGAAAGTCGATTTGGTTTCGAAATCGTAGCTTTGGAAGGAACGCAATTCGTTTCCGACGATATCGAAGAGCAAATTGTCTTGTCCGCCCGTACCGGGTTCGAGGGTGTAGATATGCGAATCATTGAAATCCGGGTCGTTGTTGCTAAACACGCCGATCGGGGTTCCGACAGGTTGGTTTTCAAGGATTGTATTCCCAGCGAGATTGAGTGCCGTCGGCAGCTCGTTGACGTTGGTCACATCGACTGCGAAAGGAGCTTCGATAAACAGTCCACCTAAGTCTGTACTGCGCACGCGGATCGAGAGTTTGCTGATCGTTTCAAAGTCTAGCGGTGCATTGGATAGAACTTGATTGCCCGAGATCGTAAAGAGCGAATTGTTGGAATCCCCTGTGCCTGAAACCAACGAATAAACGAATTCGGTGTCCGTGAGCGTATCGGTATCGGTCGTCGATAGCGTGCCGAGCACCGTTCCAATCGGAGAGTTTTCAGCGATCGAACGCCTCGAGATACGGACAGAGGTCGGCGACTCGTTGACGTTGGTGATGGAGATGGGGAAAAGTCGCTCGAAACTCAAGCCGCCAGCATCCTGGGTTTGGATACGGACCGAATAAATACTGCGGCTCTCGAAGTTGAAAATGTTCCGGGTGATCAGTTCATTTCCGACGATCGCAAAGAGCGTATTGTCCGCGTCTCCTGCGCCGGTGACGAAGCTATAGGTGTGGGTATCACCGTCGTCGGCATCGGTCGATGCGAACGAGCCGACCGTGGTACCGATCGGTGAATTTTCCGGAACGGTCGAATTCGATAGAACCACTCCGGTCGGTGGGTCGTTGACATTGGTGATGTTCACAAAGAGCTGTTGCTCGGCCGACAGTCCCCCTAGATCGAAAGTTCGTACGCGAATCGTATAAGTGTTTTTTACGTCGAAATCATAATTTGCAGCCGTTCGGAGTTGGTCGCCGACGAGGGTGAACAACCCGTTGTCATCCGAACCAGCACCGGTAGCAAACTCGTATCGAAACACATTATCGCCGTCGATGTCGTTGGTGATAAGCTTGCCGATCGTGGCACCTAGCGTCGCACTTTCAGGAATCGTATTCGGTGACAAAGCTACGGAACTAGGAGATTCGTTGGTATTCAAAACGGCGATTTGGAGGATCTGCCGAGTTGTAAGCCCCAGCGTATCGGTCGCTTCAAAAAGTACGCTCAAAAGCCGCTTGGATTCGAAATCGAAGCTCTCGGTTGAGTAAAGATCGCGTCCGATGAGTTGGAAGCCCGAGTTGTCCTCACCGCCAGGCCCAGCGACAATCGCGATCTGCACCGAGTCGCCATCGATATCGGTCGAGGAAACGGTTCCAATATAGGTTCCTGCTGGAAGGTTCTCTTGGATCCGATTGTTCGATATCGTCACGGCGGCCGGTGGTTCGTTGACGTCCGTTACGTTGATGGTAAAGCTTTGCTCCAGGAAGAATCCACCTCGGTCGGTCGCTCGAATCCGCAGCGTGTAAGCGCTTCGAGCTTCGAAGTCGAACGTTACGGCCGATTGAAGTTTATCGCCGACGATTCGGAACATGATGTTGTCGTCACTTCCCGGACCCGTGACTAGCGAAAATACAGGGGTATCGTCCACATCGGGATCGCCATTGCTCACCGTCCCGATTTCAAAGCCTGCTGGTTGATTTTCCGGTAAAGAGGTATTTGAAAGATTGACCACCGTAGGCATTTCGTTCACGTTACGGATCGTGATCGTCAAAATCTCTTCGACCGACAGTCCACCTTGGTCGGTCGAGCCAACGCGGATGTTCATCACCGGAGTGGTTTCAAAATCGATCGGCCCATCGACGAGCAGATCGCCGTTGACGATCGAGAAGGAACTGTTGTGGGTGCTACCTGCACCGGCTACGAATTGGTAATTGAAAACAAAGTCGGTCAAAAAGTCCGTGTCGCGCGTCGAGAGCGTTCCTACATAAAAACCGTTCGGGGAATTCTCATCGATAGTGCTCGGATTCAATCCGATCGTCAATGGACTTTCGTTGACATTGAGTACGGATATGACGATCGCTTCTTCGTAGGTCAAAGAAGTCACATCGGTTGATGCGACACGGATCGTAAAGCTCTGATTCGCTTCGAAATCGAAAGTTTCTAGAGCGAAGAGTTTGTCGCCGACGATTTGGAATCGAGCGTTGTCGGTCGATCCCGTTCCGTTGATCAATGCGTAAGTGAACGAGTCTCCCCGGTTCGGGTCGCGACTCGTCAGGGTCCCTACCAACCGACCGACTGGTTCATTTTCAGGAGTAGCGGTACTGGATAGCACGATGTCCGTCGGCGGGCGAGGTGTTGTCCTCGCTCCATAAGTCCTGCCAAAAATGGGCGCACCGGCAGCGGTAAATGAGTGCGAGCCGTTGGTAGGAACGGTGTACTCATAGGTTGGTTGCAATTGCAGGATAGCAGTTACCGGCCCATTATTGACATCGATAAGAGCCCATCCGTTTGTATCGGAGGTGGCCCTAAAGAGCCTAGAAATCTGCATCGACCAATTCAAAAGGGTCCCAGAATCTCCCCCCGCAAGATCGCGTATCTGAAGACGCCAATTTCCCTGCCAAGGTTTATTATTGAAAGCCGATAGAGGTTGATCAGGTCTGAAGGTCCCTGTAAACGGCGCAGTACCCGACGCAATCGGAGTTAATGCCGCATCGTCAAATGTCGTATTGGTATAGTTGTCTCCCGAACCGCCTCGTCGGTTCGATAGGATAACCTGAGTGTTGTCGGGCGCGAAAAGCGATATTTCCATATCGCTATCCCAGGTATGGGTCAAATTGATGAGCACATTGATGTCGTCGATCGTCAGCGATGAGGCCGGAACGGTGATCGTCGAGTTGGATGTCGACGAATCAACAATAGGAACCGGTACATTGGTCGAAAAACTCTGGGTTGTTCCTCCTGCATCAACGACGAAATTCGGTAACGGTATATCATTGCCATTGAGAATGCCGTCCCCGTTGAGATCGTCAAACACAAACGAGTAGTACCGATTGTTCCTGCCAAACCCAAAGTTATTGCCGATCGAAAAATCCGCAGGATTGGTCAAGTTGACAACGTAGGATTCGTTCGCAGTGGTCCGGGTCCAGCCGGGAATATTGACTCGGACTCTGTAGCTCCCGTCGGCTAGCGTCGGGTAAACATAATAGCCCATGGCATCGATCGTCGCTTGAGATTCCCCAGTATCGAAGTTGCCATTGTTATTGGTATCTAAGTAGACGAATCCAGCACCCGCGACCCCTCGCTCGAAGAATTCATAAGTCCCACTGTTGTTGAAATCTTCAAACACCGATCCCGACAAACGGGGTGCCGTGGCAAGCCCCGTCAAGCGAATCCGATACGCCCCTTCGTTCGAATCGTTGTTGTTGATCACCAAGTCCTCCGAAAACGAACCTGGCGTCATCGGATTGAAGCGAACGCGGATCACTGCCGTCTCGCCGAGTCCAAGGGAACCTGAGGTGAAATTCACCACCGAAAACGGAGCCGGTAAGACGATCGAACTGATGTCCAAAACGCTCGTTCCTTGGTTGCGGATTCTTAGGCTAGTCTCGACGATCTGACCAGCCAATGCCGAGCCCATGTTCAGCGTCGAGCCGCTGGCGAATTCCCTCGTCGTGCTGACCACCGAGATCTCGGGGTTGCCGATCCCGCTGAGCATGGTCGCTGCATTGATACGACCAAATCCGTACTCATTGTTTTTTCCTGTCGCGATGTCATAGGTCGCTCCACCGATCAGATCGGTGTTGTTGCGCATCATCGCACGCAAATCCGCAGGCCGAATCGTCACCCCGACGATGTCGGCCTGTGCTATCGCCAAAGCCGCTATTCCCGCAGCAAGCGGCGTAGCCGATGAAGTGCCACCGAAACCGGTACCCCCGGTGCCCGTGTAATCTCCACTTGCGTAGCCGCTCGCGCCGGTCCGGTCGGTCGTGTCGATGGCCAAGGTTCCGCCGTTGCTCGGGGCAACCAAATCCAAGGGCGATCCGAATTGACTGTAACTTGAACGAACTCCCTGATTGGTTGTCGCTCCCACGGCGATAACCCCCGGAATGTTTGCAGCTTGGGCTGCCGGTTGACTAACCGTTCCGCTCGAGTTGTTGCCTGATGCAAACAAGTACGTCGCTCCAATGCCGTTTCGTCCAACGGTTGTCCCAGCGATCAGAGCGTTGTTGATGACGGTTGAAGCCGCACCGCCACCCCAAGAATTGTTGACCAAATCGCCCGCATTCCAGAAACCAGTTCCAGATCTGTTGATTCCGGCTGCATAGAGCAACGCGGCCGCGATATTGGCATCGCTCGCGACGCTGTTGCCATCGAACATCTTGATCGAGATGACCTGGGAATTGTAAGCCGCACCGGTGACCCCCAAATTGTTATCGCCCCGCGCGGCCGCTACACCCGCTACTGCAGTGCCGTGTGCATCCGTCCCCAAAGGTTCGGATTGGTTGGTGTTAAAGACAAAGTTCCAGCCGTGGATGTCATCGATCCAGCCGTTTCCGTCGTTATCGATTCCATCCCCAGCGATCTCCCCTGGATTGGTCCAAATGTTCAAATCCGGGTGGGTCGATTGAACCCCATCATCGATAACGGCAATGACCGTCGTGGGCGATCCACCCCGGTTGATATCCCAAGCTTCCGGCATATCGACATCCGCATCGACCAAACCACCCGATTGCCCGGTGTTGTTCAAATGCCAAAGATTTCCAAACCGAGGATCGTTCGGCGTGTAGTACCGCTGCCAGTTCTGATAGAAGTTCGGCGCGACCCATTCGACCTGCGGGTTGTCTTGCAAAAGATTCGCACGATCGAGCGCCTTGCGACCCGTGGAACCGGCAAATCGTCCGACAAACTGATCGGTCGTTCCCTCCAAAGGTCGGTAACTTGCAACCTCAGGAAGCGAAGAAAAGAATTCTTGTGCCGATACCCCAACTTTGAGATTCACAATGAATTCGTCGAGCAATGTCAGCTCGGTTCCCGTCGAGGCCGCAATGTAGACAGGGGCTGTATAAGCCACCCCAGGGGTCTGTTCTATGCTCTTGAGAAGCTCAGGGGTAAGCTCCTGGGTGGTTTGATAAACCCTTGCCCTTCCTCCTAAACCAAAATCGCCGCTCAGAAAAGTCGGAAGTTCGACCGACGACTGCTCCAATCCGATGACCAGTTTACTGGTCGAGACATTCAATCCGATGAATCGATCCTCGACCGAATAAAAGGCATCTGAAGTTTTCAGCGGAACTTCTGATCCCGCCAACGCATCCCAGTTGACGCTGTTCCAAACGACATCGCTGGCCAACATCGTCCTGAGTTCCAGTCGCTCGAACCGATACGATCGCCGAACGGGCCTTCGATTTCTCTTGAACATGCTTCAACAAACCTTCGAAAAAGACCTAGGAATATCCGACGAGCCGGGGATCAGGGAATGTAAAATACCGCGTTGCCCGCCGCTTGATGGAATCGTCAAAGAAAACGATACGTTAAGATTATAAGTGCAAAATAGAGAGCTTTGCTGGCAACCTAGAGACAAAATGAAAAAAACTACCCCCCAAAAAGAGGGGTAGCTCCCTACGACTATTCTGAGCTCCATGGCCCCTAGGTTCGGTTTCAATCCATCGAGCTGCTCACCCCGCCCGAGGCAGGTACATAAGCCATCCGTGCGTAGTCCATCACCATTCGGTGGCTGCTGAAACGCCAAGCCAGGGTGCTGATGCTGTTGCGCATGCGTTGGATCCAAGCCGCCGGTAAGCCGTCTTGGTCTCGCTCGAAAAACATTGGGATTACCTGATTTTCCAGTGCCTCATAGAGATTGATCGCGTCGCGTTCGTCGGTGATGCGGTCCTGGACATGGCTGGTCCCTTTGCCGATCGCAAAACCGTTAGAACCGTTGAAGGCTTCCGCCCACCATCCGTCGAGAATGCTCAAGTTCAGTCCCCCATTGAGGATGACTTTTTGTCCGCTTGTCCCGGAGGCTTCCAAGGGCCGTCGCGGATTGTTGAGCCACACATCGACCCCTTGGATCAAATGCCGGCAAACGTTGATGTCGTAATCCTCGACGAATACCACCTTGCCAGCAAACCGTGAATCGCCCCTTAGATTGGCAATCTCCTGGATGAATCTCTTGCCGGGTTCGTCCTTGGGGTGGGCTTTGCCAGCGAACAAAATCTGAACCGGGCGGGCTGGATTGTTGACGATCGCCGCGATGCGATCCAGATCGCGAAAGATCATGTTGGCGCGTTTGTACGTGGCAAATCTTCGTCCAAAACCGATCGTCAATGCTGCGGGATTGCCCACCCGTGTCGCCAAATCGATCGATTCTTGACTCTCGTTCCGCTGGCTCATCTGACGTACCAACCGCCTGCGAACAAATGACCAAAGCATGGTCTTGAGCGCATTGTGGGTCTCCCACAACTCGCCAGGGTCGACCTGATGGATCGATTGCCAGACCCCGGGTTCTCCCATGTGGTTGGTCCAATGGGCCGGGAAATGACGATCGTACAATTGCCGCATTTGCTCGGCGAGCCAACTCTGTACGTGAACTCCGTTGGTGATATGCCCGATCGGAATTGCGTTCTCCTCGCGATTGGGCCATAAGGCCCTCCACACAAAACTCATCAAGTGCTCATGGGAGATACCAAGCTGGTCTCTCATTGGCCCTAAATGCTCCTCGATCAAATCCGCATGGAATCGATCGTGCCCAGCAGGCACCGGCGTGTGCGTCGTAAAGACCGTCGAGTCGGCAATGTCTCTTTGCGCATCCTCAAAACTGACCCCGTCTTCTTCCATCCGCAATCGAACGGCCTCTAAAGTCGCAAACGCACTGTGACCTTCGTTCAAATGATAAGCTCCAGGGCTGATGCCCATCGCATGCAAGATACGTATCCCTCCGACTCCGATGAGCAGCTCCTGACGTATCCGAGTCCGCTCATCACCCCCATAAAGTCGACTCGTCAACTCTCGATCCTCCGGTCGGTTGCTCTCGTAGTTGCTATCGAGCAAAAACAAAGTCACTCGACCCACGGCTAGCTTCCAAACCTTGGCGAACAACTCCCCTGAGCGTGTCTCCAGCCGCACCACAAACGGACTGCCCGAGGGGGTCCGAGCCGGCGTCAACGGCAGATTCTCGACGTTGTGCTCGATGTAATCCTCAGATTGATATCCATCGGCCGATAACCGCTGCTTGAAGTACCCGTGGTTGTAAAATAATCCGATGCCTACCAGAGGTATCCCCAAGCCACTGGCGCTTTTGATGTGGTCACCAGACAATACCCCCAACCCTCCGGAATAAATCGGCAACGATTCGTGCAATCCAAACTCGGCCGAAAAATAAGCCACCGGCTTGCTTCCCAAAACCCCAGCATGGGTGTGCGCCCAAGTGCTGTTGTAACCGATGTACTCATGGAGCCTTCGGTACGCGTAGTTGATGCGACTATGCAGAACCCGCTCGTTGGCTCGATAAGCCAAACTCTCTGGAGTAAACTCCCGAAGCAACGCGATCGGATTGTGATCGAGCTCCCTCCACCGCACCGGATCGATGTCCCGAAACAAATGCACCACCTCGGGATGCCAACTCCACCAAAGATTGCTGGCAATCGCCATGCACTTCTGGTAAACCAACTCCGATCCCTCAGCGGCAAGGTCTATCGAGGTACCGTTGGGGTTTTGCTCATGCCCTAGAATATTCACAAGCTCTCCTGCTCGCAGATGGAAGATCGCCGTTTTGAAGCTACAATCAACGCACAGGATCGAACCCTGCGCTTGGGCCCATTATGATCGAACCGCGAAAAAAATCTTCACCAAATAACCTACTGCCCATACTCCCCTATTCGGCCGCTGACCCGCCAATTCAAATCGAATCGCATCGGATGCGATTTGCGGATAACCAACTCTAATAAGGCCCCTGTCCATCACCGCAACACTTCTTAGCCAAGAGCTCTCGAACCTTCCGGATTTGCTTCCCCTGCTGGCGAACTTGCGATCCTCTCCGAAGTCCCTCTCGGATCGTCTAGCAAAACTCTCCGATCTGTGCACATACGAACAGTCGGTCGTGTCCGGCTCGGCTCTGCATCTTGCTTTTTATTGTGCTACGGCTCACGCATCGCTGACCGATGCGTTCATCCTGACCCAACGCAATGCGGCCCTGCGCCGAATCGAAACTTCCAGCAATCCAGCCGCTGCACTCTATCTTTCACAGCACGCAAGCGCCAGTCGATGGATCTCGGTCGGCATCAGCCATCTGACCACCAGCCGTCAACACCTCGCGACACCCTCGGTACTGGCTCACCCCAACGCATCGGGCTGGACCCTTCAAGGCACAGTCCCATGGGTGACCGCCTGTGCCGATTCACAAGCCCTCGTCATCGGGGCCTGCGATCCGATCAACCCAGAACTCCAGTCCTTGTTTTATCTTCCGACCAACGACCCTCGGATCCATCGCGGACCGGGCATGGATCTGCTGGCCCTTAAGGATAGTTGCACCGATGAGGTCTTCCTCGATCGTGTCTGTGTCGGTCCGGAACAACTTCTCCACGGTCCGGTCCGCCAGGTGATGGCCGTTTCTCAAAGCGGTGGAGCCGGTGGACTCCAGACCAGCGCCCTGGCGCTCGGACTGGCCGCACGCGCTATCGACCATATCCTCGTCCAGTCGAACCATAGATCCTCCCTCGGACGCTTTGCAGATAACTTCAAACAGCGCTGGGATACCCTCAGCGGCAGGCTCTTCCAAGCCACCCAAACCGGCCAACGGACTGTCGATACGGCCGAGCTCCGCAAGGATTCCAACGACTTGGTCCTCAGGGCCACCCAAGCTGCCTTAGCCATCGAGAAAGGGGCCGGTTTCATCGCCAGCTCCGATGTGGCTCGCTGGGCCCAAGAGGCTTTGTTCTTTTTGGTTTGGAGTTGTCCACAACCGATAGCCGAAGCCCATTTGTGCGATCTGACTCAATTCAACTCCCATCCCTCCGATGCGTGTTAGGAATTCCTAAGCCATATGTCAATGAAAGCTGAAATCATCTCCGTCGGCGATGAACTCACCAGCGGCCAACGCCTGGACACCAACAGCCAAATCATCAGTCGTCGGCTCGGTGACCTGGGGATCCGTGTCGGGCATCATACCACCGTCGGGGACGACCTTGCCGACAACGTCTCCGCGTTTCGGATTGCTGCGAGCCGTTGCGACATCGTGATCATCTCGGGTGGTCTAGGCCCGACGGCCGATGATTTAACCCGCGAAGCGATGGCCGAGGCCTTCGGCCAACCGCTCGAATTCCGACCCGAAGCCATGGCCCATATCGAGAACCTCTTCAAGTCTCGAAACAGATCCATGCCAGAACGCAATCGGGTCCAAGCCATGTTTCCTCAAACCTCACGCATCATTCCCAACCCCCATGGCACAGCGCCTGGTGTCGATCTGGAGGTCCTGGTCAAAGATGCACAAAACATGGATCACCCAAGCCGGCTGTTCGCCCTGCCTGGAGTCCCGGCCGAGATGATTCAAATGCTCAGCCAAACGGTCGAACCCCGCCTGATCGAGGAGCTCGGACTCGGGCATCAACGCTGCTTTTTTCATTCGGTGAAACTCTTCGGACTCGGCGAGAGCGACGTCGAACAAGTCATCCCCGATCTGATCTCCCGAGATCGAATTCCCCGCGTCGGTATCACGGTATCCAAAGCGACCATCACGCTGCGGATCGCGGCGCTTGCCACCTGCGAGGATGAATTTCAATCGCTCATCGGACCGACCCTCGCACAGATTCGCCAAGCCTTCGGAGAAGTGATCTTCGCAGAAGGTGACTTGGAACTCCAGGATGTCATCCATGACCTTCTGGATCAGAAGCACCTTACACTGAGCATCGTCGAGGTAGGCTCGGGATGCTGGGTCGGCCAAATGCTCAGCGAAGGCCTAGAACCCAGCAGACCGGGAGGACTCAAGCACCTTGCATGGCAGCCTCTTCTGCCCGCTTCTGCGACAGCCTCGGATTTCAATTCTCAATCATTGGCCGAACTGGCACTGCAATCGAAGCAACTTCACATGACCGATTATGCGATGGCCGTCGGTGTCTATCCCCCGAGCAGCTCGTTTGCCCGCGAATCCTCCTTGCCATCGACCGAATTGCAAGTTGCGATCGTCGGCCCAGCCAACCGAGCGACGCTGAAAACCAAATCGGTCAGCGGACACCCCGAACTGTTCTACCAAAGGCTAGCCAAAACGGCGCTCGATCTGCTGCGAAAGGAGCTGCTCGGTGAGTGAGGAAACTTCGAAATTCGAATGGGTCAAAGTGGCCAAGATCGAGGACATTCCCAAGAACGAAGGGCGCGCCTTTCCGGTCGCCGATCGCATGATCGCGATCTTTGAGTCCGAGGGCCAGTACCACGCTCTGGATGACTTCTGCCCACACCAAGGCGCTTCGCTCTCGGCCGGCTGGATCCACGATGGATGCGTCGCTTGCCCATGGCACGCTTGGCGTTTTGCCCTCAGCGATGGGACTTGGATGGATAACCCTAAGGTGAAAACCGACCACTTCGAAGTGCAGGTGCGCGAGGGTGAGATCTTCGTCGCTGTCCCGATCCTGTAGCTGCTTAGTTACGCCTCCGCCGGGCATTGAATTGAAAGCGGAACGGCGCAAGCCGTCCGGTGAGAAACATAGCGATATCTAGGACATTCCATCACTCACCGGAGTGCTTGCGCACTTCCGCTCACACTAATTCAACGCCATTCGGGACGAGCCCGACGGTAGGCTTATGCCGAACCAAGATTTCAGTCCATCAAAAAGACAAGGGCGATCGCATTACCGGTCCGCAATATTCCCGCGACGAGCACCCCGGTGATCGCCTCGGTATCTCCGATCCGATAGATCGATACATCTTGAATCTCCGGTGAATCAAAGACTCCTTGGAGCCCAAGTGCGGCTCCTTGGGCATCGTCATGATTCTCGGTCAACTGAGAAGCCGCCAGTGAGGTTGCGGGATCCTCTAAATCCACAAGCTCCTTGAGGATATCCCCACACACCCCCTCGGGGCGATGGTACTGCAATTCCCAAGTCGCAGTCCAATTCTCCGGACCGATCGACTCCCAAGCATCACCCACGAAATGCTGATACTTGGATTTCGCAAACGCCTCTAGGTCTTTGCAAGCGACCGGAGAGTCGCTCACAAATACCGAGGCTCCGAGCGTATGCCGAGACGGTTTGCCGAAAAGCTCCTCCAAACGCTGGACGGCCTTGGTCAAATCGTCTTCGGACATCGGCTAGTCTTTCCACTGATATAGACAAAGGGACTTTTGGGTTCGGATCACTACGTCCGATCCGGCAACGGCAATGTGTGCCCAAGCTTCTTCTTCGGTGATCTTGAGTTCCCCGAGCATAGTGTACTCGGCCGGATTGTGAGCGATCAACCGAATTTTGCCCGCTTGGTCCAACGCCAGGATCTTCTCTCCGTTGCTGACCATGCTCCAGTATTCGCCGTAGGGTCGGGTGATCCAAGTCTCTTTGCCTTCCTTGAGATCGATGCACGCAAACCGCTTGTTCCGCAGGTGCAAGTACAAGTAGTGATCGATGACCACCGGCGAGGACATGTAACCCTCGACCTTGTTCTCCCAACGCGCATTGGCTCCATCGGATTGCACGTCCAGGAGCAACGATCGCCCACCGTAACTGCTTGTGAAGATCCCGTTGTCCCACACCGTCGGGGTCAAAATGTTCATTCCTCGGAACGAATCGACGTTCTTGCTCCAAAGTTTCGATCCGCTCTCCAAATCGACTCCGGCCATATAAGTCCGGGTCTGTACGATCAATTGACATTTGCCATCCAAGGTCGAAATGACCGGTGAAGAAAAGGCCCCACTGGACATCATGTCGCCATTGTCCCCGAGGGCGGACCAAACAGTCGAGCCGTCCTTTTTGTTGAGCTTGTGCAACCCCTTGCCCGCCTGGATGTAGAGAAAGTCTCCGTCGATCAGCGGGGAACAGACCATCCCAAAATCCGGCACCTTGCCAAACTTCTCGGCGAAATCAACACGCCACTTCTCTTCCCCCGTCTGGCAATCCATCGCGACAAGGACGTCACGAATTCCGCCCACGTACAAGGTTTCTCCGTCGGAAGCGGGCGTCGACCGGATCCAACTTCCATTCCTGGCCGCAAAAAATGGGACCTTCATCGACCCTTCCCACTCCTTGCTCCAACGCGTCTCCCCAGTCCGCCGATCGACGCAAGTGACCCTCTCTTTGTTCCCCGAAGACTCGGTGGTAAATACCGAGGTGGTCGTGACGATCGGCCCGGAATAACTGTCCCCAAAGGGCACCGACCAGACCTGTTTGAAGTTCGCATCCGTGAGCGTGCTCGGCCAGTTCGAATCCTTGACCGTGCTGTCGCGGGAGCTACCCCGCCAGGTCAGCCATTGCTGATTGTCCTCGCCGTGCGCTCGACTATCTTGCAGAAATCCAGCTCCAAAAAAACCGGCGATCCCGGCCGCGACGATCGATCTTTGGAAGAACCGTCGGCTGGTTTTTACAGAGGCTGCTTGGGGCAACGACGAGTCGGACATAGAACACCTACTTTTGAATCAAAATCCAGTGAATTGCAAATCGCACACTTTCTATGCGCGTATGCTGTGATTGTAAAGATATGCCAACCCCCCCATTTGGGTGCTCGGTCGCATCGGATTTCGTCGTACTCGTACTCAGCCCGCCGCGGCGGACGGTACTCAGTGAAACGGTACTCGTACTCGACGGCTGTTTGGCCTGCGGCGATGCCTATCGTTGATCGAAGCGCGGTTCGCGGGAACTTGCGGACCAATAGGCCGGATAGCCATACTAGGTCTCTTCGAGTACGAGTACGAGTACCGCGAGGCTGAGTACGAGTACGAGAAAACGAACGAACAATGTGGTGCACCGAAGTCGCCGCAGGTGCTTTTCTAGTTTTTTGAATCGTGGTCTCCGGCGACATCGGTGACCACTGGCGTTCGCCTACGAGCTGTTGGATGTCGGTAGTCTCTCTCAGGACCGGACTTCCTTGTCTTAAATACGTGTCAGCCTTCCTCGGCTGACAGGCTCTTTTTTTTCAGATGCAGGGTCTAGCTGAGATGATTCAGCCCGCTATCGGGAATTGAGCAGCCAGCGACTACCCCCGGCGTGCCACTGTGGTGTCGAGCCCCCTAGGCTGTTGAATCTCAGAAGTGGATCAAGTAGAATCCGTATACGATAGACACGGCGAAGCGACTTAGCCCAACGTACAATCTATCCCCCGTTCCGCTTCGCTCCAGTCGGGATAGATTGTTATTCGTTCCATCAGAGCGAACGGAGTTTGGTTAAGGCCTGTTGGACCCCCTGGCGTTGGGCGATCAAGTCGCTCAAGGCCTGGCGTTCTTTGTCGATGATCTCCGGTGGTGCCTTTCCAACGAAGGCCTGATTGGAAAGCCGACTCTCTTTGCCCTGAATCTGTTTTTCCAAGTTCTCGAGCTGTTTTTCGTTGCGTGCGATTTCGGCGGCGACGTCGAGGAATTGGCTCAAGTCGACATACACGTCCATCCCTTCGATAGGCATGTGCGCATGAACCTCTGGAATTGAAATGTTCGTGCCCCAAGCGACTCCGACGGCACCTGCCATGCTTTCGAGGAATGGTCCCATCGGTTTGAGCAATCGCTCGTAGCGATCCTCACAACGGACCGAAAATTGGACGCGCTGCTTGGGTGCGATATTTTGCCTGGAGCGAATTTCGCGGATTGCGCCGATCAATGCGACGAAGTGCTTGAACTGCGCTTCGACATCCTGGCGGATCAGCTCCACCTGGGCTTTTGGCCACGGGGCCTGGATCAACCATGCTGTGGCGTCCTGCTTGGAAAACAAGTCGCGCTGCTTGCTGAACTTGCCTAACTCCTGCCAAATCGCTTCGGTGACAAAGGGCATCATCGGGTGGAGCAAGCGGAGCATCTGGTCCAAGCAATGGGCTAGGATTCTCTGGACCATCGGCCGAGCTTGGGGATCTTGCATCCGTGGTTTGGCCATCTCGACATAGTACGAACAGAAATCGTCCCAAGCGAAATCGTAAGCTGCCCGGGCCGCCTCGGCGTACCCGTACCGCTGAAGTTCGCGATCGACCACTTGGGTGGTCGTGGACAAGCGGGACAAAATCCACTGGTCTTCGAGCGGCAGATTTTCCCAGTCGATCGAGCCTTGGGTGTATCCCTCAAGATTCATCATCACGAATCGAGATGCATTCCAAAGCTTGTTGACAAAGTTTCTTGCGACCTCGAATCGCTCGGAGACTACAGGAGCCCGGGGCAAGGCTTTGTCTTCGGCACTCTCGGCCCACTGGGTCGAGAAGGGCTTCTTGCATTTGTCGCATACGACCCGATGCTTGATCCGATTCTCTTTGGTCTGATTCACAAGCGCTTGGCAATTCGGGCACTCGTATTGCACGGGCATGCGCACGTCTTGTGTTTCTGTGGTCAACCAAGCCAATCCGAATCGCAATGCATCGGCACCGAACTTCTCGATCACATCGATCGGGTCGACTCCGTTGCCCTTGGACTTCGACATCGTCTCGCCGAATCCATCGAGGATCTTCGGGTGGATGTAGACCTCGCGGAACGGGACTTGGCCAACGTTGTTCAAACCCATGAGAACCATCCGGGCGACCCAGAGGGTGATGATATCTCGCGAGGTGATCAGGGTATTGGTCGGATAGAAGTAATTCAAATCGTCGGTTTTATCGGGCCAACCGAGCGTTGAGTGGGGCCATAAGGCCGAGGAGAACCAGGTATCGAGCACGTCTTCTTGGCGGACCAACCCGAGCGACTGGATCTTGAGCTCCATTCCGGATGCTTCTTCTAGGATGCAAACGTGGAGGACCGATGGCTCCTCGATCGCCGCCGAGATCTGCCCCTGGGCAGCCTCAGGCATCGCGAGAATCTTTTTCATGGCCCCTTGGGCTTCCTCGGGGGACTCATAGGTTCTCGTCCAAATGGGGATTTGATGCCCCCACCAAAGCTGTCTTCCGACCGGCCAATCCCGCTTTTCGCTTAGCCAATCGACATAACCTTGGGTATATCGCTCTGGGTAAATCTTTACTTGACCTGCCTCGACCGCATCGATCGCCGATTGCGCGAGTTGCCCCATGGACACAAACCACTGATCGGCCAGATACGGTTCGATAGGGGTCTTGCTCCGATCGCTGTGCTTGAGCTCGATCTGCCGATCCTCGGTCTTTTCGAGCATCCCCAAAGCGTCCATGGCCTTGACGACCTGCTGGCGCGCAGCGGACATCGACAACCCATCGAACCGTCCGCCGCCGGTATGGATCGTGCCATCGGGATTCATGATGTTGATCATGGGCAATCCGCAGCGCTGGGCGACCTCGTAGTCGTTCGGATCGTGCGCCGGGGTGATCTTGACGCACCCGGACCCAAGCTCTGGTTTGGCCCAGCTATCGACGACCAGCGGGATCTGGCGATCGCTCAGCGGCAAACGAACCTTGCGCCCATCGCGGGCCATGGCTGCAAGCCGTTCGAGTTGGGGCAACAACTCGACTTGCCGCTGCTTGAGCCCATCGATCTGAACCTCGATGGATTCACGGTCCTTGGCTGCGCATTCGGCCAATCTTTGTTCGGCCTGTTCGAGCGCTTTGCTCAAAGCGTTCGCAGGATCCGGATGGACCGCCACGGCGGTGTCTCCAAGCATCGTTTCGGGGCGCGTGGTCGCTACGACGACATAAGTAGGCTCGCCGGGCTTAGGATCGACCACCGGATATCGGAAATGCCAAAATCCCCCATCGACCGTTTCGGTAAAGACTTCATCGTCGCTGACTGCCGTCTGCAAATAAGCATCCCAATTGACAAGCCGCTTACCCCGATAGATGAGCCCTTTGGAAAACAAATCGAAGAACGTGGTGCGGACGGCTCTTGCGCACATGGGGTCGAGCGTAAATCGGGTCCGACGCCAATCGCACGAGCAACCGAGCCGCTTGAGCTGACTCAAGATCCGCGCCTCGTACTGTTCTTTCCAATCCCAAATCCGCTGGATCAACTGCTCGCGCCCCAGATCATGACGGGTCTTGTTCTCGACCTCCTTGAGCCTTCGTTCGACGACTGCCTGAGTGGCGATCCCCGCATGGTCCGTTCCAGGCATCCACAAGGCGACTTCGCCCATCATCCGATGCATGCGAATCTGGATATCTTGAAGCGTATTGTTCAAGGCATGCCCCAAATGCAAGGCTCCCGTGACGTTCGGCGGTGGAATGACGATCGTAAAAGGACGCTTGCTCGGGTCCGCGTCAGCATCGAAACATCCCGCCTCGATCCACTGCAGATAGATTCGATCGGAGGCCCCGACAAAATCAAAGCGGTTTGGAATCTCGATGGGTTGGGCTGGATTGGTCATGAAAATCGGTCCTAGGCTGATAAACTTCAAACCCGCTGGCTGTTTGACACGCAGGCAGGTCCCGCTGGGTGCCCAATTCTCAAAGAATCGACCGGCAACGCAAGGCCGACAGAGCCCAGGACCTAAAGAAACCGCGTTTTGACTCGACGCGACTGGCTCTTCATGCGATCCTTAGTTCTACGAAATGGACACCAGCTACTGGAATTCGTCTCGGTCGATCTGGTAGCTCTCTAGCTTGCGGTACATCGTCGCGCGAGAAATCCCAAGCATTTCTGCTGCTTCGGGAATGCTCCCGCGTGTCCGACGCATCGCCTCGCGGATCAATCGCTGCTCCCATTGCTCGATATTCAAGGAGTCCAAGTCCGAATCGGTCATCGTTTCGTGGAGCGCAAGGTCGCTTGCCTTGATCTCCGTCCCGTTGGCTAGGACGACTGCACTGTCGATGACATTGCGCAACTGGCGAACATTCCCCGGCCAGGAGTACTTGCGCATCTTTTCGAGCGCTTGCTCGGATAGCTTCAACTGAGGCCTGCCGTGGAACTTTGAGAAGTGATCGAAAAAGTGGGTGATCAAAAGCTCAATATCCTCGTGCCTCTGACGTAAAGGAGGAATCATCAACTCAAATACGCTCAATCGATAATACAGATCCTCACGGAACCTCTTTTCCTGGACGAATTCCATCAGGTCTCGGTTCGTCGCAGCGATGACCCGCACGTCGACGCTGATCTCTTTTCTGCCCCCGACGGGCAAAAACGGATGACCCTCGAGGATCCGCAACAACTTGGCCTGCCCCTCAAGCGTCATCTCGCCGAGTTCATCGAGAAACAACGTGCTGTTGTTGGCTTGCTCAAACCAACCGATGTGGTCCTTGTCTGCTCCGGTAAATGCACCTTTGACGTGACCAAAAAGCTGGCTCTCCATCAAATCCGCAGGAATCGCAGCACAGTTGACGCTCAGCATCGGTCGGTCGGCGCGCGAACTAGCCCGATGGATCGCCCGAGCGACGAGCTCTTTGCCTGAACCGCTCTCGCCACGTATGAGAATCGATCCAGATGCCCTGGCAATCCGTACGATCTTCTCCTTCAATTCAACCATCGCCACGCTGCGACCGAGCAGCTCATCGAACTCGGCCGTGCGACTCTTGAGCCTGTCGTGATGGATCTTCAAGACCTGCGATTCCCGCACCCGGACAATCGTAGTGGATAAAATGCTCGCCGCCGCGATCGCGAAATCAAAAGCATAAGGAGAAAAAATCTCCTTGTCTCGGTACAGATGGATCGCTCCAATCGTTTTGCGATCGTCGAGCAACGGGACGCAAATCGCATCTTTGAACGTGCGCAAAGCACCTTCTTTGACACTCGATTGCTTGCTCTCTGCAGATTCCTGCTGCATCCACACGGCTTTGCCGTACTTGCAGACCATCTCGGTGAGCTGGTCGCTAAGCTCAAGCTTGTTTTTCTTCGTCGTGGCCGGATACCGATGGCCAACATCGAGCAATCCGTATTCGTTGGCTACCAAAAATGCGACGGCCGTCGCATGGGTGTGCGCTCGGAGCAACTCGATGGCGATCGTGGCGACCTCATCCGGCGAGGTAAGTGAATTGCAATGGATGGACAATTGGTGCAAGTCGGCGATCTCCTCGTTTCGACCCGCCTCCTTGAGAGCTCGAAAGGAGATCATCCCGGTATTGATGCTTCCCGATGAGCCATCGCTCTGACCGTCGGGAAACAAATCCTTGGAATGATTGACGATCTCGACGGTCTGCTCTTCCACACTCGATTCGTCGACAAAGCTAAACTCGGTCCCCCCCATGCGAATCATGTCGCCGTCGTTCAAAACCGCTTCGTCGGTCTTCGAAAGGTTGACCAACGTGCCGTTCGTCGATCCGGCATCGAGCAAAGTCCAACGCCCGTTCTTGTAGACGATCTTGGCATGGACCCGCGAACATCGAGGGTCGTTCAACTGGACTTGGCACTCTGCCCCGCGACCGATCAATGTTTCAACATGTCGGTTCAACGGAAGCTTGGCGTTCATGTCCAAACCGCGGGTGACCTTGAGGTAGCTGGACATGTGGCTGGATCGTTGGAAAGTACCTGATTCTAAAAGCGATAAGCTTCAATTATAGACAGTTTGTCTCAATTTGCTACAGCACCTTTTACGCACGGAACTCGAGCGTTTTTCCTCCACCACACGCAAATTTTTCACTCTCGCACGCCAATGACGAACTGCGTTTCCCATTAAAATTCGTTCAAAACCTGCTACCGATGCATCCCCATCCCCCTTCTCCTCGCGTTGCTCCTATGTCCTCGATCGAGCCCAAAAAAATCTTCAACCCTTATTCACTAAAAGAACTCCTGCTGCTGGTCCTTTTTATCGCCCTGGGTAGCCCGAGTCTTATCGCTCAAGAGCTCTGGGTCTACTCGCAAACCAATCTGCTCGTGCCAGAGGAAGTCGAACGCATCGAGACACTCATGCGACGCGCAAAACTAGCCGGATACACCCATATCCTTGTCGCCGACTCTAAGTTCTCTCGTTTGGCGCAACTCGATCAACGGTACTTCAACCACGTCGAACGGATCAAGAAACTTGCTGCGGAACTTCCGATGAAACTCGTCCCTGCGGTTTGCTCGGTCGGATACTCGAACGATATTCTCTCGCTCAATCCAAATCTCGCCGAAGGCTTACCCGTTCGCGAGGCACTCTACGTGGTTCGCTCAGGCATTGCGCACCATGTTCCCGACTCGAGTTCCACAGATCCCACCAACGCTCTGTCGTCGCTTCGCGAAAAACGCCAATGGGGCTTCATCGATGAGGCGTTGGTTCCCGACGGCGACGCTCTCCGATCGGTCCGACCGCATACGGGCAACGTTCGCGTCTCGAAAAAAATTGAATTGACTCCCTTTCGTCAATACCATGTGTCGGTCGAAATCCAAACCGATGCTCTGGATGTTCCAGTCGAAATCAAACTCTTGACCAAGGATGGCTCGAGCCTCAACTACACCAACCTCGGTGTGCAACCGACCCAGGATTGGAAAACGCACCACATCACTTTCAACTCCCTGGGGAACGAACAAGCCACCCTCTATATCGGTGCCTGGGGACTTACCCAAGGACAACTTTCGATCCGCAATCCCATGTTGCACGAATGCGGTGCGGTGAACTTGGTCCGCCGACCAACGGCCCCGATCGAGGTCCTTTTGGAAGGTCCCGACGGACGACGCACAACGCTGAGCGAAGGGGTCGATTTCCAACCATGGAGCGATCCGAAACTCGGTACGGTTCCCTACGGTGGGGAGTACGAGGTTTGGCATGAAGATCCCCCGCTGAAACTCTTGAGGAATCTTCCGGATGCGAGCCGACTGAGGGTTTCCTATTTCCACACCCATGTTGTCTACGACGGTCAAGTTTGTGGTACGGCGAGCGATAAGGATTTTCAACAACTTCTCGATCAGCAGATCGATGCCATGACCCGTTTGTTTCCCGACGCCGACTTCATGATGTCGCATGACGAGTATCGAGTCATGGGGTGGACGAAATCGAATATCGATCGACTCGCTCCAGACGCCTCGCCTGCGGCGGTCTTGTCCCACAACGTCAAGCATTGCAGCGAGCAACTCTTCGGAAAAGCTTCCGCGTCAAGAATCGCTGTCTGGAGCGATATGTTTGACCCCTACCACAACGCCCGCGACAAGTACTACCTAGTCAACGGCTCCCTGAGGGATGCCCAAGCTCCCGAAAGCGTCCGCATCGTCAACTGGAATTTTGACAAACGCCAGGAGAGCTTGAAACACTTTTCCAAAAAAGGGCACAGCCAGATCCTCGCCGGTTATTACGACGGACCTCCAGAACAAATCAATCGATGGCTAGATACCGTTCTTGAGCAACAGATTCCCAACGTTCAAGGGGTCATGTACACGACTTGGCGTCGCAACTACTCCGATTTAGAAACGTTCGCAAAGAAAGTTCAGTCGCATCGATGGCATAGCGAACCCCGCTGAGCCGTCAGGAAAAACTCTTCCCTGCGATCCTCAGAAAGACATCCTCGAGACTCGGCGGCCCGATCGTCATGCTCGTGACTAGCGAGCCGAGACTCGTATACACATCCATCGGGGAGATATCGGTTTGCTGCCGCACGATTCGGACCGAGCCCCCATGGATGCTACCGTGATACCCGTACTGCTTTTCGAGCTGTTCGACTACCCTGTCCGGCTCGTTGGTCGCAACACTAAAGACGATCTGACCCGTGCTCTTGCGCAGTGCGTCTGGCGAATCATCGACCAACAGTCGACCTTGGTCCAAAATCGCAATCCGATCGCATTTCTCGGCTTCCTCGAGAAGGTGCGTAGTCAATACGATCGTCGTGGAGTGATCTAGGCGAAGCGCTTCGAGGGATTGCCATAGCTCGAGTCTCGAAAGAGGGTCCAAACCGGTGCTCGGCTCGTCGAGCAAAAGCAACTCCGGCCTATGCAATAATCCCTTGACCAACTCGACGCGCCGTCTGAGCCCACCCGACAGCTTGTCGATCTTGATGTCGAGCTGGTCCTTGACCCTCAACGCTTCGGACAACTCGTCCAGCCTCGACTTGGCCTCGCGCTGACCGATCCCGTACAACGCTGCCTGAAACAGAATGTTCTCGCGAGCCGTCAGCTTGCGATCCAGGCTCGGGGACTGAAACACCACTCCAATCCGCTCGCGTATCGCTTGTTGATCTTTGGCGACATCGTAGCCCAGCATCCGAATCGTGCCGCTTTGAACGGGCACCAAGGTGGACAAGAGCCTAAACAAGGTCGATTTGCCACTGCCGTTGGGTCCAAGGACTCCGAAAATCGACCGCTGAGGGATTTCCAGCCCAAGTTCATTGAGGGCAAATTTTTCGCCGTAGCGATGCGAGAGCCCCGAGATGGCAACGGATGGCTCAGCGTGCGCCGGCATTAGAACAGTCCCCAACGCACGACGACCAGCAAGAAAATCGCAGGTAGGAAAACCAAAGAGGTTCGCAATAGCTTTCGGGCCGTACCCTGATCCCTGCTGCGGAGAAATTTGGTCGAGGCGATCAGTTGAAAAAAGGCGATCCCGAAAGCCAAGCCGGCTAGGATCCATGTCGCGATCGATTCAGGACCGAGGACTACCAAGCTCAATGGACAGAGCAACGCCGCCGGTACGACGGCATGCCAGCCGGCCGCAAGCCCCGATGGCTCCTCGCCTGTGAGCATCCGAAAGCCCGCCTGGGAGTATTGATCCTTGTACAACCAAGCGATGGCCATGAAGTGGGGAAACTGCCAAAGAATCACAATGGCGGTCAACCCCCAGGCCTCGAGCGACTGGATGGATCCACCGGCGGCCGTCCACCCGATCATCACCGGCAGCGCACCTGGCAATGTTCCGACGGCGGTGTTCCACCACGACCAAGCCTTCATCGGTGTGTAGACCCAACAGTAGATGAACCAGGTCAGGAAGCTGACCAAGGCCGCTGTTGCATTGGTCCCAAAGTAAATCATCGATGTGCCGACGGCGAAGAGCAACCAACCGAAGAGACTCGCCTCGCTCATCGTTAGCCGACCGCTCGGAAGGGGTCGGTTGCGGGTCCGGGGCATAAGAAAATCCCGATCCCGTTCGAACCACTGATTCAGAACGCTGGCGCTCGCAGCGACCATGCTGGTTCCGACCAAGGCGCTGAACCAAGCGATCGGCGCGACCGACGTCTGGAGGAGACGACCGGCAAAGACCATCGCGACGGCGACGGTCAAGAGGATCATCACGGTGATCCGTGGCTTGGCCAAGACGAGATAATCTCGCCAAGCAGGTCGCACCCACGGCGAAGGCAATTCCAACGTTTTGGTCACTGGTGTGGACAAGGTATTCTCGAAGTGGTTCCGCTAGACGGCCGAAATGGACTGGGACAAAGCCCCAGCCGTTTGAGGATTATTCAACGGATCGCGATTCTCGACAAGGGAAAACTGACGCCTCGCAACGCGGCAAATCAGCCACATCGAGCTGGCGATCAGGAGCGATCCGGTCGCCTGATGGGCCGTGACCAACATCGATTCCCAGTATCCTTTGGCCGCGATGACGTACCGCGCAAGCGACCCGGTCGTCTCGCTCCAAGGAAGGGCATAGTTGGCCATCCAAGTCCCGATCCCCAATAACAACTGCAAAATCAAGAGGCCTAGCAACGCATTGGCCGGTCCCCTTAAACCGGGTTCCTGACCATAGGGGCTCTTGCGAACCATCAAGGCCACCGCAAGGATCGCAATCGTTACGACCCCTGCAAAAGTCAAATGCAAATGGACCATGGACATGAATCCCAATGGACTCGTGCTGGGCAAGGCGTGCCGAAGTTGAGCTCCCAGTACCAGTTGGGTCACCGTCGAGCCGAACAACACCCAGGATAACTTCCATAACCCACGGGGCACGATTCTGGCTGTCGCAGTTTTCCAATCCGAAGACGAAGCCAAAGCAACAAAGGTCGCATAAGCAAAAACCATAGGCCCCCCGCAGCCGTGGATCATCGCGATGGTCCGCTCATCCAATACGACCCGGAATCCTCCGAGCAACCCTTGGGCGATGACCGCTCCGAGCAAACCGACACAAGCCCAACGATACCATCGACGGGACTCTTGCCTCCAAGCAGCAATGCACAAGAAGATCACCAAGAGTCCCACCCAGGACCCCAAAAGCCGGTGTCCATGCTCGATGAGCAGGTCGAACGGCCCATAGATCCATGTCCAAAACGGGTAGAGGAACAGGTTGTATCCATAGGTCCCCGGCCAATCGGGAACGGCCATCCCGGCATCGTGGGTCGTGACCAACCCTCCGACCCAAATCAACGGGAAGATGAACAGTGCGGCAAGCCAACTCCAGAGCTTGACGAAGTTGAATTTCACTTCTGAGCTCACGTTCGGTCCTCCAAGTGCATGACGTAGTACACCAACTCCCAGAGCTCCTGATCGGTCAGGCCCGGATTGGAATTCTCAGCCCTTGCCACTGGCGGCATCGGCGTCCCCTCGATCCCCAGGACAATTCGTTTGAAAATTTCCTTGGGAGACTTTCCTCCATGGAACGCTCCCCAGTGGAAGTTCCTGGGCTTGGCCAACACGGGACGGAGAGCTCCATAAGGCTTCATCTCTTTCCACTCCTTGGGATGCTTCGGATCGATCCCTGCAAGGATCGTCCAATCCTTGGTCCATTCGTCGTAATCCTGGGAAGCTCCATCCCCGGCTCCAGTTTTTCCATGGCATTTGACACACGCCGTCAGCTCACTTTCAAAGTGAGATTTGCCTTTTTGAATCCATTCCAGATGGCTTGCCTCGTCGCTCGGTGCGTTGGTAAACCAAGCCGGCGGTTCGGGCTCGGGCAGTGCGTCGCTCGGGGCAGTGTCCCATTTGCCAACCACCTCCGAGAGGATTTCTTGCATTCTCGGCTCGCTCGTGTCCAAAGGGATCCCTTCGCGCACGTTCAGACTGATGGCTCGACGCTCGACTTCCCCTCGCACGGACAAAAACCGCACGTATTCGACAAGGTCCTCGATGTCATGAGCGAACTCCTCGGACTCTTCGAGAGCACGGAACGAGGGCATCGCGGTTCCGGGGATCCCCTCATAGAGGGTCCGACGAAGGTCTTCTCGGGTAGGTTTTTTGCCAACCGGACTGGATTTGAATTTGAAAGTTCCCCTTCGGAAATCTCTCGGATACGGTTCGAGCAGCATCGAAACGGGCCCGAGCCCATCGCCCGAAAGACCGTGACATGTCACACAGTGCTTGCGAAAAACTCCGCGCTCGACCTTGTCGGCCAGCCGACCAACGGGCCCTGCACACCTAAGTACCGAATCCATTCGGACTGCTTCGGCCAGCCCGGCAGGCCATCGGGGCTGATCGAGCGGGCCGAACCAAGTCTCGGTCAATGCGGCGGCCAGCTCGGCGATCTCGGCCGGATTCTGTTCGGCCGACTCTCGCGTCAAACTTGCTGCATGCAAGTCGTTGGGCCGATACTTCAGTTCCGATGGGCCGCACCCGATGAGAAACACCCCGAGCATCGTCAAAGCCCATGCAAGGCGCGCAGCAATGTCTCGCGGTGTTTTCGACGGGCTGTGCGTTTGGCCGGGCTCGATTCGAGCTGGCCAACAAGCAGTTTTTTCGGCAGCAACAGGATTCATTTCAATTTCAAAGAGGGGCTCAGAAAGCTCCGACGCCAGTCGGCCGATATGGGTTACTGTAGGTGTACCGCAAAGTCACCGAAGAGTTTCCCAGGAAAACCAACGATTCGTAGTGTCAAATCGCCGCATGTGCTTGCGGCAGGCCCGGATTGTTATCTTTTTGTGCATAGGATGACGCCCTTGGACCGATTTTCGAGTTGTTTTTTGATCTCCACAAGGTATTTTCCAACCGATGAAGCTTAAAAGTACGCATGAAGATTTTCGGGTCGAGGAGATCACCTCGGTCCGTCCCACGGGTGGATCGCACGCTTTGTATCGGCTAACGAAGGCCGGTTTGGGTACTCCGGAAGCGATTGCGGAGGTTTTGAGCCACTGGAATATCGAACGCCGAAGGATCAGTTACGGGGGGCTCAAGGACCGGCACGCCTCAACGCTTCAGCATTTCTCGATCGCTCACGGTCCGAAAACGGGCTTTACGGACCGTTCGATGCAAGTCGAGTACCTCGGGCAGGTCCACCGCCCCTTCGACGCCAAGGACATTCAGGCCAACCGGTTCGAAATTCGCTTGCGAAAAATCGCTAAAAAAGACGTTGAGCAACTCGATCGAAACGCCGATTGGCTCAAGCACTTCGGCGCGATCAACTACTTTGACGATCAACGCTTCGGATCGATCGGGCAATCCGGTGAGCTTATCGGCATGCACTGGTGCAAGTTGAATTACGAGCGTGCGCTCTACATCGCCATGGCCGAGCCGAACCCTCACGATCGCCCCCGAGAGAGCGAACAAAAGGAGATTCTCCGAAACACTTGGGGGCAATGGGAAAAGTGCAAAGAGATGCTCGACCGCTCCCATCGCCGCAGCATCGTCACGTACTTGCTGGACCATCCGGTGGACTTCAAACGCGCGTTGGCTCTGGTCCGTTTGGACCTGCGTAGTATCTACATTGCCGCCTTCCAAAGTTGGATCTGGAACCGCTGGCTCTCGGCCCTGATCGACCGCTTCAATGAGCA
>JAJTFB010000062.1 GCA_021300015.1 Pirellula sp. | reverse complement strand
CGATTGGGGACAATCGATCTACCATCCCACCGGCAGTCTCTTCCATGGTAGAGCTATTGTCCCCAATAGCTCCGCCCGACGCGCAAGCGGCGGCGTCTTACGGTTTTAAGGCTGCTTTTCTCACCGGTCACGCGGCCTTAACGCTCCGATCGATTATCATGAACCTCCTCGCCCTGGGCCTTTTCCTGCCCACAACCCCACCGCCTACCACCTAGCACCAACCATGCGTCCCTGCGTTTCCTCTCCCACACAGCGATCAAGACCCCCAAGGTTCCTCTGGACGCTCGGACTGTTGCTGGCCCTGTTTGGGCAACCCGCCCACGCATTGGTTGCCGACCCAAGCCAAGAGGAACTCGAACGCTCGTTCCCCACCTCGGTGCAGTCGCTTGTTCAAAAACACTGCTCCAAATGCCACAACACTGAACGGTCCGAGGCCGATGTCGACCTGACCCAATGGTCCAACTGGAATTCCATCCAACGCGATACCAGAACCATTCAGCGGGTACTCGAACAGTTTCAAACACAGCAGATGCCACCCAAAGAGGAACCTCAACCCGCCGAATCCGATCGCCTAATCGCCATCGGCTGGATGGAAGCTTGGTTGACCCTTCAAGCCCAACGCAACGCCGGCGACCCTGGTCCGGTCTTGCTGCGACGACTCAATAACGCCGAATACACCAACTCGATCAAAGACCTTACCCTCCTGCGCGACATCCAACCGGCCAAAGAGTTTCCTGCAGATAGCGCCGCTGGAGAAGGCTTCTCCAATACCGGAGCCGCCCTGGTCATGTCTCCATCCTTGGTCCGGAAATACCTCGATGCTGCAAAAACAGTCGCCGAGCATGTGGTCCTGCTGCCCCAAGGAATCGCGTTTGCCGACGACCCCTCGCGCTCGGACCGGACCAACGCAACCCTAGAGCAAATCCGAAGCTTCTACGCTCCATTTACCGACCAATCCGAAGGCTCCAAGGTCAACCTCCAAGGCATCGTATTTGAAACCAACCAAGGGGGACGACTACCCATCGAGAAATACCTCGTCGCTACCTTGAAGTTGCGCGATGCCGAAAAATCCAATCCCACGGCTAGCCCCGATGAATTTCTGAAAACCATCGAAGCTCTCGCGAAGTCCGAAGGTCTAAGCTCCAAGTACCTAAAAATCCTCTGGAACCAATTCCATCAAGCCAATCCCCAAGGCCTATTGGCCACACTCCAAAAACGCTGGCAATCGACTCCGCTCGAATCGCCCGATCCTCTGATCGCCGAAGTCCTATCCTGGCAAAAAGCCCTTTGGAAATTCTCAAGCGTCGGACATATAGGTAAACGAGACGGACCTAGCGCTTGGCAAGAATCGGTCAATCCAATCCGCAACCAACAGGAACTCCGATTTGCCATCCCGAAAGAGGCCCAAGACAGTCCGAATCAAGACCTGACCCTGTATCTCCAAGTCTCCGACGCAGGCGACGGAAACCAAGACGATGCGGTCGTGATCTCCAATCCAAGACTCGTCGCGGCCGGACGACCCGACCTGCCGATTCGCAACCTCGATGCCTTGGTCCAAACCCTCCGCTCCCAACAAAGCTCCTGGGTCCAAAAAACCGAACCTATCCTCTCGGCACTCGACGGTTGGCTCGAAGACCCCCGCGGGCGGACCATCGATGAGCTTGCATCCCAAACCGATACTCCTAGAGCTCTCATGCGAGCCTGGGCTAGCACCCTAGGCCTCTGGGAGTTCGCAAGCACCGACCGACCCGACCCCCTGGCCCCGAATCGTCGACTTCTGGTCAATCCCTCCGAAGGTATCGGCGGTTATGCGTTCATCACCGGTTGGGTCGCCGAAGATGCACTGAGTATCCTCGCAAACTCCTCGGACCAACCTGTCCGCATCCCCGGCAACATGCTTCCCAAAAGCATCGCCGTACACCCTTCCCCATCGCGCTCGATCTGCACAGCTTGGAATTCCCCATCGGCCATGCGGATCGACTGCCGAGCGACCGTGCGACACGCCCACACCGAATGCGGCAATGGGATCGCTTGGCGATTGGAACTCCGACGCGGCTCCCTGCACCAAGTCCTCTCCTCGGGGTTTTCTAACGGCGCCAATGACGTTCCGATCGGTCCACACACATCGCTGCGCATCAGACCCAACGACCAAATCGTGCTGGTGATCGAGCCCCGCGATGCAAACCACTCCTGCGACTTGACCCAAATCGACCTGAGCATCACCTCGATCCAAACCGAAAACTCACCGAGCGAAACCTGGAACCTCGCAGAACAACTCCATCCCAACCTCCTTGCAGGCAACCCACACGCCGATGCCCAAGGCCGAGCCGGAGTCTGGGAATTCTTCAGCGAAGCGACCCAGGGCGCAAAGCAGAGTGGCCAAGGTAGCCTGATCCCACCCGGAAGCCTACTTGCGAAATGGTTCAATGAACCCGAAGCATCCAAACGCCAGGCCCTCATCGCCGATCTTCAAAGACGATTGGTCCAAGCCAGCGAAGACCCAAGCCAAGCCTCCAAGGAGACGGCCGCCAACGACCCGGACACGGTGCTTGTCCGAAGGCTCCTGTCGGCCTCAGGTCCATTTTTTCTATCGGCAATCGAGCAATCTGGGCTTGAGCCATCCTCGCTCGTACCGACTTCGAAAACCGCTTCAGAACCTTTAGGCTATGGTTGGCCAGCATCGATGTTTGGAACCGAGATCGCAGGTAACCGACTCGCCCCAAACGATGCGATGATCGAAGGGCCGAAGGTACTCGAAATTCGACTCCCTGCAGGGATCGCCGCCGGCACCGAATGGGTCGCCTCGGCTTCCTTGCATCCGACGGCCGGAAAAAACGGAAGTGTTCAACTGGGTCTCAGCGGAAATAAACCCGAACTAGGCACTGCACCGATCCCTGAAACCGCCGAGGTATCGAAGGATCCGAATTGGACCAATGTCTTTCGTGAGCTGATGGTCTCCTCGCCGGTTCTGGTCTCAGCAAGCGGAGAGGCTCAAGCTCGAACCGAAGCATCCTTTGAACAGTTCCGCGATCTATTCCCCATCGCCCTATGCTACAACAAAATCGTTCCGGTCGACGAAGTCGTTACCCTGACCCTCTTCTATCGGGAGGACGAGTATCTGCGCAAGCTGATGCTCGATGAGCAACAGACCGCAACACTGGAAAGACTCTGGGCAGAGCTCCATTTCGTCAGCCAAGACGCACTCAAGTCCGTCGATGCCTATGAGCAACTTTGGCAATTTGCAACCCAGGACGCAGACCCCAGTGCCTTTGAGCCACTGCGAGAACCCCTTCTCCATAAAGCCGCCGAGTTCCGAAAGACCATGCTCGATGCGCAAGCCAAACACGTCGAATCGGTACTGGACTTTGCGCAGCGTGCGTATCGACAACCGCTGAGCGAAACGCAGCGTCAAACGCTCGTGAACCTCTACCAAAATCTTCGCAAAACCGAAACTCCCCATGAGGAGGCGATCGAGCTTCTGGTGGCTCGAGTTTTGGTCTCCCCTGAATTCCTCTACCGCGTCGAGCGACCCCAGGAGGGCACCGATCAACCGACGAATATCTCCGATCTGGAGCTCGCCAATCGCTTGAGCTATTTCCTGTGGGCTTCGATGCCCGACGATGCGCTCATGGACTTGGCTCGTTCGGGTAAACTCTCGGAGCCAGAGACGCTCCGAGCCCAAACTCGGCGGATGCTCAAGGACCCCAAAGCGGAGCGGATGGCCGTCGAATTCGGGACCATGTGGCTGCATATTCGGGACCTCGATACGCTCGACGAGAAAAGCGAAAGTCACTTCCCTGAGTTCGCGCAGATCCGAGGAGACCTCTATCGAGAAGCGATCCTGCTCTTTACCGATGCGTTGGCCAACGACCGCTCGGTATTGGACTTGCTCGCCAGTGACTATACCTTTCTCAACGGTCGACTTGCTCACTACTATGGGATACCCGACGTCGGTCCACCCGATGCGACCGAACCCTGGAAGCGTATCGAGGGTGTCCGCAAGCACGCTCGAGGCGGGATTTTGACGCTAGGTGCCACACTAGCCAAGCAGTCCGGAGCGTCGCGAACGAGTCCGATCTTGCGAGGAAACTGGTTGTGCGAAGTGGTTCTTGGGGAGAAGCTACCCAAGCCGCCCAAGAATGTACCGGTGCTTGCCGAACTGCCTCCCGAGGGCTTCACCGAACGCCAACTGACCGAACGTCACAGCAGCGATCCAGCTTGCTCGAAATGCCATCAACGGATCGACCCTTACGGATTCGCTATGGAGAACTACGACGCGATCGGACGCTACCGTGTGAAGGATTCGGCGGGAAATCCGATCGATGCATCGTCGCGGCTTCCGACCGGAGAGGACATCCGCAGCTTCGACGACCTACGTTCCCACCTGGAGATCCATCGCAAGGAGGACTTTGTCCGTCAGTTCAACCGCAAACTCCTCGGCTACGCGCTGGGACGATCGGTCCAATTGTCCGACGAGCCGATCCTCAAAGAGATTCTCCAGAGGCAGTCGGAAAACTCCTTCAGCATCCAGGAAACGGTCTGCCAGATCGTCTTGAGCAAACCATTCCGGCAAATCCGAGGAAAAGATTTCCGGGATCCGGCGATGGAGCAATAGTTTCAGCGTTGGAGCCTCGATAGACTGAACATCGGTTTAACGACGCACACCCCACGGATCGAACATCCAGCCAATACAGGTATCCGAAATGAACTCCATGGCAAACTACGATGCGAATCGGCGAGATTCCAGAGCCCTCTCAAGGCGAGCTTGGCTCCAAGGTGTCGGGGTGAGTATGGCCCTTCCTTGGATGGAGTCCATGGCCGTCTGGGGCCAGGAAACCGCGAGCGGACAACCATCCTCCGAGGCCCCGGTCCGGCTTGCTATCCTCTTTGCTGGCAACGGATTCCACGCAGGCCAGTGGTGGGCCAAGGAAAACGCTGGCCAGACGTCCAATGATCCAGCGTCGACGGACCAACCGTCGACGAATCAACCGCCGACGGATCGGGCCAAGTCCAGCAAACTCGAGCTTGGGCGGGTTTTGGCTCCTCTCCAAGAGTTCAGCGATTCGACCCTCTTCATCCGAGGTCTCTACAATGCCGAGGCTCTCAAAGGAAACATCCACAGCTCCCAAACCGGAAACTTGTTGTCCGGAGCGCCGCTGAGCGCCGGGGGCGAAATCCGATCCGGCACGAGCGTCGACCAAATGCTCGCTCAGAGTGTCGGACGGCAAACGAAGGTTCCGAGTTTGGTCTTGGGTTGTGAGAAGTCAAATCCATCGGTTCACAAGAACTATTCGATGATTTACTCCTCGCATATTTCCTGGTCGAGTCCCACGACTCCGACCCCGCTAGAGCTTTACCCTGCCCTGGCCTTTGATCGGCTCTTCAAGGACGAGAACCATCGAGGCGACCAGAGCGTGCTCGACTCGGTCTTGGAACACGCCGGCGATATCCGACGTCAGATCAGCAACTCGGACCGGCAGAAATTCGACGAGTACCTCGACTCGGTCCGGGACGTCGAGCAACGGATCGCCAACGCAGGACAGCGCGGGGAGCTCCAAGGCTGGAAGCCGACGCTCGATAAACCGAACATCGACCGTCCGGCCGACGGCATCCCCCAAGACATCTCTGAACACATGCGTCTGATGTGCGACATTCTAGTCTTGGGCTTCCAAACCGACACGACGCGCATCACTACATTGAAACTCAACAACGACCACTCCTCATTGCGATTCCCCCATCTTGGGATCGATTACATGATCCACCATCTGCTCTCGCACTCCGACACCGAAGACTGGTTGAAAGTCAATCAGTTCTTCACCGAGCAGGTCGCTTACATCGCACGGCGATTGAGCAAGATCCAGGAGGGAGAGCGCACGGCTCTGGACAACTCGATGATCATGCTCTGTTCGAGCATGATGAGCGGCAGTCACGATGCGACCCAGCTCCCGGTCGTGATGGTTGGCAAAGGAGGCGGCAAGATCCAGACCGGCAAGGTCCTCGACTACCGCCAAAGCACCGAAAGGCAGATGTGCCGCTTGTATCTCTCGATGATGCAAAAGATGGGAATACAAAAGTCCAGTTTCGGCGACGCGACTTCCCCACTTCCTGAGGTCTGATCGGCTAGCCTTCGAAAAATAGCGTCCCGATCGATTTTCCAATTGATTCTAGAAAGAACCCTCGATGGTTAAACTCGGTGCCCACATGAGCATCGCTGGCGGCTACTACAAGGCCGTCGATGCTGCCTCGCAGTTCGGTATGGATGTCGTGCAGCTCTTTACCAAGAACAACAACCAGTGGAACGCCAAGGAGATCCTCGGCAGTGAGGTCGATCGGTTCAACCAATCGCTCAAGGAGTCCGGGGTTACCAATCCCCTGTCGCACGCCTCGTATCTGATCAACCTGGCCTCACCCAAAGACGAACTCTGGAACAAGAGTATCGATGGAATGGTCATCGAATGGCAGCGGGCAGAGCAATTGGGGCTCGATGGGGTCGTGGTCCACCCAGGAGCCTTTGTCGACTCCGATGAAGCTTCAGGGATGCAGCGGATCGTCGATGGGGTGGCCAAGGTAGCCGAGCAAGTCGGCGCTAAGAAGTCTTGGTTGCTGCTCGAGAACACCGCTGGACAAGGGTCGTGTTTGGGCTGGAGCATGGAACAACTCGGATGGATGCTTGAGCGGACCGGCGAGTCGATGCGGGTTGGGGTCTGTTTCGATACCTGCCATGCGCATGCGGCAGGTTATGATTTTTCGAGTCTCAGCGGATTCCAAGCTTGGGAGAAAGATGCCAAGAAACATGGCGTGCTCGAAGCGATTCGCGCCTTGCATCTGAACGACAGCAAAAAAGGCTGCGGATCCCGCGTCGATCGGCACGAACATATCGGGCTTGGCACCATCGGCCGCGAGGGCTTCGAGCGGGTCCTCAAGCACCGGGTCTTGAAGAAATGGCCGATGTATCTTGAGACCGAAAAAGGGCAAGACGAGAGCGGTCAGGAATGGGACGCGATCAACCTGAGAGTTCTTCGCGAATTGGCAAACGCGTAGCGAGCATTCAAGGTCTTCAAGCGGTTCGAATCTTCTCTAGGGTATTTCTTTGGCCGGCGAGTTTACGTTCGCTCCCGAGTTGGCTTTGGGCAAGCGGTCTCGGTAGATGCGCAGTCCGCTCAAACCATGGTAGAGTCCTCCGCATTCGAGCTCGACGTCCGAGGCCGCATCGAGCCATTCGCACAGCCGTTCGACGGATCGCTGCATCCAAGGAGCTAGAAGCTCATCGGGTTCGACGGCATAGGCGAGGAACTCAAGCGTATGGCCGGTAGTCCCGATGCGAGTGCTCAAATCGGCGCTGGTTCCGGGCCGGATGGTGTAGTTGGTCGAAAAGCTGCCGTCGGAGTTTTGATACTTCCTGATCGTCTCGATGGCTTGGTCGACCGTCAGTTTGGCTGCAAGCCAACCGCCTCGGAATGGCAACTCCCTTTTCTTCCAGTATCGGACCGTATGGGCAAGCCCCATCAAGCGGTGCATCCCACCGCATGGGCTCTCTGCAAGATCCTGTTTGGCTTCGAACTCCGCTAGCGGTTCGAGCGTCCATTCTTTGCCGTCGGCAGCCGTCCAGGTGAGTTCATCGGGAAAGAGATTCGTCAGTGCAATCAAGGTCCAGCTATATTCGCGGTAAGGATTATTGGGTACCAAGTGCTGGGCGGTGCGCCCCCAATCGGCGATCGTCAGAGTTTGATCCCCAAGACGAATCGGTGTGTTCAATGGCAAGGAGGCTTGGGATAGATACCCGAGAAACTGATCGACGTGCCCTTGGCCAACGTAACTACCCGCCTCGACATAGGCTTGTAGACTCGGGCGTTGGGTGCTTGCAAGCGCCGGTCCGGCATCGATTTCCCAGCCTCGCATTTGGCCACCCTCGAACAGGTACTTCAGGGCTGCAACGCTCTGTCCATCGACTTGGAGTTTCAGGTCGTTTCCATAAGCCACCGCTCCGTGGGCGACTTGCCAAGCTGCATTGCGATCGACGTCGAGCACGCGTCGATCGCGATTGAAGGCAAGGGTCCGATCGATCCGTTCGACAAGCGATCGATCCGAGAGCAGGCTCCTCGAGTCGGTCGCTTGCCCACGTGGCGGTTCGAGTTGGGAATTCGGTTCGCACCCCACCGAGAGCAGGCAAATGCAGGCGGTGGCAAATGCGATTCGATGCGGTATCGAGCGTGCTGGCAGGACACGGACTGGCATAGCGTCTTTAGGTAGGCGAGGAGCCAAGTTGCTTGGCGTTGGAATAGACTTGGATCGGAGCGATCATCCCGTAGCGTTTGTAGATCTTGTGCAAACGGGGAGCATCGATGGGGTTGGCGTCGATCTGACGGATGCAGATACGGACGATCTGTTTGGGATACTTCGATGCGATCTTGGCGTACATCTCCGGATCCTTCTCGCCGCTGTCGCCGACGAGCACAAAGTGCCGGTAGGGCATGCGCTTGACCATGTTATTGATCACTCCGAATTTGCTTTTGCGTCGGATGATCAGCCATTTTTTTATCAGCTCATCCCGGAGTCGAAACCATTTCAGGTGCATGCTGCCAACGGGGAATTCCGCGGCGCGGAGAAACTCGTTGAGCGAGTCGTAGATCTGCCATGGACTGCTGCTGACGTAGTGGAACATCGCACCTCGGGAGGCCCATTCCTGGTAGATCTCGGCCATCCCGTCGATGGCCGTAAAGGGTTCGGCGAAAGTTCGCCGGAGCATCTTTCGACGGCTGCACACATCGGTCTGTTTGATCGTATCATCGATGTCGGTGATCACGCTCACACCGGTATCATCGGCCAAGAACACCTGGCTGCTGATCGGTCGGATGCCATTGTCCCATTGGATCGAGCATTCGCGATGGGAATCGAGTTGGCTTCGGGGCAGATCGAGTCGGCATTGAAACAAACCGCTGGACTTGGACCTTCCAGACAGAACGTACTGTTGGTTGGAGATCGAGACTCGGATCCGTTCGCGGACCATGGGGCTGACGAGGAACCCGTGGATACGATCTTGGAACAGAACGCTCTTGGCCGTCGACTCGTCGAGCTCGAGGGCTCGGATGAAGGCTTTGAGCATAAGCCGTTTTGCGAGCGACGGGACGGTGTTTAAGCAGATCCTACCTTGGACCTGTATCCGCCAGAGCGAACCTCGTTCGATGGGGTATCCGATCGTCGGATAGAGTTGGACTTCGGTTTGAGGTTCCAGGGATGCGGGGTCCCATGATCGGTTGGCATCCAAGGGCTAAACGTCTCCAAGGTTAGGTTGCATGGGCACTGTCGAGTGTGACTAACCTAATTGTACTTGGCGTCGCTCTTGGATCGAACGGAAAATCGCTTCAGCCAGAACGACGTCCTGAAGGGCTTCGTGGGCGTCGAGAGGATTGAAACGATTGTCGGGAATAACCGGCTTGCCTTGAATCGAACCAGCGAAGGCCAGGAGTTGGTCGGCCCTGGACCATTGGTTCTGGTTTGGGAATTCCGAACTGAGGCTGGCCAACTGACCTTGGACTCGCAAATGACCTTGGCCTTGGTAGTTCAAGCTCACGGCTCCGTGGGCGATTGTCCCGTTATCGAATCCGAGGGTCCAGGTGACCGACTCATCGATTCCGGCGAATCGCCGAGCATCGGTTTTGCTCTCTTGGGCGATGACCCAAACCGGATCCGACCCGGCCCAAAGCCGAGAGGTGCGAAGCACGTCGATACCCGCTTGAAAGACCGCCCCGCCACCGGATAGGGCCCGGTCTAGCCGCCAGGAATTGGGTTGTTCGATTCGAAGGGACTGGGCCGCGTCGATCGACTCGATCGGGCCAAAGCACTTCGAGGACCGAGCCAGCGGTGCGCTTGCAACGGCCAAGCGTCGCGAGTGCCTCGTGAAAGCATCGATCATCTCGCGGCACTCGACCGAATCGATGGCCATGGGGGATTCGCAGAAAACGTGCTTGCCAGCCTTGGCAGCCCGCACGGCCAGTTCGCAGTGCATCCCGGTCGGCACTGCCAGATAAACAATGTCGATCGCTTCGTCGGCGACGATACGATCGAAGGAGTCGTAGTCATAGACATGGCTCCGATCGATGCTCCATGCCTTCGCATAAGCTTGAGCTTTACTCGCATCGCCTGAGACCAGCGCTGAGATTCGGCAAGCGGGATGATTGGCAAGCAGAGGATTGGCAAGCAGGGGATTGGCTAGCAGGGTGCCGACGTTTCGAAGGCTCTGTGCGCCCAGGCCGACCAGAGCGATCCCCATGGCGGGAGCACAACTTGCAGAGGCAAGCTGTGCGGGACTTACGGAAGCACCCGCCTGGGTGTGCAGAGCACTCAGGGCAGCAGCAGTGGAAACGGCAGAGAGAAACTCGCGTCGTGTGTTGGCCATGTCAAATTGCTTTCGGATGCGGGGAGCGGATGTTCAGAACGCCATTATAACCTAAAGCGATGGCATGCTCAGGATTCAGGACGAAGACAGTGGGGATTCGGGGGATTCGGGAGCATGCGACGGGACCGAGGGAACACTGGCCGGCTCAGGGGCGGGAGCCGGTTTACCATGCGGTGCGGATTTCGGGGCGTTGAGAAGAACGGTCACAGCGCCGAGGATTCCCAGGAGCAAAGATCCTGCGAACATCGCATTGAGACTGTCGAACTTTCCTTTTTCAACGATGCTCGCGATCGTGTTGATCACCGGAGCGAAACCGAAAACAAGCGGCATGATGAAGATCGGTTTGCCGCCGTAGGTAAACGCCAAGATGATCCCAAGGGCGCCCATCGCGCCGCACGTTCCGGCAAGGATCGACCAGATCATGCCTGGTATTCGGTAGCCGCTGGTCTGATGCATAGCCATCGATTCGAGCAGCACCACGGGGATGATCACAGCGATAAGGAAATACGCGATTCCGACGCAGCAGAAAGGTCGCAGTCGCGACCCACCCATCTTGGATTGTCCGATGTGCAGGAATGGGCCATAGGAGCCCCAACACAGAACGGCTAAACCGATCGACAGGCCAACAGCTAGCCAATTCAACGCGACCTCGCCGTCGACGGCTTTGGGCTGCGGTTTGTTCAAGAACACACCGATCATTCCAAAGGCGACCATGGCCATACCGACGAGAAACATCGGCTTGATCTGCTTAAAGGACTTGTTCAGGTAGGATGTCAGCAGCGTGTTGACGACCGGGGCTCCGCCGAAGACGATCGGCATGACAAAGATGGCTTGGGCTTTGAACGCCAGAGCTAGGGTCACCCCGAGTGCTCCTAGAGCACCGACGGTGCCGGCAAACAACGACATGACCGTTCCACTGACAGACCAGAATCCAGTCTCGCGTTTGCGGTTAAGCAAAGCGACGGGGACCAAAACAGCGATAAGAAAATAGGCCAGTCCTACCCCGACAAACGCTCGGAGCGAAACGCCGAATTCCCCCTGAAAGGTCTTCTCTTTGAGCTCCATCAAGGAAGTTCCTTTGTGGAGCACGATGCCGTAGATTCCCCAAAAGAAGGCAGTCATTGCGGTAAAGAGCAAGACGAAAGGAAGTTTAGACATGGATGCTCTTCTAGGAAGTGAAATGCCAGGGGAGTATAAAGCGAATCGATCTACAGTAACTAAGCGGGAAACTTATTGAACCGCAAAATGATAGAACAGCATAATTATTTAACCGCGAGCATGCGTTCCAAGGCGATCAGCGACCAGTTAGCGACGTCCTCTTTGACGTGGATCTGATTGACAACCGTGCCTTGGACGATGTTCTCGAGGCTCCAACAAAGGTGTGCAAGATCGATTCGATACATCGTCGCGCACATGCAGACCAGGGGAGAAAGAAAGTGGATTTGTTGTTCGGGGTGTTGTTCTTTGAGGCGATTGACCAAGTGGAGTTCGGTGCCGATGGCCCATTGGGAACCGGGTGGAGCTTTTTTGACCGTCTCGATGATCTTGCTCGTCGAGCCTGAGATGTCGGCGATGTCGTTGACCTCTTGAGGGCATTCGGGGTGCACCAGGATTTGGATCCCGGGATACTTTTCGCGGAACTGATGGACGTGGGAAGCTTGGAACATTTGGTGGACCGAGCAGTGCCCCTTCCACAAGATCACTTTCGAGTCCTCGATGGCTTGTTGGCTGTTTCCGCCGTGCTCTTCTTCGTGAGGGTTCCACACGGGCATTTGGGAATTGGGAATTCCCATCTTAAGGGCCGTGTTTCGACCGAGGTGTTGGTCGGGGAAGAAGAACACCCGTTTGCGTTGAGCGAAGGACCAATCAAGGACCGCTTTGGCATTGCTGCTTGTACAGACGATACCGCCATGTTTTCCGCAGAAGGCTTTGAGGCTCGCGGCGCTGTTGATGTAGGTCACCGGGGTGAGATCTCGGGTGTCGATCACTTCGGAGAGTTGGCTCCAAGCCGACTCGACTTGACGGATTGCGGCCATATCGGCCATAGAACATCCGGCGGCCATGTCCGGCAGCACGACGGCGACGCGTTGACCGCTGCGCTCTTTGAGCTTCTCGGGTCGATTGGCCAGGATGTCAGCCGTCTCGGCCATGAAGTGCACACCGCAGAAAACGATGTTGCGGCAATCGGGGCTTTCAGCAGCGAGCTTGCTCAATTGGTACGAGTCGCCCGTCAGGTCTGCATGCTTGATGACTTCGTCTTGTTGGTAATGGTGCCCGAGGATGAGCAAGCTTTTGCCGAGGGTCTTCTTCGCTTGCGCGATCCGCTCGCAAAGTTCCTCGTTGCCCAGTTGGCGATAGGGAGCAAAGGGTTTCGAAGAGTCGAGGGTTGCGTTGATCATGCTATTTCCCAGAGCTTAGGGCGGGTGGTTGGACCCGAGGGTGAATTATTGTTTGCCGCAGTAGTCGATCGCGGCTGCGATTTCGGTTTTGAGACGGAAGCGTTCGACGATACGATCGATGTACCCGTGTTCGAGTAAAAATTCGCTGGTTTGGAAACCTTCGGGAAGCTCGATTCGGATGGTGGCCTTGATGGTCCTCGGACCGGCAAACCCGATCAGGGCCTTGGGTTCGGCAAACACCAAATCGCCAAGGCTTGCGAAACTCGCGGCCACGCCACCCATCGTCGGGTTGGTCAGGACGCTGATGAAGAAGCCACCCGAGGCATGGTAGCGAGCCAGGGCCGCAGAGACCTTGGCCATCTGCATGAGCGACAAAATCCCTTCGTGCATGCGCGCCCCGCCCCCCGAACCGCTGACGATGATCAAGGGGAGATGATGTTCGGTGGCCCGCTCGATGAGCCTTGTGAGCCGTTCGCCGACGACCGAGCCCATGCTGCCCATGATAAACGCCGAGTCGGTCACTGCGATCGCCACCCGCCGGGCCCGGATCATGCCCGTGCCGCACAAGGCCGCGTCGGTCAAACCCGTGCGTGCTTGTTCGGAGGTAAGCCGATCGGCGTACGATTTTTTGTCCGAAAATCGCAGGGGGTCCGAAGGCAAGACATGCTCGTCTTGGGCCTCAAAGGTCCCGTCGTCGAGCAATTGAGCGATTCGCTCCCAGGCCGATACGTAGTTGTGGTAGCGGCATTTGGGGCAAATGCTCAGATTCTTCTCGAGCTCCTTGCGGTAGATCGACTCCCCGCAGCCTGGGCATCGAACCCAAAGCCCCTCGGGAATTCCTCGTTGGGTAGCGGGCTCTTGCCCGGAAGTCGGTTCGGTATTGGACGGATCAGCGATGGCCATGACTCGACGGTTGCTAGGGGGATTTCACCAGGGGCCCGTGGGTCTAAGTTTTAGCCTGAGTGTTTCGCTAGGGCAATTGATCCTCGGGGGCAATCTAGGCCATGAGTTTCAGGGAGTCTTTCTCCGAGTCGATCATTTCCCAGGTTCCGTCATCGCATTCGGACTTCCAAAAGTCGTCGAATGGCGAGGATTTCAGTTGCGTTGCGACCAGGGTGGCCAAGGGCTCGGGGATGACGACCGCAATGACCTCTTTGGCGTGCTTTCTCTGGAGTTTCTGAAGTTGTTTGGCGACCCGGCGCAGGGCTTCGGCGAGCGTTTCTCCCTCGGGGGGATGGAACGAACTGGGGTCTTCCTGGACCTGGCGATACACCTTGGGCTGCTGACGCTTGATCTCCTCGATGCACTTGCCCTCCCAAAGGCCGTGGTCGAGATTGCGGAGCCAATCGCAGATTTTCCACCTGCAGTTGGCTTTTTCTGCGAGCATCTTGGCCGTGTCGCTGGCCGATTCGCAAGGACCGCAGTAGATCATCGCGATAGGATATTTAGAGATCTGATCGATCGCTAAGAGGACTTGCTGTTTCCCGACTTCGGATAAAGGGATATCTAAACTCCCTTTCATCCGTTCCTGCTCGTCGAGGGCCGTGGCACCTGGACGAACGACCAACACTTGACTCATACACCTAGAACTCCAAAAAGACTACGCGTCGGACCCGGCCCCAAAGGCCTTGATTTGGCATCGCAATCGCGTCATCGCTTGGCAGTAATCTGCTTCGCGGAAAATGGCCGAGCCTACGACAAGTAGGTCGGCTCCATGGGACGTGACCGAAGCGATGGTTTGGCTGTTGATCCCACCATCGACCTCCAAAAGGAGGTCCGGTCCAAAAGTTTTACGAAGGTATTTCAGACGTTCCAGAGCGACCGGATTGAAGGCTTGGCCCCCAAATCCCGCTTGGACACTCATGACCAACACCAAGTCGCATTCTGGGACAAACCGCAGCAATGCTTCCATCGGGGTCATTGGATTGATAGCGAGTCCGACGGCCACCCCTGCGGAGCGAAGTTGGGCGAGCAACTCCGAGGGCTCAGGCTCTGCCTCGATATGAAACGTGATGCAATCGGCACCGGCATCGACAAAGGCTTTAGCAAATCGCGCTGGCGATTGAATCATCAAGTGCACATCGATCTTGAGCGATGTGACCCGACGCAATGACTCGACGATCGGCATACCATACGTCAGGTTCGGTACGAATTGACCGTCCATGACATCCAGATGGAGCGCCTCGACCCCGGCCTCCTCGAGCCTCTCGACTTCTCTCTGCAGATTGGCAAAGTCGCACAGAAGCAACGAAGGCAGAATCGCCGGGCGAATCCCACGGAATACTTCGAGAGTTTGCTCGACACGCGAACCGATTTGGCTCATAAAGGATATGCATGCAAGGAATGGCAGGTTCGAATCGACCCGCTCGACGTAATCCACCATAAAGCCCCGCCGGGGCTTGTACAAGAGGCAAAATTTTGTGCAGCGGCCAAGCAACCCAAAAAACCACCAAAAAGGAGGGGGCGTGTCGGACGGAAAATCAAGCGATTGCGGACCTTTAGAGCCTGAACAAGCCAACGAGCCCAAGATTCCAGAAACCGAGAAATCTTCGACGCCACCCTCGAACGATCCTCTAGCCGGAAACTTCGGCTTCCGCAGGGCCGCACAAAAAGTTCGGGATTTTCCTCAGACACCCGGCGTCTACCTGATGAAAGACGCCTCAGGGGTGGTGATCTACATCGGCAAAGCCAAAAACCTCAGGTCCCGAGCCGGAAGCTACTTCCAGGCGACCGCCGCCCAAGAAGCCCGAACCGCCGAATGGATCGGCGAGATCGCCGATATCGACTTCATGGAGTGCGACAGCGAAGTCGACGCGCTGCTGACCGAAAACCGACTCGTCAAAGACATCCAACCGCGTCACAACAAAGACCTCAAAGACGACAAGTCCTTCCCCTACCTGATGATCACCACCCACGAGGACTTTCCCCGTGTCGAGGTGACAAGGTCCCCCAAAATCAAAGGGGCAAAATTGTTTGGGCCCTTTACCAGCGCCGGGCAATTGCGCGGCGCATTGCAAGTCATGCAACGGGTCTTCCAATTCCGAACCTGCTCGCTGGATATCGAAGAAAACGATCCGCGCTGGCAATGGTTCCGACCCTGCCTATTGGCCTCCATCGAGCAATGCTCGGCTCCTTGCAACCTCCGAATCAGCAAAGAAGACTACCGACGCGACATTCGACGCCTCCAAACGTTCCTCGAAGAAGGTGGACAAAAACTCCTCGGACAGATGCGCCAAGAAATGCTCGATGCTTCCAAACAACTCGACTTCGAACGCGCCGCAAAACTTCGCGATGAAATCCAACTCCTGGAAAATCTCAACCGCCGCGGCGAAATCGATACCCACGCGCAACCCGAAGTCTTCTACATCGACCCAAAACGCGGTATGCGGGGGCTCCGCAAGGTCCTCGGCATGGATCGCGACCCCCGCGTCATCGAAGGCATCGATATCGCACACCTGGCCGGCCAAGACACCGTCGCCTCCTTGGTCCAATTCCTCGACGGACTCCCCTTCAAACCCGGATACCGCCGCTACAAAATCCAAGGAGTCGAAGGCATCGACGATTATCGCTCTATCCACGAAGTCGTCGCGCGACGATTCCGTCGCATGGCCGACCAAGAGGAAACCTTCCCCGATCTGCTCATGATCGATGGCGGAAAAGGTCAACTCAATGCCGCTCTAGCCGCCTTTCGCGACTGCGATCTGACTCCCCCTGTCCTGGTCTCTTTGGCCAAACAAGACGAAGAAATCTTTCTCCCCGGCCAAAAAGAACCCATACGCCTGGGCCGCGATTCCTTCGCATTGCGATTGCTCCAATACGTGCGCGACGAAGCCCACCGATTCGCACAACACTACCACCACCTGCTCCGCCGCAAAAGCGCCTTCCGCAGTGCCAAGGACCCGAAAAAAGGGGACACTCCTCGCCAAAGATCCCCAAGACCCAAAAAAGACCCCGATACCCCAAACCCATAACACGCATAACCTCAGATCCCCTGCGGCCCCTTCGCCCCCGCTTGCCACCCGCCCAACCGGCACAGCCCGCAGAAACCCAACCAGATTTTCGAATTCTTTTCGAGCCCTCGGGAATATACTAAAGTCCATGTTGACCACCGGACCTAGCATGGAATCTGATTAACAGCAGTTCCGACAACCTCCCAAGACTTTTCGGACTCCCTATTTGGACTCCCCTTACGGACTCCCTTCATGATCTACAAACACTCCGCCAGACTCGCCCTCGGCTCGGCCATCGCACTAGCCTCGAGCCCGTGGACCCTCACGGAAAGTGCCCACGCCCAATGCTGCTGGGGCTCCAAACCACAAGCTCCCTACCCCGTCGGTAGCCCTTATCCAGTCGCGAATCCCTATCCGGCTACTAACCCCTATGCTGGCGCCAATCCGGCCCCCCAAGCGGGCAGCTATGCCGCCGGCCGACCGACAATCCCCGTTGTCCCTATCACACCATCCTACGGCTCGACCCAAAGCTACTACGGCAACTACGGGATGCTACCCCCGGCAACCGGAAACGCTCTTCCCAACGGTTTCCCACAAACCGTCACTTCGGCCATGCCCACCGCAGCCTACGATACCCAGTGGCAACGTACGCCCGTGACCTACTACAGGCCCGTGACCCAGTTCGATCCCAACTACGGCACAACCGTCACCTCGCTGCAACCCTGCACCTCGTATCAGTACCAAGCCCAACGCGTTCCCATGGTCGCACCGACCCCCGTCGGTGGTGCCTACGCCCAAGCTTCCAACCAATGGCCAGCGATCAACCAACCCGGATACTACCCCACAGGTGTTGCGAACGCCTATGCGATGAACCCTGTCCCTCTTGCCAATCCCAACAACCCCCTGCCCGGCTCCATGGTCGCTCCACCGACCTACCCGCAAGTCCAATACCTGCCCTCCAACGGCACCGTACCGGCCAGCGCGATGAGCCCCAATTCAGCGACTTTTCAAGCCAACACAAATCCCGGTCTCTCCAGCGCCGTCTACTACGGCTCTCCAACAGCAAACCCCACTGCAAACCCAGCGGTGAATTGTCCAAACGGAATATGCCCTAGCAACGCGTACACCGCCAACGCACCGACAACAAGCCTAGCTCCCCCCAACGTCCCAGGCGCCGCGTCGATCGTCCCGATGGGACCAGTGACGTATCTGCCCGGGTCCTCTGTGCCCGGCTCCTCAACTACAAACCCTGTCCTTCCACCCAGCGGTGCGACGCTCGATCCAGAAGCCGCCCGCGCACCGACTTGGCCACCCCCCAGCGTCGCTCCTCCCAGCGCCCCATCACCCAGTGCTCCATCAACCAGCGCCGCTCCTTCGACCTCCTCGGCCGGACTCTGGAGCGATCGCGACGAGCGAGTCGCGAAAATGTCGCGCTAGCCCATTCCCGGGCTCCTCGACAAACAATCCAGCGACATCCCCCGCTCTCCCTACTTACCAACCAAGCACCAAAACTCTCAACGCAAAACCGCTCGTGGCGCCTGAAGGATTCGATGGGAAACCCCATTGGAACCCGAAGCTTCTCCCGCCATCGGCATCGCCTGTTGAAGACAAAGTGGCTAAGCTTTCCACCGCATCTCTGAAATGATCCCTTGGCAAACCAATGCTTTGCGAGGACCCAACCGATGGTCGGGCCGCAGTGTCTTGGAACTCTACCTCCCTCCAGAAGCAGCGTTCCGAAGTGCACCTCCACTGGCTCGCGTCGTCGATCCCTTAGCCGACTTTCTGGACTCAGGGCGATTTACCACCACCCATCCTGAGAGCACCTCCTCGGCTCGATCGGTCCTGGATCGACTCCGCGCGACACCTCAGACGCAAGCGACCTGGGCGGAAGTCTGGCTCAGGATCGCCCAGTGGATGTCGGCCATGTCTGGAGTACCGGTCGTCTGGCTCGAACCCGCCGAATCTTTAGCCTCGGACGATGATTGCGAAAGCCAATGGGTTCTCCCCCTGGAGATGGAAGAAGAACTCTTGGCCTGCAAGTGCTTCGGTCTAGCCCACGAGTGGATCGAAGCCTGCCAACGCGGGGACACGTATCCTATCGCATCGAAGTTTCGCGAACTTTTTGATTATGCCGACGACATCCGTTTAGGACCTAGCTCCCGAGCGATCCTCGATGCGGCAAAAGCCCGTGGTATCCCTTCCTATCGCCTCACCTCAGGCTCCTTGTGCCAACTGGGCGAAGGCAAGCACCAACGCCGGATTTGGACCGCCGAGACCGATGCGACCAGCGCCATCGGCGAGTCGATCGCAAGCGACAAAGACCTCACCAAACGGCTCCTGCGCAACGTCGGTGTGCCAGTCCCACTGGGCCGTATGGTCACAAGCCCACAAGACGCTTGGGCTGCCGCGTTGGAAGTCGGCTTACCCGTCGTCGTCAAACCCAAAGACGCCAATCACCAGCGCGGAATCTCCATCGAATTGACCCAACAGGACGAGGTGATGAAGGCTTACGATTGGGCGATCGAAGACGGCCAAACAGGCCATGTCATGGTCGAACAGTTCGCGCGCGGACAGCATCACCGGTTGCTCGTCGTGGGCGATCGGATGGTAGCGGCCAGCCGAGGACACTTCGAAACCGTCACCGGCGACGGTCGCTCGTCGATCGAACAACTCGTTGGAATCTTGAACCAGGATCCACGGCGAGGAGAAGCCTACACCGATCCGCTGGGTGTTTTGAAACTCGATGCCGCGGCCAAGATCGAACTGTCCAAACAGGGGCTCACTGTCGAATCGATCCCCGAGGCGCACCGCGAGGTCTTGATCCGCCGCACCGGAGATTTAACCACCGATTGCACCGATGAGGTCCACCCACAAACCGCCGCTCAAGCCGTCTTGGCTGCCCAAGTCGTCGGATTGGATGTCGCCGGCTTGGATGTGCTAGCCGAAGACATCTCCGCTCCGCTGGCCCCACAGCGCGGAGCGGTCGTCGAGGTCAACGCTGGTCCGTCCCTCTCTTGCCATGTCGCTCCGATGTTCGGAAATCCACGACCCGTCGGCGAGGCGATCGTCCAGATGCTCTTTCCGGCAGCGGGCCCTTGGGTGATCCCGATCCATGGCCTGCTCGCCTCGATCTATGATGAACCTTGCAAGTACCAAGTTCAAAGCTGGATGCAGGAGCAATCTGCAAAGGGCTTGACCGCCGCATCGGTTGTCCCCGGATCGGTTCAGATCCAAGACCAATGCATCGACTTAGAGGACTGCGATACCCGAACCCGAGCCTTGGCTGCACTTGGCAACCCTAGGGTTGAGATCCTGCTGGTGGTTTTGAGCCCGAGGGACTTGCTCGGCCATGGACTACCGGTCTGGCGTCTGGATGAATTGAGAATCGTCGATGGAGCTATCGAGAGCATCCGAGAGTCGGGGACGGAAGAGGTTTTCCGAGTGCTGCGAAACGCGATGCCTCTCGAAGTGCAGCCGAAGTGGCTCCATGGGACCTAAAACCAAAGCCAAAAAAGAACGCCGATGCTGGACTGCTGGACTGGGTGTGTGGTTTACCCTCTCGATCCTCGCATCGATCCCCGCTTGGGCAGCGATGTATGTCCACCGCAACTGGAGCGACAACAGCCTCTTTGAGATGGCCAACCATACCCAGTGGCACTTCGCGCTCGGGATGCTCTGTGTCTGCCTGCTCGACGTGGTCTTGCGGTGGTTGAACCGTTGGCGCGCTCCGTGGATCTCCGGCACGCTTCATGCAGCGATCTTGCTGATCCCTACGGTCTACCTCTGCGCTCTTGCCGAACCGTGGACGGCCCTGAAGCTTGCCGATTGGCGAACCGACAAACCGACCAAACCGCTTTCGATCGCATCGTGGAATGTGTTCATTCAAAACCATGAATTCGAGATCATCGAGAAGACCATCGAAAGTCTCGATGCAGATGTGGTGCTGCTGATCGAGGTCACGCCCGAACACCGCAAAGGGCTCATGGCGCTGGACAAGAAATACCCGTACTCGAAGTGGTCTCCTAGATCCAACACCCAGGGACTTGCGATCCTAAGCCGTATCCCAGGGATCAAGTTCCAGGAGCGGATCACAGGCCCATCGAAGATGCTATCGCTCGAAGCGGTGATCCCCAAGGGCGACTATGCGGACGATCCAATCCGATTGTTAGGAGTCCATACCGCATCCCCCAATCAGAATGGACGCTTTAGGGTTCGCGACGAACAACTTCTCGAGATCGCAGCATGGGTCAAAGAATCCGACCTCGAATCGATCGTCATCGGGGATCTGAACATCACCCCCTGGAGCGATGGATTCAGGCGATTGATCCGCCAGGCAGGTCTTATCGACACACGCCGATACCGAGGCTTCTTTGCGACATGGCCATGCGGCTTGGGAGTCGTTGGAATCCCGATCGATCATGCCCTGGTCACCCCAGGCCTGCGCGTGATCGATCGAGAGTCGGGCTTCACGAACATCGACTCAGACCATCAGTGGATTCGCACGAGCGTCGATGGGGGGACTAAGGCGGATCGTAACCGCCAGGACTCCCGGGATGACACCGACAAATCCTCCAGATCCCCTTGAACGCGCCTCGGATCGGGCCATGTTTTTCGATCGCCTCGATCATGTACTGGGAGCAACTCGGACTAAAGCGGCATTGGCTCATGAGCAATGGACTGATCGCTCGTTGGTAGAATCGCACCAGCGAAATCAAGATCCATGCAAGCAAGCGACTCATCGCGATGACTCCCAAAAACCTATAGCCCGAAAGATCTACAGTCCCAAAGATCCACAGCCCAAAAAACGGCGTGTGCGCCTTTAGGCAACAAGCCCCTTGGTCACCAACATGAAGACATCCTCGAGGGTCGGATCTTTGTCGCTGAAGGACCGCATCTTGACTCCCCCGTCGACAAGCTTTTTCATCAGATTCGATAACCCTTGATCATCGGTCTCGAATTCCGCTGTGACGCGATTGCCATCGATTTCAATACCCCGCATCGCTGGATCGCTCCTGACGATCGAAACCCCAGCGTCCTGATTCTCGACAAACCGAATCTCGACAATCCGGTTGCGGCGGATCTGACGGTAGACCGAATCGATCGTGCCGTGCATGAGCAGTTGCCCTCGCTCGATAATCCCGATCGAGGTGCAACAGTCGGCCAATTCCGACAGAATGTGGCTGGAGATCAAAATGGTTTTGCCCATCTTGCGCAACTCTTTGAGCAGCGCTTTGACCTCGATCCGAGCTCTAGGATCCAATCCGCTCGTCGGTTCATCAAGGATCAGCACAGGAGGGTCATGCACAAGCGTCTTGGCCAGACACAGCCGCTGCTTCATCCCCCTGGAAAGTCCGTTGACAAAGTCGTCGCGTTTGTGGGTCAAGTCGAGCAACTCGAGCACATCGCCAATGACTTTTTTGCGCTGCGTGCGACCGATCTTATAAGCCACCGCAAAGAAGTCGAGAAACTCCCATACCTTCATCCCATCGTACACGCCGAAGTCGTCGGGCATGTAGCCGATGCTCCTACGCACATCCATCGGTTGCTTGTTGACGCTAAAACCGTTGACGGTGCCATCCCCACGGGTGCTCTTAAGAAGCGTTGCAAGGAACCGGATCGAGGTGCTCTTGCCAGCACCATTTGGACCGATAAAGCCAAACAACTCCCCAGCCTCAATCTTCATATTCACCGAACCGACCGCAGTGAACTCGCCGTAGTCTTTTCCAAAGTTCGATAATTCGATCATCTTGACTCAACCCTGTTGACGTGGCTTCTAGGAGATGGACGCATCAGTTTAGTGCAAACCGCAAGCCGACTGCAAACGGATCTCATGACTTGGATTCCGCCAACTCCCGAAATTCCGCTTCCGTCAAGATCTTAACCCCCAACTGCTCGGCCTTTTGAAGCTTGCTCCCGGCCGCTTGACCCACCACGAGATAGTCGGTTTTCTTGGAGATGCTCCCGGAAGCCTTCCCGCCGAGTTTTTCGATCACCCGCTCGATCTCATCGCGGGAATAATGCTCGAGCGTTCCGGTGACTACCAACGTTTTATTCGCGAAAACCCCAGAGCGATCGACCGAGTCCTCCTCGGAGGTCTCAAGCGACACTCCTGCATGGGCAAGTTGCTCGAAGACCTGCTTGCCCTCGTCGCTTCGGCAAAACTCAAAAACACTCTTGGCAATGATCGGCCCAATTTCCTCGGTATTGGACAACTCTTCGAGTCCGGCACTGGCCAAACTCGCTGCCGATCCGAAACGACGAGCCAGAACCATCGCGACGCGTTGGCCAACATGACGGATCGTGATGGCATTGAGCACACGCGACAATCCACGCTGCTTGCTGACCTGTATTCCCTGGAGTAAATTCTCCGCGGATTTCTTACCCATGCGTTCGAGCGTCATGAGTTTTTCCAAAGTCAATCCATAGAGGTCCGCATAGGAGTTGACCAACTGGGCATCGACGAGTTGATTGACAAGCTTGTCCCCGAGGCCTTCGATGTCCATGCAATCTCGGGTTGCAAAGTAGCGCAAACGCTGACGCCATTGCGCTGGGCATTGGTTCGAGACGCAGCGTATGTAGACCCCTGCCTGGTCCCGGACCAATCTCTCGGAGCACTCTGGACATTGCTCGGGAAAAGCAAACTCGGGCAAGTCGCGGTCGCGACGATGCTTTTCAACCCGAACAATGTGCGGAATGATCTTTCCAGCTTTTTCCACGACGACCCAATCGTCGACTCGCACATCCTTGCGACGTATCTCATCGAAATTGTGGAGCGAAGCTCGGCTGACGGTCGTGCCTGCCAATTGCACCGGCTCGAGTTCGGCAACCGGGGTGATCGTCCCAGTTTTACCAACTTGAGTTTTGATCGCTAACAATCGGGTGACGGCTTCGTATTTCTCGATTTTGTAAGCGATGACCCAACGAGGGGATTTGCTCGTCGAGCCCAAGGATTCGCGTTGCTCGAGGGAGTTGACTTTGATCACCAACCCATCGACCTCGAAGTCCAATTCGTGGAGGTTTTCCACCAGGTGATTGCAATGGTCGACGACCTCTTGGGTGCTTTGGAAGCATCGTACCAACGGGGTACTCGGGACCCCGAGTTGGCCGACCTTTTGAAGAAACTCCATGTGCGTACGAACTTGCAAACCATCGCAAAACCCCATCCCGTGACAGAGGAACCGCAGCTTGCGCTTCGCGCATATTTTCGGGTCGAGCAAACGGATCGAGCCGGCCGTGACGTTGCGGGGGTTTTTGAATTCGGCTTCGCCGATCCCTGCGCGCTGTTGGTTCAAGGCGACCAAATCCGTGTTGGTCATGTAGACCTCCCCACGCACTTCGAGCGTTTTGGGGATTCCCGTACCCTGAAGCTGCAACGGAAGCCCTCGGATCGTCCGTGCATTGTGAGTCACATCGTCGCCAACCTCACCGTTGCCCCGAGTGATGGCGGCCACCAATTGCCCGTTCTCATAGCGGATCGATGCCGCAACTCCATCGACTTTCAACTCGACAACCCACTCGATGGGCTCGCCGGGCAAGTTTTTTTCAACACGCTGGAAGAACTCGCGAAGCTCCCCTTCGGTGTAGGTGTTTTCGATCGAGAGCATCGGTATGCGATGAGCGACTTGCGCTAAGCCCTCGACGGGTCGGTCCCCGATTTTCTGAGTCGGACTATCGGGGGTGATCAAACTCGGGAAACGGACTTCCCAGTCGGTCAGCTCGCTGAGAAGTCGATCGTATTGCAGATCGGAAATCTCCGGCTCTGCTTGGACGTAATAAAGAATGTCATGCTTGCGGATCTGCTCTCGAAGCTCCCCGATGGAGCTGGCCGCCTCCTGGAGGCTGACGTTCGGATCGTCAGGCTTGTGCATCTTTGGGATTCCGTAAGCTCTATAAAGTTGCATCGGATCGGAGCAAGACCCGTTTACCGGTCTTGGCCGACTTGTAAATCGCATTGATCAGCTCGACACTCCGGCGACCCTCAGTTCCGTCGATGCGCGAGGGCAGACCATCCTGGATCGACTTCGCAAAGTCCTTGAACAATTCGCGATGCGCGATATGGCCGATGGCAGCAGGATCCGAGGCTCCACCACCGGTGGTATTGGAGTTCATCTGTGCGAGAATCTTCTCGTCTTGCTTGTTGGCTTTCGCGAAATTCCATCGCACTAGAGCCTCCTCCTCAAGCACCGCCATGCCGCCAGAACCGGCGATCTCGATCCGCTTGAGAGTGCCCGGATACGCAGCGGTCGTCGCGACGATCGTTCCGAGCGCACCGGACTCGAATTCCAGAGTTGCGACGGCCGTATCCTCGACTTCGATCCGTTCATGAGCCCGCAGAGCGGTCATAGCGTTCACGGCACGGACCGGTCCCATAAGCCACAAAAGCAAATCGACGCTATGGATGGCTTGGTTCATCAATGCCCCTCCCCCGTCGAGCGCCCAAGTCCCACGCCACTTGCCGCTGTCATAGTATTGCTGCGTTCGAAACCATTTGACGATCGCGTCGGCGACGCAAATCGATCCAAAACGTCCCTGCTCGACGGCGGACTTCATCAAGATCGCCGAACGATGGAATCGGGAAGGAAAAATGGTCCCTAGATAGACGTTGTTTTTGTCGCACTCGGCAATCAGCCGGTCGCATCGCTTGGTGGTGACCTCCAAAGGCTTTTCGACAAGCACATGCTTGCCGGCTCGGGCCGCAGCGATCCCAGGCTCAAGGTGGGCACCGCTCGGAGTGCAGATCGTCACGATGTCGATCGAAGGATCCTTGAGCATCGCTGCCAGATCGTCATAGGCATGCCCACCAAATTCAGAGCAAAAGGCTTCCACCTTGGACTTGTCCCTACCGTAGCAGGCCACGAGCCTCGATCCTCGCATCTCGGAGATTGCCCTCGCATGGAATTTGGCAATCATCCCACAGCCGATTATTCCCCATCCCAACATGGTATGCGCCTTTCTAAAGGTCGTTGAGCACCCGATTCATCGATCCGCTTTGGCGGCCCTGAATGTCTATCGTAACATACCGAAAGCCCAATTCGGTCGCCTTGGCCGCGATCTGCGATCGCATCGGTTCGCTTACCGCAGCGGCAAGCTCCGTGGATTGGATCTCAAGCCTCAAAAGATCCTCGGCATGAAGACGCGCTCGGACATCGTAGAATCCTTGACCGTGAAGCCAGCTTTCCATGGCTTGGATCCGATTCAATCGACCCATCGTTACGACTTGACCATAAGCGATCCGGCTGGCCAAGCATGGACTGGCAGGTTTGTTGGCAACCTCCAACCCCCACACCGCAGCGATTCCCCGCACCGCCTGCTTGCCATACCCAAGATCCGCCAAAGGAGCTTGAACATTCCAATCAGCCGCCGCTTGAAGCCCAGGTCGATAGTCGCCCAAGTCCTCGATGTTGGTCCCCGAAAGAATGGTTTCGTACTCGTGCTCCTTGGCCCATGCTGCAATCGCCGAATAAAGGGTCGACTTGCAGTGGAAACACCGATCCGGGCCGTTGGCCAAGTAGTCGGGATTGAGCATCTCATGCGTGGGAACCAACACATGCTCGATCCCGATCGATCGAGCCACAGACATCGCAGAAGCTCGGTCCGCCTCGGGCACCGCAGCCCCAAGGCTAGTCCAAGCCACGGCGTTGGCCCCCAAGGCTCGGAAGGCCGCAGCGGCGACGACCGCGCTGTCGACACCCCCGGAAAATGCGACGACGACCCGATAGTACTCCGTCCGTAGGTGCTCGACTAACGCTAAAGCTTGCTCGGACGCATGATCGTTCCTCACGGGTCAAACCTCAGGGTTAAGAGACGATCTGGCGATAGTAATCGATGGTCCGGCGGATTCCCTCTTCGAGACCCACCGCCGGCTCGTAGCCCAAGAATTTTCGAGCCTGAGTCACATCAGCCAAACTCTCGCGGACATCGCCCACGCGAGGCGGAAGGAACGTTGGGCTGATTTCTTTGCCTAAAAGCTTAGCCAAAAGCTCCAAGAGCTGCAAAAGCGTCGTCTGACGCCCATCGGCCACGTTGAAGACCCGTCCGCCAACATTCGGGGCTTGGCTCGCAAGCAAATTGCCACGGACAACATTGGCAACATAAGTAAAATCGCGCGACTGATGTCCGTCGCCATAGATCGACGGCGATTGACCACTGAGGATGCGGCTTACGAAAAGCGGAATGACAGCCGAATAAGGACTGTTTGGATCCTGCCTCGGACCAAAGACATTGAAGTAGCGAATGCCGACAGTCTCCAATCCAAAGCTATGGAAATAGCTCTGGCAGTAGTATTCACCTGCAAGCTTTGCAGCAGCATAAGGAGACAGCGTTTGGGGCAAATCGGTCTCGCGCTTCGAGGAAGTCGGCGTGTCTCCATACGCGCTGCTCGAGGCCGCATAGACGAAACGCTTGACCTTCGCCCGAACGCTCCAGTGCAACATGTTCAATGTGCCCGTCACACAGGCATGATTGGTATCGAGAGGTCTTTCCAACGACAACGGAACGCTTGCAAGCGCCGCTTGATGAAAGACTCGCTCGACTCCATCGAGCACTTGCTCGACTGCCTTCGAATCGTTGATGTCCCCCTGGACGAACTCGATGCGATCTTCCACCTCGGCAATATTAGCCCGATGCCCGGTGCAAAGATTGTCCAAGACCCGGACACTGTGCCCTTCATCCAACAAACCTCGGACAATGTGGGAACCGATAAAGCCACATCCACCCGTGACTAGACAACGAACCATCGAAGACCTCGAAATCGTCCTGAAAAACAAGCAAGAAAAGTAAAGGGCTGTGGCGAAATCCCATTTTAGTGACGCAAGGGTTCTTAGGAAGTCTCGATGCCAAGGAACTCCATAGGTTTTCAAAGCTTCGGGTTTTAAAGCTCAGCTTTTCGCGGGGTAGCTTTTCGCGGGGGACCAACATGCTCCCCTCCCATCCTAAGTACTACTTCAAGCTTTGATACATTCGGTTACACCTGCAGGCCCATACCGCAGATACCTACAGGCAAAAGCAATCCGTCGTCAATCTCCCACCGATGGACAGATCGCTAGGCAGAACGAGGACGGTATCGGCCAGTCCCAAAGTCTCGCACACGCCGAGATGCTTGCGAGACTGCCCGCTCGACCGAGCGGATCTTTCGATACACCGCCGGACGGTTCTTGAACCGACTGAGCGACCGCCGGTACTTCAGGTAAAACATGAAAGTCTCAGCAAAGTCCTCGCTGGCGTTCGTCGAAGCATAGTCGGTGATGAACTCTCCGAGCAAATACCCATAGAAGAAATTCAACTGGCCCTTGGCACTCTTGCACCGCTTCTTGCCTGCCAAATACTCTGGGTTCCGCTTGAGCTCTTTACGCCACTGTGTGTAGGGAGTCGGATTGCAGTTGGTATAAGACGTCCCAAAAGCCCGAGCAAACCACTCCCCTCGGAAAAACGACGGATCATGAAAATACCAAGCATGCGCGTACTCATGTCGAATCGTGTCGCACAAAGTCAAACCAGGCTTGCGAGGCTGGTGGGGCAAGTCCCTCGGTAGATAAATCACCCCCGGTCGATACCCCCACTTGGCATAATGTCCAACCTGCTCGAAAACGTATCCACGCTCCCCAACACTCTTGTCACCGGAAATAATCAACTCAACGACGTCCAGATACAGTCCGTCGGCAAGCAAGCCGACCTCAGCGAGTTCGTGGCGGACGTGGTTGTAAGCTCGATCGACATTGGCCATAGTTGGGATGCTGAAAACGTGGTCAGAACGCGCATCCGTGCTGAAATGTCTGACTGCTAGTCTGCTTAGTGACCCGGGCTCGATCAACTGCCAAACCTTAAAAATCCGTTTCCCACTCTTCCAGGGGTGCAGACCCTCGCAGCATTAGTCCGGTTGCTTCCTGCACCCAGAGCCCCTGATTATTCCCACCGTGTTCTCCTGGAGACCAGCCCAAGCCCCATCGAATCGGGCCCTAAACCCATCCTCCCCATGATGTTGCGAATAACAAAAGCGAGGCGTAATCGCCGGACAGACCCCACAAGTCCCTTTCGCCCCAGAATTAGCGAAACTGCTTGCCTGGGTCCTCATAGTGCGCCGCCTACTGAACAAAAGCTCGATTCTCCCTGGCTGGCCCGGTATACTGGTCCGTCGGACTTTGACGCACTCCTTGCGGATATGTCCATCAAACCACCCCCACCTTGCTGGAAACGGAGCCGGTTTTGAAAATCCATCTCGTAGGGCATACGCTCAAGTCTCTCCCTTTCGGATGGATCCTTTGGGGATGGATCGCTCTTGGGACCATCGGCCCGATAGGCCCAGCCGAATGCCTAGCCGATGGCTCGGACTCCAAAGAGCTGACCAAGACAGCGACCTGGAAATGGTCTCCGGGACAACTCTGGCTCGAGCGAATGCTCGCCTGGATCGAATCGAGCGGATCGACCGATAAAGACTCGTCGCGGGAATCTGCCAAGCGAATCGCAAGCCTCGAAGGAATCGAGCTCCACGAAGGCTTGCTCCAGGCCGCCGCAACAATCGACCCGACCATCGCGGAATTCCTAAGCGGTGTCGATCAACCTTGGTCGAGCAGCTCCTATCAAAAACTCGACGCACAGCTCAGCTCCCTGATCGCCAATGGAGCAATTCCAGGTTGGATCAAACCCGATTTGCAACTGGCCTTTTGCAGAGCCCTAATACAAAACCAGTGGATCGACGAGGCCTCGAGCAGACTTGGCCCTCTAGAAATGGATAGCTTGAGCGACCCGGCAACTTGGTTGTTCTCTCTGGGTGTCTGCCAGCACTTCCTGCTCCAAAAGCAACCCTGCGTCGATTCCTTGAACAAACTCCTAGAACGAGAGTCGGAGATTCCAACCCGCTATGCGATCACCGCTCGGCTGATGCTCAGCGATATCGAGCCGCTCAAAGAGGATTCCCTCGACGAAGTAGCCCGATTGATGAACGATGTCGAACGACGATTGGGATTGGGAAGAACGGGCAAGCAGGTTCGGGACCAAGAGCAAGCGATCATCGACAAGCTCGATAAAATGATCGAGAAAATGGAAGAGCAGCAACAACAGCAACAACAGCAGCAGCAACAACAGCAGCAGCAAAAACAACAGCAACGCCAAAAGCAAAACAATCCGCAACAGGGCCGGCAAGCCGCACAGGATCCTATGCCAGGTGGAGGAGACGGCCAAGGAGAGGTCGACAACAAGGACATCGGCGACAAATCCGGCTGGGGAAATCTTCCCCCGGCAGCTCGCCAAGAGGCCCTCCAAAGCATCACCAAGGATCTCCCGAGCCACTACCGCGAAGTCATCGAAGCGTACTTCAAACGCCTCTCGAAAACACCCGAGAAATAACGCTCCAAAAAAAGCCGGGACTTGTCAAAACCCCGTTCCTTTTCCAATTCGTGACAAGTCGATCGCTTGCGGTTACGATGCTGCTTTCGAATCCAATGTACTGTGTTCGTTTTGTCGTCCAAGGCCCCTTCATCTATGTCCACACCAGTCGACCCAACCTCTGATATCAAAGTCCCCAGCAGCGAAGTTTCCCTCAGCGAAGTTTCCGAGCGCAAGACCGAAATTCGCAAACAAGCCCACGAAAATCGTAAAACCCAAGCCGACAAAGACGGCGTCTCGGTAGCCATCGTCGATCGCTTCATGAAACTTCCCGAATACGCCGCTGCCCATACGGTGATGTTCTATGTCGATGTCCGCGACGAGGTCCGAACTAGGCACGCATTGCCCGAGGCGCTCGCGACCGGAAAGCGGATCGTGGTCCCCTACTGCGTCGATGGCGAACTCGAACTGTTCTGGCTCGAGTCGATGGATGAATTGGAGCTTGGCATGTACCGAATCCTCGAACCCAAAGCCGATCTTCGAACCGTGGCTTCCAAAAAACTACAACCCGAAGACCTCGACTTGATCATGGTCCCAGGGGTCGCTTTCGATGCTCAAGGTGGTCGCACCGGGCACGGTAAAGGCTACTACGATAAACTCCTCGAACACGCCAAGCCGCAAACGCCCCTCGTAGCCCTGGCCTTCGAATGCCAGATGTTCTCACAGATCCCCATGGACTCGCACGACATCTTCATGGACAAAGTCGTCACCGAATCAGCCGTTTACAACGGCCGCGGCAGGAACTGATCATGCCACTGAACGACCCAAACTCAAATCCCAACCAACCCTGGAAGAGCCAAGCCTGGCAAGACTTGGTAGAGGATACCTACGCCGAAGCCTTCCGTAGCATCTACGCAAGAGTATTGGTCACCGCTCGAGACCGCAAATGGCTATTGGCAGCCTGCCAAAAAGCTACCGGCCATGCCAGCAGCACCATCCTCTGCGACTGCGAAGCCGGATTCGAGGGAATCCTCGATGGCATATCCCCAGGACAAGAAACTCCCGACGGTCGAATCGGTGCGTATCTGCAGTTCCATGTCCCGAGGTTTCGAAAAGATAGGGTCGAACACCTCCAACGCGTGCTCCTCGCTCGCCTCTCTCAGAATATCTTGACCTGTCCAACCACCCGTCTCTTCAACGCACTGGACTCCGACCCCTATTACAAGCTCGGTCGCAAAATCGCCTTCTTCGGCGACGGACACCAATTCCGAAGCGAAATGTTTGGCCACAAAGGCTGGACCATACCAACCCTAGGCGGCGAGTTCTTCCTCTCTCGCCGGTTCGGATATGCCGATGGAATCATGGGCGGAAATCTTTGGTTCCTCGCAAGCACCCAAGACGCAGCCATCGAAGCAGCCGATCGTGCTGCACAAGCCGCCGATGCTGCACCCGGCGTGATCACCACCTTCCCAGGTGGCGTCGCAGCAAGCGCCAGCAAAGCCGGCAGCAAATACAAGTTCCTCATCGCAAGCACTTTCGCCGAATACTGCCCGACTCTCAAACAAAAACTCGGAACCCAATCGCGTGTCCCCGAGGGGGTCGAGTCCATCATGGAAATCATCGTCAACGGTTCCTCCCTCGAAGCCGTTTCCCAAGCCACCTATGCGGCCATCCAAGCCGCATTGAATGTCGATGGACTAGTGCGGATCTCAGCCGGAAACTACGGCGGACGACTCGGCAAATCCTTCGTCTATCTCCACCCCGACAAACACCCTGCAACAAGCTGAAAACACAGGAACCACATTGAAGAAATTCGCAGTACTTATCGCGATTGAAAATTACCAAGATCCCGCGATAAGCCAAGTTCCTTTCGCTCGACGCGATGCAGAAGAGTTTTCCAAAGCTCTTGAACTCAACGGCTTTGAGAAAAACAACCAACTCCTACTCATCGACGAGCAAGCCACCAAAGGAGCCATCGAGTCACTCGTCCCAAAAGCGATCGAACAACTGAAAAAAAAGGATCTCCTCTTTTTCTATTATGCTGGACACGGGTTTTCGCAGGACGCAAGAAACTTTATCACTGCATTCGATACCCTCGCTGCAGATTGGGACGGCACAAGCGTTCCGCTCGCCCAACTCCTCAAAGATATGCAGGCTTCTCAAAGCAACCCTACCGCGCTGTTTCTGGACTGTCGCGAAAGCGACGTCAAAGCGGTCCCAGGTGTTCGTGGGAACTTCGGTAATCTCTCCGAACTTCCACTCGAGTCATTCCTCAAGGATGCGAATCATTGCCTGTGTTTTGCAGCCTGCAAACCCGAGGAAAACTCCTATCCGAGCGGCAGCTTAAAGCACGGGATATGGATGCACCATGTCATCGAGGCATTCCAAGGCGAAGCGATCCTGGCCCTCGAACGCGGATTACTGACAGCGAACTCGCTTCAGAATTACCTCAAGGCGGAAGTCCCAAGAACGCTGCGCAAAACGTTCTCCGAACCCTACCAGCAAACACCCTGGATGCATGGCGTTGATAAAGAGGACTTCGTACTTGCCGACCTTCGACCGATCCTCCAAGAGCGACGCGATAAAGCGAGCAACGATATCAACTACATGCGCAGGCTAGGTTTCACTGCCAAAGTGGACCAACGGCTCACCAGCCTCTCGGGCTGGAGAAAAACCTACCGAATCCCGGACCGCTATACAGACTCCACTCAGTCTTTTGTATCGAATTGCGCGTCAGACGAACTCAAAAAAGATCTTGACTCGGTCTTCGAAGCACTCAAAAGAGCATTCAAATTCGGACGTCGAGACCTGGTAGTGTCGCAACCCGAGGATGGAACAGGATCGATCATAACCCCCTACTTCAATTACTCGGTCCATATCGAGCTGAATGCAGACGATCTCGGCGAGGTGATTTGGATCCGAACCGTCGATTCTATTGTAGCCCCAGAACAGATATCAACCGCAGCCTTCTCCGAGGTCTTCGATGGCGTGTTCGACACGCTTGAATTATCACTTCCTACCAAGGTACAGATCGAAGACTTTATCGATGCGGTAGAAGCAGCCAGGATTACCGATGTTTCCCTCGATTACGATCGGGATGCTACCTACTGCGACATCCAAATCGCCGGAGCGAAAGGCATTCTAAGACTCAGCCCTGGGCAGCTATCACTCTCCCACAGTGCGCCCACCAAAACGGCTAAGCTCATTGAATCCTTTGTCACGACCTGGAACCTCATCCAGAAACAGTCGCTGCCGTTTCTCAATGGTTGATCGGCTTGTACTCCAAACCACCGAACACCCCGAATACACGGAAACAATCCCCCTAGTAAAACGTTTCCCTGTTTTCCCACTTCCGTGGTTTCCGTGGTAAGTATCTTCCCTGCTTCCGTGTATTCCGTGTATTCCGTGGTAGATATCTTCCCTGCTTCCCTGCTTCCGTGTATTCCGTGTATTCCGTGGTAAATATCTTCCTTGTTTCCGTGGTTGACAAACTCCAAAAACCCAGGGACTGTCCCCGAGTTTTTTCCCCTTTCAGGTCCTTCCAATAGCTTGTGACCTAACGTGTCAAACGGGACCCGTAAGATGCTAGCACTTCATTTCACGAGGCCTTTCTTGTAGCAAAATCAACATATCTGCCCGTTCCCGATCACCATGCGCCGACTCTACGCCTTCCAAGTCTCTCCTCGAAGAACCGTCAGCTATCTTCCCGAAGTACAAGGCGGACCGGTCCGCCCCGGCCCCGATCTGCTCGGACTCCTCGACGAACTCATTCCTGCCTCCCAGATCGAAACCCAGTCGATCGTTCACCTTCGTTCCGATGACCCGGAAACCGACCCGTTCCGCAACGAAATAAGAAACCACTTCCTCGCTATCTGCTTCGGGTCCGATTCGCAAGCCACTTCGGGAGCAGAGGAGATCGCCGCCAAACTGAGCCTCTCAATGGACCATAGATCCTCCAAGTTCTCCTTGCTGGTGATCGATGCGCACGAACAAAAACAAAATCGCCGTATCGCTCTGTGGCTCTTCCCCAAGGAGGATGTGTTTCGATTTCACACCTCTGCCCAAGGCAACGAGCTTTCGTTGCTCGAGGATGCCTTCAGCAAATCCTCGACCTGGCGCAAAGCCGCTATCTTCTCCGGACCGAACTCAGCCCATGGTTTCCGGACCGGCCAGATCATCGACATCCAGTCCCGCAAGCCCGATGATCGCGCAGCCGATTTTTGGATGCGACTGTTTCTCAATGCCCTCTATGCGATGGACCCTAAAAGCTCAACCTATCAACTCGTCACCCATCTAAAAGATGCGTTTGATGCATCCTCAGGCACCCAACGCGATCAACTCTTTGCCGCGATGGTCGCCCTGCCTCGATCCCCAGAAAAGATATGGACTTACTCCAAAATCGCCCACCGATTTCTCGAACCGAATCTCCAATATTCGTTCCTCAAGCTCATCCCGGAAACGGTCCGTGAAAGCGCATTCGAACTCGACCCGATCCTCTTCGAATCCAAACTCAAATTCCGAGTCTTTGAAACCCAAGAAGGTGTTTGGATCTCAAGTCCACCGGATCAAATCGGAAAATCGGTTCACCTAGACCAAAGCCTCTCGAGCATCCAAGTGCAAGGTACCGTCAAAAACCAATCGATCAAAGCCCGCCATGTCCGATAGCCCCCCTCCCGAGCAACTCGCCAAGGAAGCACCCCTGCGAAAGAACTTGCTCCACCAAACTGCACTCGCTCTGCAGGGCCAATTTCGCAACGTAATTTTCGATTCAGACAACCGACTCCATCGTATTCGATTCGAAGTCCACCCGCACAAGTCGACTGACGACGACGGAGTTGAACTCTATGGACATCTTGAATTCGAGGGAGAACTCGACGAACTACTCAAGACACTCCGACCTATTTTTCCCTTTGAAATCCTCAGCACAACCCATCCTTGGAACCAACCCACCGTCCTGGAAGCCAACCTGTCCCCTCTGGTCTTACCCTTAGGATGGCATCAGCTCGATCCCATCCCGACGGTCTTTCGTTTGGAAATCGTCTTGGTTGACCCTGCCCCGTCGATTCGATTCACAATACCTTCCCACCGACTCAAACCTACACCGACCCTCGAACCTTTTTCTAATCCCATCGATTCGAAAACTCACACCGAAGTCGTCTTCCTCATCCATGGAATCCGCGACCGTGCCCGTTGGCAGTCCATGGTCAAACGCATCTTAGAAGAGATCGATGGAGTCGTCGTCGTACCGATCCGCTACGGGTACTTCGACCTCTTTCGGTTTTGGTTGCCCGTCTGGACCCGTGGACAACCGATCCGCACGACGCGCGAACAAATCCAAATCGCAAAGAACCAATATCGCGATGCCAAGTACTCGGTCATCGCCCATAGCTTCGGTACCTACACTATCTCTCAAGTCCTAGGCGACACGAAAGACTTGGTCCTCAATCGATTGATCTTGTGCGGTTGCATCATCTCCAACGATTATCCCTGGGAGTACCTGACCGGACGCATTGCCCATCGTGTGATCAACGATTTTGGAACTCGAGACATCTGGCCATTCTGGGCTCGAAAACTCAGTTGGGGATACGGGGACACAGGTCGCTACGGTTTCGGACGTGCCGATGTATACGACCGTGCTCATGACCATTCGCATGGCGATTACTTCGATGAAGAGTTCATTCGCGCTTTTTGGAAACCGCTATTTGAATCAGGTCGCATCGCCGAGTCGGCTTGGGAGGAAAATGCGCCTAAACCCAATCGTCTGATCGAAACGATCTCGTTTATCCCACTGAAAACCCTCATCCTCCTGGGGCTATTGGCCATGTCCGCTTGGCGGTTCTGCCGCGTCTAGTGAACCGAAGAATCCAAACACACGGAGGGCAATCCCTTCGTTCGTGCATCGCATCGTATTTCGTCTTGCTCGTACTCTGTGAAACGCTACTCAGACTGAATGGCTTTCTTTGCGCCTTTGCACCTTCGCGCCTTTGCGTTCAAAATGCCCCCGGACTAAGGGAACCCAATCAGTTCGACGGGAAACCCAACCGACTGATCTGGACGCAAAGAGGCCAGCCGATGAATACTACAATTCGCTAGCTCGTAAGGTCGCAGTCACGAACGCGTCGACTTCGGACTGGGTATTGTAAAAGTAGAACGATGCCCGGGCACTGACCCCCACCGAAAACCGCTCATGCAACGGCATCGCGCAATGATGCCCAACTCGGATCGCGACCCCCGCAGCATTGAGATACTGTCCGATCTGATCCGAGTGCACTCCCGGAATCACAAACGAGACAATCCCCGTCTTGCTCTGGATCGATGGACCCAAAATACGCAATCCCGAGACACTCGACAATCCATCGATCGCCCGCTGTGCCAATTGCCTTTCATGAGCCAAAATCGCATCGCTGCCGACCCGCATGAGATACTCCAGGGCCGGCTTCAGGGCGATCGCTTCGACGATCGGTCCCGTCCCTGCCTCGAATCGATGAGGTAAATCCGCAGCCACAAACCCCTGCTTGCTGACCGACTTGATCATGTTCCCACCCCCCAAAAAAGGAGGCATCGATTCGAGCAATTCCCGCTTCCCATAAAGCACACCGATGCCGGTCGGACCGAGCATCTTGTGACCACTGAAAACCAACCAATCGGCATCCCAATCGCTCGCCGTCGCCTTGCCATGCGGTGCGCTTTGCGCCGCATCGACCAAAACCTTGGCTCCCACTCGATGCGCCGCATCGACGATCTCTCGGACTGGATTGATCGTTCCGAGTACATTCGATACAGCCGTCAGTGCCACGAGTTTCGTACGCCCACTGAGCAACCGGTCCAGCGATTCGATGTCCAACTGAAAGTCGTCCCGTACGCCGAGCCAGCGAATGATCGCCCCGGTTCGCTCGGCGAGTTGTTGCCATGGCACGATATTCGAATGATGCTCCATCTCCGTAAGGAGTATCTCATCGCCAGGCCGCAAATTCGTATCGCCCCAACTGCGGGCTACCAAGTTGATCGAAGCGGTCGTCCCAGGGGTGAATATCACGTGCGATAGACGCGATTCATGGCATCGAGGACCGATGTCGGACGCTGCGATGAGGCCGCGTTGTCCAGATACACCCAAGGCTTTCCACATGGGAGTTTTTCCGAAAGGATCGGAAAGTCGTCTCTGCAATTCTCGATCGCGATCGCGGGCAATGCGACGCGATAGCCGCCGGTGCGAGCTGGCTTGATCTCCTGCGGTTGGCTGCTCGGCGAACCATGCAACGACAACGCACCTTTGGCGATGGCTTGGATGCGCTGGACCATCGAGTGCAGACCATTGCTGCGCATCGGGGTCAGAAACGATTTGAGTTTGATTTCACCAAAGAAATCCTCGACCGGAAAAGCCAGGATATCCCGGGCCTTGCGACCCGAATAAGCCGCCAGGAGTATCGCGACCAACCCCCGAACCATCGGCGCATCGCTCGAACCGCGAAACTCGATGTCACCCCCTTCTTTCTTGTCCCCTTGAAGTTTTGGGACGAGCCAGACCATGCTCTGACAACCGAGCACCCGGTACTCTTCGGTCTGATACTCTTTGGGCAACTCTGGCAGGGTCTGCCCTAATTCAATCAGATAAGCGATCCGATCCTCGGGCGAGTCAAGATCGGCGATCTCTTCGCGAAGATCTTCGATCGAAACCCGCAGGCTGCTTTGGCTCATGATTTCTTTGGCTCATAGTTAGAAAATTCCGAGTTGGTCTCTGGCATCTTCGGTCATTTTATCGGGAGTCCAAGGTGGATCCATCACGACCTTGATATCGACTGCGCCAACGCCTGGGATCTCTTCGACAACTTGACGGCTATTGGCCACAAGTTGCGGCCCAGCAGGACACATCGGACTAGTCATCGTCATTTCGACGTTGACGTTCTGCTTGCCCCCTTCCCCGGGCTGGATATCGACGACATAGATCAACCCCAGATCGACAATGTTCACAAAGAGCTCCGGGTCGATGACTCGCTTGAGCTCCTCTCGAACCTTGTCCTCACACAGCCCGGCTGATGCATCGCTGGACGTCGAGCTGCTCATGGGTTCACACGTTGATGCTTGACAACAGGCCGATTCGAGTGCCACCGTGGGAAGTTCGGCAGCTTGAGTCTCGGCCGCTTGGTTTACGGTCGCTTGGGGTTCGGTCGGTTGGTTGGTTTCAGACATTTTCAACTCGCTCTGGGATAATCGACTACCTTGATTGCCTAGTTTGATTCGCGTACATGGCCACTTGAACGGATCGACCTGGATCAGTTGTTCAACGCCACGTAGATCTTCCCCGCATCGATCTTGACGGTATGGCTTGGAGTGTCCTCGGTAGCCGGCATGCAGACGGCCTTGCCGGTCCGAACATCGAACTTCGCGCCGTGCCTTGGGCAAACCAAACAAGCGCCATCGAGTTGGCCATCTCCAAGGGTCCCGCCGTCGTGGGTGCACATATCTTCGATGCAGTGGACGACCTGATCGATCTCGACCAAAACCACGAATCGATCGTCGACTTCGAAGGTCTGGGGTTCGTTGGGCCGAATCTGATCCCTTGGACAAACATAATGAAAAGGAGGCATGGTCGTTGGCTCTTTCATTCGTATTGTCGAACTTGGCGTGCGATCGCTGCGCCGAGGGCTTCGCGCACCGTTTGGATGGTGATGCGATCGAAGATCTGTTGGAAGAACCCTGTAACGATCATTCGAATCGCTTCGGATCTGGTGAACCCACGCGACTGAGCGTAGAAGATCAATTCTTCGTCGACCCGTCCGCTGGTGCTTCCGTGGGTGCATCGAACATCGTCGGCGTTGATCTCGAGCCCTGGGATCGAGTCGGCTCGCGCCGCATCGCTGAGCATGAGGTTGTCATTGCGCTGGTAACCATCGGTTTTTTGGGCACCTTCGCTGACCTTGATCATGCCTCTCCAAACCGTGCGCGATCGATCTTGAAGAACGCTCTTGTACAAAAAGTCGCTGGTGCAATGGGGCGCTTTGTGATGCTGCAAGGTGTTGTATACCAGGTGTTGGCGATCCTGGGTGAACATGACTCCATTGACTTGGCTTCTGGCTCCCGGCTCGACAAGCTCGACGCGTTGGTCGACTTGCGCAAATTTTGCTCCCATCGCCGCGACGGTCCATTGCAACTGCGAGTCGCGACCCACCGAGGCTCGTTGGTGTGCAAAGTGCCAGCAACCTTTCCCCCAATCCTGAAGGTTGACGTAACGCAGGTGGCTATTGCCGTGCTGGATCAGTTCCACCCCGCCGCAGTGCAAGCCTTTTGCGGTGACATCGGGACTCGATGATTCGAAGAGAACCGTCGCTTCGGCTCCGGACTCTAAGACGATCAACGTGTGGGACAGATCGACTTGGCCATCGGCCATCGCTGCATGCAGATGGATCGGTTTTTCGACTCGGACGTTTCGGGGAACGTAGACGAAGTACCCATCGCTCCACATGGCCGCTTGCAGGGCAGCAAACCGATCGCTTTTCGGACAGATCAAGCTGTGCAGATACCGTTCGACCAGCGCCGAGTGGTCTCGGGCGCAGCGTGACAAGGACCCGACGACAACGCCCTGGGCGGCGAGACCTTCGTCGAGCGACTCCGAGACGACAACCCCGTTGACGCTTCGAAGACTTGCCGAAACGTCGACTCCTTCGAGCAATCGGACAGGAGTACCCTCAGGGATCTCAACCGACTCGTCGATGTTCGGTGCGAATTTGCTCAGCCTCAGACCCCGGAGTTCTGAACGCATCCAGTTCTCGTCGCGAGGATTGGGCCAATCGATCGACTGGAAGACTTCCCAAGCTTGTTTGCGTTTGGCGGTGAGCCAAGTCGGATCGATCCGTTTCTCGAGGAGTCGATCAAAGGCGGGCTGTCCAAACGTTTCCGTCGAATCGAGCTTATCGGTCATGGCGGAAGTAGTCATAGCGATTAGCCCACCGATCCTTCCATTTGAAGCTGGATCAATCGGTTCATTTCGACCGCGTATTCCATGGGGAGTTCTTTGACCAAAGGCTCGATGAACCCGTTGACGATCATGGTGCTGGCCTCAGCCTCAGATAGACCTCGGCTCATGAGATAGAACAGTTGCTCTTCTCCGATTCGCGATACGCTCGCTTCGTGGCCGATGCTGACATCTTGATCGAGGATTTCGATGTAGGGATACGTATCGCTTTGGCTCTTGGAGTCCAAGATCAACGCGTCGCATACCACATTCGACTTCGATTTGCGTGCATCTTTTTCGACGCGAACCAACCCACGGTAACTGGCCCTACCACCGTTCTTGGAAATCGATTTGCTGATGATCTGTCCAGTGGTATGGGGTGCAGCATGCACGAGCTTGGCCCCTGCATCCTGATGCTGTCCTGCCGAAGCGAAAGCGATCGAAAGGATTTCACCGCGGGCACCCGGTTCGAGCATATAGACCGCCGGGTATTTCATGGTCAGCTTGCTGCCCAAGTTCCCGTCGACCCACTCCATGGTCGCATCGGCGTAAGCCACCGCACGCTTGGTGACGAGGTTGTAAATGTTGTTCGCCCAATTTTGGATCGTCGTGTAGCGGCATCGACTCCCCCGCTTGCAGATGATCTCGACAACCGCCGAGTGAAGCGACTCGGACGAATACATCGGCGCAGTGCAGCCTTCGACGTAATGGATGCTGGCTCCCTCATCGACGATGATCAAAGTGCGTTCGAACTGACCCATGTTCTCGGCATTGATCCGGAAATAGGCTTGGAGCGGGAAGTCGATCTTGACCCCCTTGGGCACATAGATAAACGAACCCCCAGACCACACAGCCGAGTTCAGCGCGGCGAATTTATTGTCGTTCGGTGGAATGATCGTTGCGAAGTATTCGCGGACCAGATCCGGGTACTCTCGGACCGCCGTATCGGTGTCGGTGAAGATCACTCCTTGCTTGACCAAATCCTCTTTGAGCGACCCATAGACCACTTCGCTCTCGAATTGAGCCTTCACGCCCGCGAGGAACTTTCGCTCGGCCTCGGGGATGCCGAGCTTCTCGAACGTGTCCTTGATCTCTTGAGGGACTTCATCCCAGGTCCGACCCTGTTTGTTGGTGGGCTTGAGATAGTAATAGATATCCTGAAAGTTGATATCGATACTACCGCCCCAATTGGGCATGGGCTTGGAGTTGAAAATCTCAAGCGATTTGAGACGAAAATCCCGCATCCATTGCGGTTCATTTTTCATTTCAGAAATTTGCTCGACGATTTGCTTATCGAGTCCCTTGCGGGCCTTAAAAACGGCCGTCGTCTCGGTGCGAAAATCGTATTTGTTGATTTCGCCGATGGCTTCGTTGGTGCTGGTATCGGAGGACATAATTATTGATTTTCTTTTGAGAATTATTGTGTTTAGACCGCCAAAGACTCTTCTTTGGCAAGCATCTGCTGGTTGGCCGCTTCGGCATCCGGATAGCTCTTGCGAATCCGATCGTAGCCTTGATCGTGGAGCTCCCGAGCAAGCTCGGCGCCACCGGTCTCGACGATCCGTCCGCCAAGCATCACGTGGGTGAACTGCGGGGGGTTGTGCTCCAATAACTTGTCGTGGTGCGTGATGATCAAAAGACCCATCTTGTCGCGACCAATCTCTGCAATCGAGGCGCTTGCAAGTCGCACCGCGTCGGCATCCAGACCACTGTCGGTCTCATCGAGAATCGCGAACTTGGGAGAAAGCATCGCCATCGTCAAGATCTCAGCCCGCTTCATCTCTCCACCGGAGAACCCATCATTGACATAACGACGAGCAAAATCCGGATCGATCTTCAACTGCTCCATCTTGGACTTGAGCTCTTTGCGGAACTCTCGCATCGGTATCAGGTCCTGACCTTCCTTGCGGTCCGGACGACGGACGTTGGTCGCCGCATGACGAAGAAAGTCTGCCGTCTTGACACCAGGAATCGCCACTGGGCGCTGGAATGCCATGAAGACCCCAGCCCGCGAACGCTCGTCGGCCTCCATCTCCGTAAGATTCGCATCGTCGAGCTTGATCGAACCCTGGGTGATCTGGTAGTTCGGGTGACCGGCGATGGCCAACCCCAGGGTGCTCTTGCCCGATCCGTTCGGGCCCATCAATGCGTGGGTCTCGCCGAATTTAATGACCAAGTTCACGCCGCGCAAGATCGGCTTGTCATTGACCGAAACGTGCAAGTTTTCAATCTGCAGTATATGACTCATTCCAGTTCGCTTTTCAAATTCTTATGGGTTTGAGGTTTGGGTGGTTTGTTTTTGAATCGGCTTGAATTGGCACGTCCCATGCCCGTCGAGCCTGCAACAACTCAACTCAAGCGGTTGGCCAATGGCCTCGCTGAGCACCTGCTGTTCAAGATCGCACAGGCTGCGGTCCGAGTCGCGGCCTGTTAAGTCCGGGTAAGGGCACGCATGGACCGAAAGGATCGGAAGCCCCTCGATGCTCAGGAACGAAGCGGGAATCCGCCTTGCAGCCATCAGACCAGCAAGCGACTTCATCCGCTCCTCCAGTGAGCCTTCAGGAAGAAGGTCCTTGAAGGATCGACCCATCCGCTTCGAAACACGGTCGATTAACTTGGACCTCGTCTGACCTTCCTCTAATAGGAGGATTTCCCCCCAAAGCGCTACGGCCAGATCCGTGTAAGTCACACCGACTTGCCGCCAACCAAGATCGGTCAGGAAGTACGAGAAGGTCGGGCGACCTCGTCCAGCCGAATTCTTGCGTTTCTCGACATAACCGGCGTTTTCCAAGCGGTCGAGCCGCTGGCGGACCGCCGTGGCTGTCACTTCCAATTTTTCCGTCAGATCCACTACCGTAAGCCCCTCGTGACGGCGCAGCAAATCCAAGACCAACTGATCGACAGGCCGGGTGGGGATCTGGTTATTGGAAGGAGCTAAGTCCATGATAGCAAACACCTTACGCAAGTCGCTCGCCTGAGCCAAGCCGTTGGCTCTCGTTGGGAGTATAGGCAAAATGCCAATTTTGACAAGCTTCATTGCGAAAAACAATCGGGCTTGATCCCGCCATCGAATTCTTCCTAGTCTGCTCCCCAAACTATCCCGCAAGCTCTTTTTTAAGAGCCCTAGCGCCATCGAAGGAAAGATTCCATGGACGAATCGAATCGCAAAGCGACGTTGAATTTTATTTGGTTGCTCACTCTTGCAATCACCTGGACGCTACTGAGCGGCTCGGGGATCTGCCAGGAACCACGCAAGCCGTCCTGGATGCCCTTTCCGATGGGACGGGCCGCCGAACGGGCGATCCCTAAGACAACTCCAGTGGCCAAGCCCGATGAAAAGATCATCGCCAGTCCAGCCATTGCGCAAGATCCGAATCGCCCGGATCCTTGGCTCCTTTGGGCAGATCCTCTCGCCCCCAATACCCAACAGCCCGGGGACTGCTTCTTCCGTCGCACCATGGATCTTCCCGAAATCGAGCGATGTTTTGTCGACGTGGAAAGCGAAGCCCGCACCGAGGTGTACCTCAACGGCCAACGGGTTCGTCCTGCGAAGCCCACCGATGGTAAACCTCCCGAGGGCAAGCAGCGGATCGACTTGCAAGCAGCAGTGAAACCCGGCCAGAATGTTCTTGCCATCGGAGTCCAATCGTCAGGAAGAAGCACACCAGGAGTCCGAGTCGAGTTTTATTTCAAGCCCAAGCAAGGGAATTGGCGCTTAGTAGTATCCGATGGGGAATGGAAAGCGTCCAAGGGGGCGCCTCGGAACTGGCAGACGCTCGGATTCAACGATGGTTCTTGGTCCGAAGCTGTCGATTTAAGAGCCCCCAACCAGAGCAACCCGACCCAGAGCAGTCCGGCCCAGAGCAGTCCGGCACTGTCCACTCCCGAATCGATCGCTCAAAGCCCAGAGCCGATGCGGCTAGCCGCACAGGCCGTTTCGGATCGCAAGGATCCGCTTGCCGAGCGCTTCACGATTGTCCCTGGGTTTGCAATTGAAGAGGTCGCTGACTCTCAGATCGGTTCGCTCGTGGCGATGACATTCAACGAGTTTGGCCATATCGTCGCTTCGGTCGAAGGTGGCGGATTGGTATTGATGTACGACACGAACAAGGATGGTGTCCCGGACGCGACCAAGCCTTATTGCGATCTAGTCAAGAATGTTCAAGGACTATTGGCGCTCAATGGCGACGTCTACGTGACGGGCGAAGGACCCGAGGGATCGGGCTTTTATCGTTTGATCGACGAGGACCGCAACGGCGAGCTGGAAAAGAGCGAGACGCTCGCTAGGTTCAAGGGAACCCCCGGCGAGCACGGAGCGCACCAGATCGCCTTTGGGCCCGATGGATGCTTGTACCTCTCGATCGGAAATCATGCCGGCTTGGTGGATTCCCCTGCTGGCTACCAGCCTTTGATGGCACCTTATGAAGGCGATTTGGTGCGCCCTCGCTTTGAAGATCCAGGTGGGCATGCGATGGGTGTGAAGGCTCCTGGCGGGACGGTCATCCGGTACGACTTGAGTCAGCGTACGATGAGTGTCGTTGCTGGCGGTTTGCGGAATGCTTACGATGTTGCTTTCCATCCCAACGGCTCGATGTTCCTGCATGACAGCGACATGGAGGCAGACATCGGATCGGCCTGGCACCGCGCGACAGGATTGTTCAAAGTCATCGAAGGAGGTGAGTTTGGATGGAGAAGCGGATGGGCCAATTGGCCGGAGTATTATCCAGACCGATTGGGATCTCTGGCCAGTACAGGCCGAGGCTCCCCTACAGGCATCACCATTTACAATCACTATGCGTTCCCAGCCCGATACCATCGTGCGATTTTTACGGCCGACTGGTCGGAAGGTCGCATTATCGCCGTGCAGGTCGACACGCTCGATCGGGGCAAGGTTCGGGCAGAGGACTTCGTTGTCGGTACCCCCATGAACGTCACCGACGTCGAAGTGGGTCCCGATGGAGCGATCTACTTTTGCTGTGGTGGTCGAGGAACCGAAGGTGGAATCTACCGAGTCCGATGGCAGGGCAAGATACCCGAGGCGGTTCGCAACCTCGGAGAAGGCATCGCCAAGGCGATTCGTCAGCCCCAGCTCTACTCGGCTTACTCACGTCAAGCCGTAGCGATCATCAAGCGAGAGATCGGTGAGGCTTGGGACGAACAAGTCTTGGGCGTCGCTTTCAGCGAAGAAAACCCAGCTCGCTATCGAACGCAAGCCCTTGACCTCATGCAGTTGCTAGGCCCGATTCCAACACCTGAGATCCTCGTGGAGTTGTCCAAGACGCCTAACGATCAAGTCCGATCCAAAGCCGCTAGACTCATGGCCCTCCATGCGAGCGAACCGACCGCATCGGCGCGCCTCCGGGAACTACTGGCAGACGAATCTTCAGAAGTTCGCCTAGCGAGTTGCGAAGCTTTGGTGCGTAGCGGACAGGCTTGCGAGCCTACAGAGATTCGACCTTTGCTTCTGAGCGATTCGCGCGAAGAACGCTTTTTAGGCCGTCGCTTGCTCATGAATATTCCATCCAATCAATGGCGTAACTTCCTGACCGAAAGCAACAGCAAAGTCGTGATTCAATCGGCGTTGGCTCTGGTCCACCGCGACCGCGATCCGACGACCTGCGCTCAAGTGATGGACCACTTGATGCGTGTATCGAAGGGCTTTGTCAGCGATGCGGACTTTTTGGATCTTCTGCGCACGATGCAAGTCGCCCTGCATGTCAGCGGAGCCAAAGGGAGCGATTATCCAGAGATCGGAACGTTTGTATCGCAAGAATTCCCCACGGGAAATTCGACAATCAACGGGGAATTGGTTCGATTGGCAACGTTCTCCCAAGTCGACCTCGTAGCCGATGCGGTGGCTTATCTGAAAACCGATGCGACGATGTCCGATCGAATGCTCATCGCAATGCATCTGCCAATGATGCCTCACGAATGGACCTCCTCAGAACGCATGGCCACCTTGCAATTCCTCGAAGGATGCCTCGAGGATCAAACCGGTGGCTCCTTCGCGTTGTATGTGATGAAGACGTCCGAGTCGCTCTCGAAATTTCTCACAGAGCGAGAAGCATTGCAGATACTCGATCTCGGAGAGAAGTACCCCAACGCAGCGATGGCCGCACTGTACAAACTACCCGAGCAACTCAACCCCGAACAAATCGACAAACTCAAACGACTCGATAACGCGATCGATCAAGGTGGCTTGGAGTCGGATGTCTACAAGCGACTCAAGACCGGAATCACCGCAGTACTATCGATGCAAGCCGATGAATCTGCCATGGAACACCTTCGGGAACGATGGCGAAAAAGCCCCGATCGACGGGCTACGATCGCCCTGGCCATGTCCCAACGGCCCGATGAAGCTAACTGGGATTACCTGGTCCGCTCGATGGGCGTGCTGGACCTTTTTGCCGTCGGGGATGTATGCGGCTGTCTGCTGAAAATCGAAGCCGCAACGGAAGAACCCGAAGCGGTTCGGCAAGTGATCCTACAAGGCTGCAAACTGGTCGAGGCGGGCCAAGATCCCAGCCCCGTCCTGAAACTCTTGGAGTATTGGACTGCCACGAGCACCACAAGCTTGCTCGATGCGAATCCCCAAGAGCCTGATGTCACAAATGCTGATGTCACAGTATCTGATCCCCAAGGATCCGATAGCACGGAAACCGAATCGACCTCGCAAGCGACTCGCACTGCGGAAGCCAAACTCACACCGATCGCCGCTTGGCAAAACTGGTACGCAAGTAAATACCCGGATGCCCCAAGCGCTGTCTTAGCCAACGAAACGGCTGACCCTCGCTGGTCGCTCGATTTCATCGAACAGTTCCTCAACGGCGAACAAGGCCGCCAAGGATCCACCGAGCGAGGCCAACAGATGTACGCCAAGGCGCGTTGCAATGCCTGCCACAAAATGAACGGCGTCGGAGGTGGATACGGTCCAGACCTCACCAGTGTCAACAAGCGATTCACTCGCATCGAGACCCTTGAGTCGATTCTGTTTCCTTCGCATGTGATCAGCGATCAGTACGCGACCAAAAAAGTCTTAACCACCGACGGAGAAGTCTTCACAGGTATCGTGGTCAAAACCGCCAAAGGACTAGCCGTCCGCGTCAATGAAAACAAAGAATTCGTCATTGCCGAAGATCAGATCCAAGAAGTACAAAGCAGCAGAACATCCGTCATGCCCGCAGGACTCCTCGATACCCTGAGCCCCTCGGAAATTCGCGACCTCATGGTCTATTTGGGCTACGTACCGGCGGAGAAACTCGCTCAGGAAAAACCTGCTGCAGTAAGGCGCTAGACCGCACCTATCAGCCGACCGGTTTTCCGATCGGAACAGACCAATGACCCTCACTGCGATACGACCTACCAAGCATCGCATGGGCTTGCGGGTCGTTGGTGATCGCTTGGGTGCTCGGGTCGACTTTCAATTGATTGCCCGTTTTGACCGAGATATTGGCCAAGTGGATCAAGGCGGTCGAATCATGACCGATCTGAATATCGGCCGACGGCTTTGTACCCTGCTCGATGGCGGCCAAAAAATCGGCTTGATGGCTCGAAGCCAATTCGACGATCTGCTCTGGTGCCGGTGAGTCGACGAGTTTATTGCTCTCCGACCAAACCATCAACTTTCCACGCTTGCTGACCATCAGCATTCCTTTGGTGCCGTAAAACTCAACTCCATTGTCGCAATTGTACGGATAGTTGGTCGACCAAATACGCATCTCGAAGGTCAATTGACGACGGTGTCCGACTCGGCCATCGCCAGGCCACTCAAAGATGCAAGTTGCATGGTCAGGGAACTGCTGATCGTCGTCGAAATAGTACTTGCCACCAATCGCACTTGCCGTGCTCGGAAGACCCTCGACACCCAATCCCCAACGAGCGATATCGATCTCATGGGCGCCATCGTTTCCGATATCCCCAGTTCCAAAGTTATGCCACCAGTGCCAAGCGTAGTGGAATCGGTTGCTTTGGTAAGGCATGAATTCGGCAGGTCCGATCCAAGCATCGTAGTCGATGTGCTCGGGTGCTGCCGACGGAGCGGATTTGCCGATGTTGCTGCGACGCTGGATATTCCAAGCTTTGGCCATCATCACATCACCAATAGCTCCCTCTTGTAGCATTTTGATCGCATTGACGATCAGCCGATTACTTCGGCTTTGCGTTCCATGCTGGACAACGACCTGGTTCTTGCGGGCCGCCTCGACCAGCAATGCACCCTCGATAAAATTATGGCTACAGGGCTTTTCAACATAGACATGCTTGCCCGCATTGCAGGCCAAGATCGAGGCAGGCGCATGCCAGTGGTCAGGAGTCGATATGACGACGGCTTGCACATCCTTGTCTTCAAGAACCCTGCGCAGGTCCGTTGTACCTTTAGCTCCAGTTGCCTTCTCGAAGTCCGCAAGCCTTTTCTTGTCAGGATCACAGACCCAGGCGATTTCAGCGATCTTTTGGAATTCGTCGCGATGATTGCTCGCCCGTCCACCGCAGCCGATCAAGGCTACTTTGAGTTTGGATTTCGTTGTGAGCGTTGATCTCGGTGTGTCGGATCGGGGGCCGGCTCGGAGCGACTCTGGTGCAAACGCCAAAGCAGCCGAGGCACCCGCAAGGAAAGATCGTCGAGGGACGCGATACATGGAATGACCTTCCGGACAAAAGACGTCGAAACTCGGACCGTCTCTATGATATCCAAAACCGGATCCGTCTGGGGGCAATGAGCGACCGCAACTATTCGGTACGGTCCCTGGTGCCTTCCCTGGGGATTTCCATGGGGCCCTGATGAAAATCCTTCTCCCAGTGGCTAGCGAGCTTCGACTTCCACTGTCCATAAGCCATCGCGAGCGATTCAGTGGGTTCTAATCGACTGCCCTGTTGGATTTCATCGGCTCGTCGAACAAGCTCAAGCGAGAATAAAGGCTGATAGTGGTCATGCCACCATCGGTCCAGGGACCGAATCGACATAAGGACACACGCATTGCAGATAAGCAGCAAAACCGAAAACCGGGATAGACGGTTGGCTAGGCTCGCGGCTTGATCGCGCCGCAAGACCTCCCCGACGATACGTCCTCGCAGCGTATCGGTCGCCAGCACGTGGTTTTCGGACCGTTTAATCCGCTCTTCGAGGCTATGGATTTGCTCGGAATTCATAGCCGATTCGGAGTATCTCCGACCTCTTGTGGGATTTCAGGGCCTAGGAATTCAGATAGCTTGGCCAAACCGTAGCGGTAGCGACTTGCCGCCGTAGCCGGCGGAATGTCGAGTGTCTGAGCGATCTGGTGGAAGGTGAATTCCTCCCAAATCTTCAGGACCACAACCTCGGCTTGCTCGGTCGGCAATCGCCTCAAGGCGCGCCAGACCTCCTGCATCGATTCTTGGCTCTCGATCGCATCGGGCTTGGACGGTGCAATCAGCAGATCGGCTAGGCATTCCCCAAGTTTGCCGGCTGCAACTCGCCAACGCTTCTTGCGTCTGAGAATCAGCAAGGATTCGTTGCGGACCATCTGCAGGAGAAACGCCCAAGGGTTCCTTGCGCGGTAAAGCAAATCGATCTCCGAGACGACCTTGAGCAAGGCGCTAGCAACAGCGTCTTCAGCGTCATGTTGACTGCGCGTGACGGTGGCAGCAAACCGCACGAGCCGTAAGCTCGTCAGATCGTACAGGCCCGCAACGGCAGGAATTCCGTGCTGGAAGATCCGCTCGACCTGTGTGCGTACCGTTTCGGAGAATTCTGGCTGGGTAGTCATGACGGAATAGATGATGCGCGAAAACGAGCGGTTTATCTACCCGCGGTTTAAAAATCTTAGCTAGCACCGATCTAGACCCCTGTTTGCTAGCATCCCCCCCTGCGTGCCAGCGGGTGCCTGGCACCGGATCCAGACCCCCGGTTTGCTAGCATCCCCCCTGCGCTCCAGCGGGTGCCTGGCACCGATGGAGCCCCAGTCCCATGCGGATCGATCGTCTCGACCTGCTGGCGTACCGTTTTTCACAGTACAATCCTCTGGGCTACAGTGGTTGTCCTTTTCGCGGTTCAACTTAGACAAGAGTTGACAAATGAACATCTCGGATCCGGATTTGTACTCAGAACTCAAATCGATCGCCAAGACTATTCTCAAGCGAGAGCGCAAAAGCGACGCGATGAGCTCGGTGGACCTATTCCACGAAGCGTATTGCCGTCTAAATTGCTACATCAATGAACCGACCAAAGAAGTCCGGGATATCAAGGCCCTATTTGCCCAAACGATGCGCCGTGTTGTTGTCGATAATGCTCGGCGTCGTTCTCGTAGAAATCAATTGCTCGCCAGAATCGACGTAGAGCTCGACAACCAACCATCCAAAACGCGTTCGAATAAAGAATTGCCCCAGGCCGAGAGCCTGCTAATGCTCGATCAAGCCTTGCTCCGCCTTTCCAAGGACCACCCGTCCCATGCCCGCGTCGTCGAATTGAAATACTTCAGCGGCTTGACGATCCCCCAGTGTGCAAAACAACTAGGGGTGTCCGAACCTACAGTCCAGAGGTACTGGGCATTTTCCCGCGATTGGCTCGCCTGCGAGATGCTTCGCCTCGCAGACGAACAATAGATACCAATCAACTAAAGAAAACCAGCGATAAGTCTAAGCTTTTAGCCGTTTCTTGGCCATTCCGCGGCGGGCAATCAGCGCTATCCCAGAGAGCCCGAAAATCGCCATTGAGGTCGGCTCAGGAACCGCGCCCCCAGCGGTACCATCGTTGAAAAGACCGAATTCACCGAAGGCAAATCCGGTGGAACCAGTAGGC
>JAJTFB010000061.1 GCA_021300015.1 Pirellula sp. | reverse complement strand
GTCGCGGCTACCACCACCACCGCCGCCGCCGCTGCTGCCGCGACGATCACCACCGCGGTCGGAGGAGCGTTCTGGTCGATCGCCTCGGGGAGGACGATCGTCTCGGTTTTCGAATCCCTCGGCATCGCCATCTTCTGGGAATTCGTCATCGTCTTGGGATTCGGTAGCCAAATCGTCTTCGATACCGAGTTCTTCCAGAGCGCGTCGGCGGGAGAGTTTGACGCGGTCATGGTCATCGATATCGATAACCAAAACCTTCATTGGATCTCCGACGCGGCAAACCGAATCGACGCTCGAGACGTAACCGCTGGACAGTTCGCTGACGTGGCACAAACCGTCTTTACCAGGGAGGATCTCGACGAAAGCGCCGAAGTCACGGACGCTCGTAACGACCCCGTCGTAGATCTTGCCGATCTGAACCGTTGCGGTACAGGCTTCGACGCGGCTCAAAGCGGCCTTTGCCGAATCGGCATCGGAGCTGGCTACAGTGACATTTCCTTCGTCATCGACATCGATCGAAGCGCCGGTGTCTTCTTGGATCGAGCGGATGTTTTTGCCGCCAGGTCCGATCAGCAAACCGATCTTATCCGGATCGATTTTCGTTCGAAGCAACCTTGGCGCATATCGGCTGATTTCGGTACGGGGTCGAGGGATGCAGGTGAGCATCTTGCGCAGGATCTCGATGCGGGCATCGCGAGCTTGCTTGAGGGTCGCTCGGATGATGTCTTCGCTGATCCCATCGATCTTCAGGTCCAATTGGATGCCTGTGATCCCGTTTTGGGTTCCAGCGATTTTGAAGTCCATATCGCCGTGGTGATCTTCGTCGCCGATGATGTCCGTCAGGAGCACGAAGTTATCTTTATCGCGGACCAATCCGATACTGATCCCGGCAACCGGGTTGGTGATCGGAACGCCTGCGGCCATGAGCCCTAAGCAACCGCCGCAGACCGAGGCCATCGAGGAGGAGCCATTGCTCTCGAGGATATCGCTGATGACCCGAACGGTGTAAGGGAAATCATCGACATCGGGCAGGACCGCTTCGAGCGATCGTTCGGCGAGCATGCCGTGTCCGATCTCACGACGGCCTGGGCCACGGTTCGGCTTGCATTCCCCGACCGAGAATGGGGGGAAGTTGTAATCGAGCATAAACTTCTTGCTGTACTCGTCCATCAACCCGTCTACCCGTTGCTCATCGCGAGGGGTACCGAGGGTCACGGTGATGAAGGCTTGGGTTTCACCCCGTTGGAACAGTGCTGTTCCGTGGGTTCGTGGCAGGAGGTCTGTTTCGCAATGGATGGCGCGGAGACTCTTCGAGTCTCGCCCGTCGCTGCGGGTACCGGCGAGGATCAGATCGCGAACGATCTGATTTTCTAGGGTGTGCCAAGCTCGGTTCACGACGCTCGCTTCGAGGGCGCCTGGGGCCGATGCATCGGGGATCATTTCGGCCAAGGCTGCTTGACGAAGTTGTCCACACGCTTCGTTGCGAGCTTGCTTACCGTCGATTTGCTTGGCTTCCTTGAATCGAGCGTAGTAACGATCCTTCAAGGTTGCGATCAGCGCCGAATCGTCGGGTGAGACGAAGGTGACTCGCTGTGGATTGACCTTAGCGAGCAGTTCCTTTTGCAGATCGAGAACTTCACGGCAAACTCCGTGGGCGTACTTGATCGCGTCGAGCATTTCATTCTCGGGGATCTCATGGCAAAAGCCTTCGATCATCACAACTTCGCGATCGTTGGCCGAAACGATCATATCCAGATCGCTTTCCTCGAGTTGGCGAACGGTTGGGAAGGGAATGAATTTGCCATCGGTTCGTCCGATCCGAACCGATGCGATCGGACCTTGGAACGGCAGGGTGCTGACGTAGGCAGCACAAGCTGCCCCGTTCATGGCCAGAACATCGGCATCGTTCTGGGTATCGGAGCTCAAAACCATGCACTGGATTTGGACTTCGTTGAGGAATCCTTCGGGGAACAGGGGTCGAATCGGACGGTCGACCAATCGGCTCGTCAGGGTCTCTTTGGTCGTCGGGCGACCTTCACGTTTGAGAAAGCCCCCGGGGAACTTGCCCGCCGCTGCAAAGCGTTCGCGGTAATCGCAAGTCAGTGGGAAGAAATCTGTTCCAGGGCGCGATGGACCGGTGGTCACTGCGTTGAGGACGACGGTGTCCCCGTATTGGGCCAAAATACAAGCTTCAGCTTGCTTGGCCAACTGACCGGTTTCGAAGGACAAAACCGAATCGCCAATCTTTTTCTCTACTCGAATCTTCACAATATTAAATCCTCATGACAAACCTACAACAAACTGAATTCATTCCTACAGGGGGATCGCCGGCGGTTCCCTACACGCGCCCAGGCGTTCTAAAAAAACTTGACAACACTCTTTCGTAACTTGTTCCAACACTCTTTTCCAAACCCGCTTGAATCTTTGGCTTGCACAGAACCACATCGGTTGGCTGCACAACTTGCGAGTCTTGCTCAGATAATTCGTTCTGCTAAATCGTTCTACCGGATCGTTCTGCCTTGATCCTCAATGGCTTTGAGCCTACTTCTTGGTTCTACCGTGCGATCGATCGGTACTTTGACGATTTCCCGCACGTGTCCTCACTAAACATCCCTTGGGCGCCTCTACTGGAGCACCGTTTCTGGAGCACCGTTTTTTTGGGCTCCACTTTCTCTCGGGCCCTTTCCTCTTTCGGCCCGACTTCACTCTCAGGCCGGTCCAGTTCGCCAGGCTAACTTGCTCGATTTTGTTTCCTAGTTCTTGCCGCTTCCATCTTCATGCATATGGCCACTGTGGCTGGGGCCTTCAGCGATGTGGATCGTCGGCGGATAGGGCAAACGAACACTCGATAAAATTCCCGTGACGATTGTTCCGTCGAACAGCCGCTTCCGATCCGAATCCCCAAGAACGAATCCGGGGAAGCAGATCGACCCTTGTAGCCTTTCGTCGTTACGATTCGCCTTGACGCGACTTTCGCCCTGGTGCGACTTTTGCGCTGACGCAACGCGCCATCGACGAGTTAAGGTTTTAGGGACCAAAAAGATCGGCCCTTAAAATATTCGCAACCCGACCACTGGTGCACTCGGTCAGGCTCCTTGTGCCGCGAATTCGCGGCGTCCGGAAATCCAGACTACTTGCGGATGTTCAACCTGGAGATCAGTTCCAAGTACCGAGCTGGATCGTTCTTGCGAACATAATCGAGCAACGATCGACGGTTGCTGACCATACGGAGCAAACCGCGTCGGCTCGAATAATCTCGGGTGCTTCCACGCATGTGCACGGTCATGCTGTTGATACGATCGGTCAGGAGGGCGATTTGCACGTCGGCCGAACCTGTGTCCCCTTCGTGCTTTTGGAATCCCTTCAAAATCTCCAACTTTCGGTCTTTCGTGACTGTCATTCTGTCTCTTGGCAACAAGGCTCGTTAAAAACTCGGGAAACAACTACCAAAGAACGTCTTTCGTTCCACGACTGGCTATGGAAACTCACAAGATTATCAATTCTCTTGAAAAAAGCAACCGCAAAGCCAATCGCTCCAAAATCGTCTTGAAAAAAAACCAGTAACTGTTATTCTTTCATCCGGATAAGCGGATAGTCAGGTGGGGATGAGTTCAATGGGTTTTTCATGAGTACAACCACTTCGATGATCGCTTGGATGCAAAGTTTGTCAGATCCGACCCGGAGCAGGATATTGCGCGTTTTGGAAAGATCCGAGTTGTCGGTCGCTGAATTGTGCAGCGTTTTGCAAGTGCCCCAGAGCACCGCTTCGCGGCATTTGAAGGTGCTTGCAGACGACGGATGGGTCTCAGGCCGCCGAGAAGGGACGAGCAACTGGTACCGAATGAGCTCTTCGGAGATGCCGTCGCACCAGAAAAAACTTTGGAGCGTCGCGAAGAATCACTGTTTGCCCGAGTCGACCTCCGAAGTGGATGACTCCCGCTTGGAGCAAGTTTTGGATGCTAGGCAGAGCAAAACCCAAAGCTTTTTCTCGACTGCGGCAAGCCGCTGGGATCGGCTTCGATCGGACCTCTTCGGTACCCGACTGGATGCTTGGGCCATCGCCGCAAGTCTCGATAGCCGTTGGGTGGTCGGAGATTTGGGATGTGGCACTGGTGCTTTGAGCCAAACGCTGGCTCCTTGGGTTCGGCGTGTCATCTCGGTCGACGCATCGACTGCGATGATTCAGTCGGCCCGAAAGCGGCTCAAGGATTCGAGCAACGTTGAGATCCGAAAAGGGGAGTTGGCATCTTTGCCGATCGACGACGAATCGCTCGATTTGGCGATGATGGGCTTGGTACTCCCCTATTTGGCCGAGCCCGAGAGGGTTTTTCGCGAGGCAGCCCGAGCTTCTCGAATCTCGGGCAAGCTGATTGTTTTGGACATGCTTGCCCACGAGCGGTCTGAGTACCGCGAGGAACTCGGGCACATGTGGCTGGGCTTCTCGCAATCGCAGATCTCCGATTGGATGGCTTCTGCGGGTTGGAAGCTTGAGAAGTTTGTCGCTTTACCCATCGAGCAAGATGTTCGAGGGACCCCTGTGTTTGTGGCTACCGCAGTACGCTCTGGCGTGGCGATGCCAAAGAATTGATCGATGCTTTTTTACAATGACCGTTTGTTTCACTTTTTGGGAATAGGAAAGTTTTCATGAGCAAGTTAGCCGACAGCAAAACGCTGGTCTCCACCGACCCGACTCGGGTCCCATTCAAGGTCCTCGCATTTGATCTGCTTGCTCTTGGCAAGCGCAAGGAAGCCGAGGAACTGGCATCGTTGGGCCGCAAGGAAATCCAACTGGCCGAAGACGAAATGCCTGGCTTGATGGCACTGCGTGCTCGCTATGGCAAGTCCAAGCCTCTTGCAGGTGCGAAGATCATGGGTTCGCTCCACATGACCGTTCAAACCGCTGTTTTGATCGAAACGCTCGCCGATTTGGGGGCCGACGTTCGCTGGGTCTCCTGCAATATTTTCTCGACCCAAGATACCGCTGCTGCTGCCGTGGTCGTCGGTCGTGGCGGTTCGCTCGATCGCCCAGTCGGCTCTCCAGTCTTCGCATGGAAAGGCGAAACCCTCACGGAATATTGGTGGTGCACCAAGGAAGCGATCGTGTGGCCAGATGGTACCGGCCCAGACCTGATCGTCGACGACGGTGGTGATGCGACGATGCTGATCCATTTGGGAACTCAGTACGAAGCCGCCGGTGTCGTTCCGGAATTCGACCCGGAAACCCAACCTGAGGAGTTCGGCGTCATCCTCGACCTTCTCCGCAAGGAATTGGTAGTCGCCAATGGGCGTTACACCGCCATGGGCAAAGCGATCCAGGGAGTGTCCGAAGAGACCACCACGGGAGTCAAGCGTCTGTACGAAATGACCGCTCGCGGCGAACTTCTTTTCCCAGCGATCAACGTCAACGATTCGGTGACCAAGAGCAAATTCGACAACCTATACGGTTGCCGCCATTCGCTCATCGACGGGTTGAACCGAGCTTCCGACGTGATGCTCGCCGGTAAGGTCGCAGTGGTTTGCGGTTACGGCGATGTGGGTAAGGGTTGTTGCCAAGCCTTGCGAGGTCAAGGCTGCCGCGTGATCGTCACTGAAATCGATCCGATCTGCGCTCTGCAAGCGACGATGGAAGGATACGAAGTCAAGACGGTCGAAGATTACCTTGCGACCGCCGACATCTTCGTGACGGCCACCGGAAACAAGGACATCATCACCGCCGAGCACATGGTCAAGATGAAGGACAAGGCGATCGTCTGCAATATCGGGCACTTCGATAACGAGATCGACATGGCCGGTCTTGAGAAGATGCAAAAGAACGGTGGAGCTGAGCGTCGCAACATCAAGGCTCAGTTCGACCAATGGTATTTCCACGAGACCAAGCGAAGCATCCTTGTATTGGCCGAAGGCCGCTTGATGAACCTCGGTTGCGCCACAGGGCACCCAAGTTTCGTGATGAGCACGAGCTTCACCAACCAAGTCTTGGCACAACTCGAGCTTTGGATCGAACGCAACTCCGGCAAGTACGAAAAGCGAGTCTACACCTTGCCCAAGCACTTGGACGAAGAAGTCGCCCGTTTGCACCTTGAGAAGCTCGGCGTGAAAATGACCCAGTTGACCGAGTCCCAACGATCGTACTTGGGTGTCGAGCAAAACGGTCCATTCAAGGCCGATCACTACCGATACTAAGTCGCGATAGTTCTGGGTTTCAGTACTGCGATAACCTCCGTCGGCGTCGGACCGGTGAACCTGACCGACGTTCACCTCACCGACGGAGGAGCAAGAATTCGCGCCATGGTCATTTCCGCTCAAAGGCGGATTGGTCCATGGCGCGATTTTTTTTGCGCGAATCTGCTTTCCGCGATTTTACTTTTCAGGGAGGATCCTCGGTCCCTCGGTCTCGTAGCGGCCCAGTCCCCCTTGTTCGCGTCGACCGTGGGTCCACAGGAGCCACGTGTTGCGTTTGAAGTACAGACCCGAATAGTCGGCCCCGAAGGTCCCTTCTTGGGCTCGTCGGCATTCCCCTTGCAGCGATCCGCTTGCTGGTCCTTTGAAGGGGGTCGACCCACCGACATATCCAATCGAGTGTTGGGGATCGGTCCCTACATTGGCAAAGACCCCTGGAAGCCAGGGGTAGCCCGCCCTGTGCATGCCATCGGTTGCGTATCTGCCTGTCGGTTTCCCTGCTGGAGTTTCCTTGCCTCGGTTTTCGAGCGAATAGCTTTCGGCGACGGAATCATCCCGAGTCCCCAATTTTACAGATCGTTTGGGTGCCTCTTGGACCGCTCGTGGATCCCGCAGGGGTTCTTGGGTCCGTCCGAGCCCCATCGTCAGATCCACAACCATGGCCAGAGCGATGGCTCTTGCAAAGATCCTTGGTCGAACCTGGAATTTCCGATGCATGTTGAATCCTCCGTCTGCCCGATCGATCGAGGCCATGCTGACCTAAGAACGCTTCGTTGTTGTCGGCTTAAACGCTAGGATCGATGCAGGTATCGCTTGCCGAACGGAATAACGTGCACAACCGCTACGACACGATCGAGTTCTGCTTGGCTACGCCAACGGATTGCGATTGCCTTTTTGGTAAGGCAATCGAACACCGGAGACGAAGTATTGATCTGCCCGGATACTCGTCGGTGCCGTTAGGCTCAATTCACCGACCGAGGTAACGACGTCGTCTTGGTCGACCCCATCGCCGCTGACCCCGAATCCCCCGACGAGGTCGGGAGGTTGGAGTCCGGGGGATTTTCTATACAGGGCAGTGCTACCCGGGAAGAACACAATTCCATTTTGATTTTTGAGATTTAGCGGATCGCGGAAATTTCTCGACGCGTTGAACGCATCAAACGAGACGACCGTCGCGTTGGCAGGATCTGCGTAAACCGAAGCTGGCAGGGGGGTGTTTGCGATGTTCTCAGCGGTTCTGGAATTGACCCCCGGCATGTTCAGGATGCTGAAATCGCCCGCAGGCGCATCGGATTCGGCTCCGGTTGGGAACCTTGGTGCAGCTAGAAATCGGAAGGTTCGGTTGGTGAAGGCGACGTTCATCGGAACATCGGGGATCGCATCGTTGTTTGCATCGATCCGATCTGCATCGACCAACCGATCGCTTGCGTAGTACCCTGTATTGCGACTTTTCGCTACCGCGACATCGATCGAGAAGACCGTTGCGTCTCTCATCCGGTAGAGTCCCAACACGTCACCTTGAGAGTCGCTTACGGCAAGGACCATTTTGGTGCGAGCACCGGGACGAAAAGTCGGTTGGGGTGGGGCAAGCACATTCAGGCGGATCGCCGCTCGGGTCAGATCGGCTTGTGCAATTCCTTCGCGAATGACTTTTTCGACATCGGCTGCCTTGATATTGTCATGGACTGAATCGTGGGGCCGGACCAACCAACCCTCGGGAACGATTTCCGCATCCTTATACAAGTTGCAGCCAGGAGCGAAGGTACCGTTGGATTGCAGAACGCAATTCAGTACGTCCGGTCCATCGGGTTTGACTCTCATATCCAAGCCGCTGTTGGTACCGGTGCCCGATCCGAGCCGAACACCCTCTTGGATCAACCGATCGACGCCGAGTATCGGGCTGGCGGTCGTCGGATGCGGGCCGTAGATTTCCAGGGTGATACCGACCAGGTCGATCCGTCCTGAGATTCCGGTGATCGAAGGAACCACCGGCGCGGAACCTCCGATGCTCGTCACCGGACGGTTGTTCGGACCGAAGGAAGTGCCACCGGCGGTAAAAAAGGCGATGAATTCGGCTTCCAGAACCTTCGGGGCATTGAGCCTTTCGAGTTCGCTCTGAGGGCCCAGGGCCCCTCGGGTCGACTCGTGTTGGAAGCTTTGCTCAAACGTTGCAAAGCCGTCTTTCCCGGGGAAGAACACGCCCACTCCGCCGATGAGAATCGGCGTGGGTTTCCCTGCGATGATCATTGGGCGGTAAAGTGGAATCCCTCCTGGTAAAGTGGCGATGCCTCGGCTTTGAGCCGTCGGGAGCAATCCGGATTGGGTGCCATAGGACTCAGGGAATAGCTTCATGTAATCCTGGGCCGCCGTTGAGACGAAGGCTGGATCGACGTTGAAGCGGCGGTTTAGCGTCAGGTCATCGCCGCCGAACCCTTTCATGCCGTCGAGGCCAGGGTGGAGAGCGCTGTCACGGCTTTGGTGTTCGATCCGGAAAAGATCGACCAGGGGAGTGTTGCGAACCTCTGGCGGAAAGTGGCCACCGACTCCGATCGGAGCGACGAATCCAGGTCCTCGCAAGGGAGAGTTGATATCGTTGATGTTCGGGTTCGACTCGACCTCTCGTTGCGTCATCGTCGACTGACTGATGAATCGGATGGTCCGCGAGGTCAAGGGAGCTTCGCTGTTGGAAAAGAAAGCCGCCGTCCGGGCCTTGGCCACCGCGCCGTCGATCGCAAAGACAAGGTCTTGGGGGCGACCGGCGAATGCAGACTGCACGTCCTCTTCGACGCGGACTCCTAGGATTTGGCCTGCTCGATCGACGATTGCAATGATCGCATCCTTGCTCGGCGTTGCCATCGAGGCGCGACTCAGGAGCGTCTTGACCTCGGTGGCCTTGAGCCTGTGCTCGTCCTCTAGGGGGTTGACTGCCGAGTCATCTTCGCCCGAAACCAGCGGAGGGGGGATAAAAGGGCTATTGGCATTGATCGTATCGATCACACTCAGGGCATCCAGGGGCGTGACCAAGCCATCGTTATTGACGTCGGGGAACTCGGAGACTTCTCCTTCGCCGAAGGCCGAGTTGAGTCCGCCGTAGCGAGCAGAGTTGATTCGATTGATGACCGCCAGGGGGTCCAGAGGCGATACGACGCTATCGAAGTTGACATCCTCGGGAAGGGCGGCATTGTGCCAGGGCGAGGCCGAGAAAAGCTCGCGAGATTCGAGTTTTTCAAAACCGACTCGTTTTCTTAGCCGGTTGGTTCTCGTCCGATGGTACTTATTGCGATTCACGGTTGATCCCTTGAGGCGGTTCATCAAGCAAAACTCGCGGGCCTTGCAGTCTGTATTGATCGTCTTTCGAGTAAAAACGGGTCTCCTAGGAGACTTCGTCCATCGAAAGACCGGCATCAGAGCCCGCAAAGCGAGAAAAATAATGAAGGAAAGGAAAAATCGTTACATTTTCATCCGCAATCAAACTTTGGATTGCCGATAGAACCGTTAGTTCCGTCATTCTTGATTCGATAATAGTTTAAATCGATGCTTTTGGTGAGATGTGCTCAAGTACAAGCGGGTAAACAGATGGTTGCTCGCCAGTTGCCTCGGGGGTGCTTGGGCGACTTATGCCTTCCCGCAAGAGCCCTCCGATTTGGTTTCTCAAGAAATTTCTCAAGAAAAAGAGAAATCGTTGCCGCCCATCGTATCGCCGGGCGAACTCCGGTCGTACAGGCTCGGCTCGGGGGTCCAAGGTGACGAACCAGCGACGAAAGCAAGCCTGCAGCAGGCCCCCCCGCAGGAGGACTTGTCCTACCTAGGTTCGATCGAACCGAAAAGTTTGCAGCCCCTCGGTGAACCGACCAATGCGTTACCCGAGCCGCAAGTACCTGGTCCGAGCACCAGTCCTTTTTTCCGATCTTGGTTCTTTCCCCCGACGGGCTTTACCGGGGGGACGAGCGTCGAGCCGACCGAGAGACAGAACACAGACCATTTCATCCCGATCGAGGATCGTTGGCGGATCGGCACCCCGACTTGGGATCGCTATGGCAAGGGCCATCCGCCAGTCGACGATTATCCCTTTGTCCAAGGTGCGTGGTGGGATCCCTACAATCAAAACGTGCTCAAAGGGGATTATCCGATCGCAGGTCAGGATGTCTTCATGAGACTCGGGTTCCGGACGACGAATCTCGTGGAGTATCGCCAGACGCCGATCCCAACGACGCCTACTGAGGCGACTCAAAATCCCGGTGAGTTTGAGTTCTTTGGCAATCCGAATCAGTTCCTATTCGCTCAGTACAATTCCGCATCGATCGATTTATTCAAAGGGGACTCGGTTTTTCGACCCTTTGATTGGCGTTTCAAGGTCAATGTGATTTTCAATCAAAACTATCTCAAGGTCTATGAATTAGGGGTTGTCTCTCCAGATGTGACCGATGGGACGAATCGGCATCGGACATTTTGGTCGCTCGAAGAGTGGTTTTATGAATCCAAGATCGCCGACACGAGTCCCAATTATGATTTCGTTTCAGTTCGCGCTGGCTCGCAGTTTTTCAGCAGCGATTTCCGAGGTTTCATCTTTGCAGATACCAACCGTGCGGTGCGTCTTTTCGGAAACCGCTTGAGCAACCAAGACCAGTACAATGTCATTTGGTTTGATCAAACGGAAAAGGACACCAACAGTTTTCTGAACACTCTGGATGACCGGCACCAGAACACACTGATTGCCAACTATTACCGGAACGACTTCGTATTCCCAGGGTACAACACGCAGGTCAGTTTCCATTACAACCGCGATCAGGCCAGTACGAAGTTCGATGACAACGGTTTCTTGGTTCGTCCCGATCCGGTCGGAGTGTATGCACCGCATCAGGTCGATGCGTATTACTTGGGTTGGTCGGGCAACGGCCATATCAACCGTTACAATGTCAGCCATGCGGCTTACTATGTCACCGGTCGCGATGAGCTCAATCCGTTGGCGGGTCAGGCGCAGGACATTCATGCGTTTATGGGAGCTTTGGAACTCTCCTACGATCGGGACTGGGCTCGTTTCCGTTGTTCGTATTTCTACGCCTCGGGCGACTCCGACCCGAACGATACGCAGGCCAACGGATTTGATGCAATCTTCGACAATCCCAATTTCGCCGGCGGTGAATTCAGCTATTGGAATCGACAGCAAATCAAGCTATTCGGAGTCAATTTGGTGCAGCGGCAGAGTTTGATCCCTAACCTTCGCAGCAGCAAGTTCCAGGGGCAAACGAACTTTGTGAATCCTGGAATCCAGCTTGTGAATTTCGGCTTTGATGCCGACTTGACGACCAAATTCAAGTGGATCAACAATGCGAATTATCTTTGGTTTAATCAGACCGAATCCCTGGAAGTCTACACGTTTCAGGAGAAAGTCCGCAACGAGATCGGACTGGACTTGAGTTCGGGCGTTGAGTATCGTCCGCTTTTAAACAACAACATCCTGATTGTGGGTGGAATCTCGGGTCTGCTCGTGGGCAACGGGTTTCGCGATCTGTACCAGCCGCTTTACGGCAGCGTACCGGATCTGGCAGCCGGATTCTTCGAAGCGACATTCGAGTATTGAGGACACGCACCATGCCCGATAATGGATTTGGGGGCCGGATCAGCTTTATTTTTTTGGCGATAGGCTTTGCATGGGGTTGTTTCCTAGCCTATCCAGTACACCTCGCTGCGCAAACGGCTCAGCAGATGGGTGTAGGGACTTCGCCTAAGTTCCATACGCCGAGCGTTCCACCACCGGCAGGCCAGGATCCCTGGGGACCGGCAAGAGCTTTGGGTATCGCTGGCAATGAGTCCTACCCGATCCCTCCGGACCTTTGCGATGTCGACATGTACCGACAGAGCAAGTCCGATGCTGCGGCCAAGAGTCATTCGTGCATTCAGTGCCACAGCCAGGTCGGGAACATGCATCCGCCCAACACGGTCAACATCGGATGTACAGACTGCCACGGGGGCAATGCCAACGACTTGACCAAACTCGGTTCGCACGTTCAGCCCAGGTATCCGGCCTTATGGCCCACGGCAGCCAATCCCGTGCGAAGCTATGCATTGCTGAATTATGAGAGCCCAGAGTTTGTGCGCTTCATGAACCCTGGCGACCTGCGTGTCGCACATATCGCTTGCGGCCAATGCCATGCTAACGAAGTCTTGCAGTTGCGCAAGAGCATGATGACGCATGGATGCATGCTTTGGGGAGCTGCGATCTACAACAATGGTGGTTCTCCGACCAAATGGTCCAGCTACGGCGAGAGCTATTCGATGGAGGGCAAGCCGCAGCGGCTCCAGACGGTCCCGGCTCCCTCGCAGTACGATATCGATTACAAAGGAATCCTGCCTTACCTGGACCCTCTACCCCGCTTTGAAGCCTCCCAGCCGGCCAACATCTTGCGGATTTTCGAACGCGGGGGGCGTTTCCGACCCGAAATCGGTATCCCCGAGCGGACAGAGGAACCTGGCCGGCCAAGAGAACGGCTTAGCAACCGAGGTCTAGGGACGGAGAACCGAACCGACCCGGTCATGGTTGGTCTCCAAAAAACTCGGCTTTTAGATCCGACTTTGAATTTCTTAGGGACCAACGATCACGCCGGCGATTATCGCTCGAGCGGTTGTAGCGCATGCCACGTCATCTATGCCAACGACCGCTCGGAGATGGCCTCGGGCCCTTTTGCCAAATACGGCCATCGCGGTCTAGCCGCCTCTGAAAAGGACGATTGGGTTCAGTACATCGATCCGACGATCCCCAAGGATGAGCCAGGGCACCCGATCCAGCACATGTTCACCAACAGCATTCCGACAAGCCAGTGCATGGTCTGCCATATCCATCCTGGAACAACGGTCATCAACACCTACCTGGGTTTCATGTGGTGGGATAACGAAACCGATGGGCAATGCATGTACCCGAAGACCCAGAAAAACCCGACGGCCGAGGAATCGATCGAGGCGTCTTGGTCGAACCCTGAAGAAGCCTCCGCGCGAGGCTTGTGGGGAGATCCAGAGTTCCTCGATCGCGTCAGCGAACTCAATCCGTTCCTCAAGCATACGCAGTTTGCCGACTTCCATGGCCACGGCTGGGTGTTCCGCGCGGTCTTCAAGAAGGATCGACAAGGGAACTTGCTCGATCACACCGGAACGCAACTGGAGGCTCCGACGACCCCGGATCTTATGGCAGCCATGGAGCCATCCGATGAGTTTGAGAAAATCCATGGCAAGCAGCGAGACGGCGTACCGGTACACCTTATGGATATCCACACCGAACGCGGGATGCACTGTGTCGATTGCCACTTCTATCAGGATGGACATGGGGACACCAAACTCTACGGCGAGGTCCGTGCGGCGATCGAAATCCAGTGCATCGATTGCCATGGGGACGCCACAGAGAACCTGATTTCCAAGGTCGATGGTCAATTGCGCCGCGGGCTTCCGGCCCAGCTCCCGACCAGTGGACCGGCCTCGGGGGACGAGCCGACAAATCTGCTGGCTCTGCGCACCGCGTTTGGCGAACCTCGGTTCGAGATCCGCCGCGTCCCTGGTCGCAAGCCGGTCTTGATCCAACGCAGCAACGTCGAGAAGGGACTTGAGTGGGTCGTGACGCAGACGGCCGAAACGATCGACCCGCAGAGCGATTCGTACAACCCTCGCAGCCATATCGCCAAGACCGTTCAGATGGGTTCCGATGGTCAGATGACCTGGGGCCAGTCGAGCTCGGCCGAGCAATGCGCCCACAGCAATAAAAACATGAACTGCATCGCTTGCCACAGTTCCTGGAACCCAAGTTGTTTTGGGTGCCATCTACCCCAAAAAGCCAACTTGAAAACCCCTAACCTGCACAACGGCGGCGAAGTCTCACGCAATCGCATCTCCTATAATTTCCAGACCCTCAGGGACGATGTCTACATGATCGCTCGGGACGGAAATGTCACAGGGAACCGCATCGGACCGGCTCGCAGCTCCTGTGCCATCCATGTTGGGAGTTACAACAGCAACCGCGAATCGATCTACGTCCAACAGCAAACCATCAGCGGCGAGGGACTCAGCGGGATCGCATTTAGCACCAACGTTCCGCACACGGTCCGAGGGGGCTCGGGTTGGGACCCCAGCCATGCGACTCGGCCTCCGGGAACCTACGAGACGAAATCCTGCAGCGATTGCCATTTGTCGATCGACAACGACAACAATGCGATCATGTCCCAATTGCTCATGCAGGGGACGGGTGCGACGAACTTCATCGGGAAATACTGCTGGGTTGGAACCGGTGAGCATGGCCTCGAAGGGGTCGTCGTAACCGAACAAACCGAACCCCAAGCGGTTATCGGTAGCAGCTTGCACGAAATCGCTTATCCTGACAATTTCCATAAGCATGTCCATGAGCATCATCGCGAGCTAGAACACGCTCACGAACATCCTGGCCGGGACATCATCGAAACGCTAAGCCCTCTTTATCGAAAACCGGAGATCCTCTCCTTGCAGCATCGCGGGGAATATCTCTACGCGGCCTGTGGCGAAGGCGGACTCAGAGTTTTCGACATCGCGTTTATCGACCATAAGGGATTCTCCGAGCGGATCACCACCGCGCCGGTATCGCCGTTGGGACAACGCTTCTATGTTCGCACACGCTATGCCACAAGCGTTGCGGCCCCGACGACGATCGCCCCGGATCCGACCCGTACGCACCGACCAGAAAACTTTGAACAAGCCGTCCCGGCACTCTATGCGTACATCTATGTGACGGACAAATACGAAGGTTTGGTGATGGTCTCAGCCGCCTCGTTGCTCGACGGAAAACCCGATAACAACTTTCTGAAAAAGGATGTGGTTTTCAATCCGGATGGTCTCCTATGCGGAGCCACCTCAGTGAGCATCGTCGGCAATTTTGCTTACGTTTGCTGCGATGCCGGTTTGGTGGTGGTCGAGTTGGTTGATCCGACGAAGCCTAAGGTAGCTTCGGTCGTCGGCCATGATGTGTTGCATCATCCCCATGCCGTCGCTGTGCAATTCCGCTACGCATTCGTTTGCGACGAAGAGGGAGTCAAAGTATTCGATGTGACCGAACTGAGCGCGCCGGTGCATGTGCATACGGTCGAACTCCACGATGCGCATAGCATCTATCTCGCTCGAACTTATGCGTACGTCGCCGCTGGTCACCAAGGATTGGCCATCCTGAATATCGCCAATCCAACCCAAGCCCATATCGATCAGATCTACGATGCCGATGGAGAAATCAACGACGCGCACGATGTCAAACTCGGTATCACCAACGTCAGCCAGTTTGCTTACATCGCCGACGGCAAAAACGGATTGCGAGTCGTCCAACTGACCAGTCCAGAACTCCATGGCAACGATGGTTTCTCACCGAGACCTAACCCCAAGTTGATTGCGACTCGGAAGCTACCCAAGGAGGGTCATGCTCTGTGCATCTCTCGCGGGATCGACCGGGATCGAGCGGTCGATGAATCAGGAAATCAAATCGCGGTATTCGGGCGGGTCGGTGCACGCCCCTTGAATCGACAAGAAGTCTTGCGCATGACGCGCAAACCCGACGGGAGTATTTTTCAAGTAAGCGATGATCCTTTCGATCAACGCGTCTATCAGTTCCCATCGACCATCCGGAAACTCGAAACGGCTCGAGCGCTTAGAACCGATTCGATCGTACGCTAGTCCGATAACTATGCGACGTTAACTATGCGTCGTTCGGGTCGATCGCAAAGGTCGGCTGAACCATCGCTCCGACGAGCTGATCGAACTGCTCGGTGGAGATCCCCGAGCGACGAACGCCTTGGCCACGGTAGATAGCAAGGCCCTGTTTGCGCGATAGTATTTCTCGCCGCGAGCGAAATTCAGGTTCGGTGTTCCAATCCCCATCGAGACTCGTCCAATCGAATAAACCCGGGAGGTTGCCCGAGAGATATTCCCAGTACGCTTTGCGATCGGTCTGAATAAAGATCTTTCCTTCAGGGATCAGCGTCCGGTACATCCATCCGATGAACTCAGGGGTTAGCATACGGCGAGCCGCAGTCACCGGATCGGCATAGGGCTGAGGATGATAGATATGGATCTCGGCAAGGCTCTCTTCGGCGCACAATTCGGTGAGGAATCGCCATCCATCGACGACTGCAAAACGCACGTGCAAGAGGCCTCGTTGGTTGGCCCGGCGGGTTCCGTAGCGGACGACCGCCGGCAGCGAATCGATCGCTAGGTGATTCCGATCTGGACGCAGGACCGCATCGGCGATGGTGAATCTTCCGTTGCCACACCCGATATCGACGACCAAAGGGGCTTGGCGGCCAAAGAGGATGTTCCAATCGACCGGTTTGGCGTCCGGTATTCGCTTGAGGGCCGACTGAGTCCATTGCTCTTTGGGAACAATGAGCCCTGGAATGGGAATCCCGAATTCGTATTCGGTCTGACCCGGTTCAAGAACGGTCGCCGGAGGCCCTTTTCGATGCGGCCTGAGATGGTACCGGCTAGGACGTTTTGGACTCATGTTTTCCGATCACAACGAAGGTACATTTGACCGATCTGGACGTAATGGCGCCAACCTCGTTCGATCATTTCAAGCTCAATCTCACCGCACTCGCGGACGATCTTACCCGGAAGTCCCATAACAAGCGAGCGAGGCGGGATGATTTGTCCTTCCCGAACCAAAGCCCCTGCCGCGACGATCGAGCCGGTGCCGATGACGGCCCCGTTGAGGATCGTCGCTCGCATGCCGATCAAGCAATCCGATTCGACCGTCGCACCGTGAACGATGGCCCCGTGTCCAACAGTGACCCGCTGGCCGATGAGCAGCGGATATCCCGGATCGGCATGCAGACAAACCAGGTCTTGAATGTTGGAGAAATCCCCGATCGAGATCGCATCTGCATCGCCTCGCATCACCGAGCCAAAAAGAACCGTGCACGAACGACCGATCGTCACATTCCCTCGAACGGTGGCATTGGGCGCGATGTAGCAATCTGGCCCAACGAGGTCACGTCGGAATGATAAATCGATCGAATCATCCATCTTGAGCTCCAAAAGCAAAAGGGCCTCGCCTTGACTCGTCGGATTATAGCGATCCTGTCGAGCCTGCTCGGACGAGCCCTCGTGGATTTTCGGTGGTTCTTCCGGAAGTGGCTCTAATGTGGGGAAAACTTCGGTAGTAGGTGGAGTTCCGTCCATCGACCCGTATCCCCAGGGTCTTTTCGAATGACAACGCTATGACAGACGTGAAAAACTTCAAGAAGACAGACCGACCCGCCCCAACGGGCCGATCGGTCCGTTGGGATATGCTCGGCGTGGTCCTTTTCGGGATTACAGCCGTGGTATGGGTGGCCCTCTTTACCCACGATCCGGCAGATGACATTCGAGCTTCCTTTGGGTTTTCCAGCGATGAGTCCATCGGCCAGAGCCCCACAGCGAGGGGACCTGCCTGGATGGCTCCGGCGATCTATCCACCGAACGCAAAGATTCAAAACGAAGCTGGGTTTCTCGGCGCATTGGTTAGCCAGATTCTCTTTCAAGCGACCGGGATCGGCGCGTATTTGATCGCCCTGTTGCTGCCGATCTCCGGTGTCGTATGCCTGCGAAAAACACCTTGGGCTAGCCCGTTGGGACGAAGCCTCGGTTGGAGTTTACTGCTGGCATCTCTGTGCGCATTGCCCGATCGCCTGGGACTTCCCATCCCGTTGAGCGTCCCGATCGGACGAGGCGGATACCTCGGGGCCTTGATCAACACTTGGCTCAATGAACACTTGGCATTTACTGGCGGATTGATCTTCCTTTTGGCGGTCTTTTCCGTCGGTATGCTTTTGAGCACCGAATATGCGGTCATCCGGTATTTGGGATTTGCAACGACCGGTGGGATGACGCTTTTTAAGGCGCTGCGATTGCATTTTGCCAACGGTTGGGTCCGAACAACGACTGGCAGTGGAATATTCACCGCTCGGCGTACCGACTTGCCCGCTTCGGTGACACTGCGCGATGGAGATCCTATGGTCTCGCTCGCGGGAGGACCGATTCCCTCCTTTAGCGACTTGGCCAAGCGACCGTTTAACGATCCCTTAGGGAGCCCCGTCGCCGACGAAGAAGCGACCGATGGGGACGGACCATCGATTCGCATCGGTCGGAGGGCGACGAGCTCGTTCAGCAGCCAAGACCTCTCAGGGGGGAACAAACCGATCGGTCGAACGGATCTATCGGTCTCGAAGTCCAAGGGCAAGTCCTCGCGCGGAGCCAAAACTTCGATCGACGAGGGCCAAGACCAGGAGCAAGAACGGATTCAGGGCAGTCCCAATCGAGACGAGGAAGACTGGGATCTAGCCGAAGATCAAGCCGCCCGAGGCAATGGTCTCGATGGGGAATTGGATAGCGATCCAACCGACGAGGAATCTCACGAAGACGCATCGCTTGAGGATCTGGAGTCTGAGGACCTGGATTCTGAGGACCCGAGCGAACCGAGCGAAATCGCATTGACGGCGCAGGGCAAGCTCCGAGCAGACCCTTCGCACGGATCCTCAAGCCCTGAGCCCAGGATACGCAATTCCAAGAATCGCAAGAAAGAAGAGGAGGAAGAGGAACGCAACTCCCTCTACAACTCTTTGAACGACACCAAGCTTCCGGCCGGGAGCGAAGAGTACGTACTTCCGAGCGTCGAGCTGCTCGCCGAGGGAGATGATTTCTCGTACGACGAGCAAACCGAAGAGGTCAAACGCAAGGCCCGAGTCCTTGAACAAACCTTCTCCAACTTCGGATTCAACATTCGGGTCGTCGAGATCGAAACCGGTCCGGTGATCGCTCAGTACGAGATCGAGATGGAAGCAGGTTTACGACTGTCAAAAATCACCGGATTGGCCGACGATTTGGCGATCGCTTTGCGGGTACCGAGCGTTCGCATCGTAGCGCCGATCCCAGGCTCTTGATGGCACGTCGACCTGACGAAGTGCGCATGCTGATGATCGACCCGAAGATGGTCGAGCTCAGCGGCTATGCGAGATTGCCGCACCTGATGCACCCCGTTGTGACCGACATGCGCAAGGCTGAAGCGATTTTGGCTTGGGCCGTCGACAAGATGGAGGATCGCTACGCGTTGCTCGCTAGGGCCGGGGTTCGGCATATCACCAGCTACAACCAACTCGGACGCGATGAACTTCGCGAGCGACTCCGCCCCGAGACCGACGAGGAAGCCGAGATGATTCCCGATCATCTCCCGTTCATCGTGATCGTGGCCGACGAAATGGCCGATTTGATGATGACTGCCGGTAAAGAGGTCGAAGCGCACATCATTCGGCTAGCGCAAAAGAGCCGGGCCGTTGGGATCCACTTGATCCTCGCGACGCAAAAGCCGACGGTCGATGTGATCACAGGTTTGATCAAAAGCAATTTGCCCGCACGGATCAGTTTCCAGGTTGCCAGCCGAACCGATAGCCGCGTGGTGCTCGATGAGAACGGAGCTGACAAGTTGCTTGGAAACGGAGACATGCTCTTTTTGTGGCCGGGGACCAGTACCTTGCTTCGAGGCCAAGGGACTTACTTGAGCGATGATGAAATCAACGCGGTCGTCGACCACTGCAGCACCGGTGAGCAGAACTTTGTGCAAGAGCTCGTGCAGTTGAAGATCAAAGATGACAACGAGCAAGAGGACGCGGTTGCGGGAGGTTTCAGGAAGCGTGACGATTTGTACGAAGCGGCAGTGGACGTGGTGGTGCGCGAGGGCCGAGGGAGTTGCTCGTTGCTCCAGAGGGCATTGGGGATCGGCTATGGCCGAGCCGCACGTCTGATCGACTTCATGGCCGAGGATGGGATTGTCGGCGAGTATGCAGGGTCTCAAGCTCGCGAGGTGGTCATCACCATCGATCAGTGGGAGCGGATGCGATCGCAGCCGGAGGAGGGTTCGGGACCGAGCAAGCGACCGAACAAGCTTCGACGGGAGAACAACTGGGACGATTCGCCTGGGGTGCAGAAGTCCAAATCGGTTCGCAAGAGCGACCCGGTGATCGCCCTTGAGGAGCAAGAAGGCTACGATTTTGATTCGGACGAATCGGACGAATCGGACTGATCAGACGGATCAGACGGATCGGACGGATCAGACGGATCAGACGGATCAGACGGATCGGACGGATCGGACGGATCGGACGGATCGGACGGATCGGACGGATCAGACGGATCAGACGGATCGGACGGATCAGACGGATCAGACGGATCAGACGGATCAGACGGATCAGACGGATCGGACAGATCGGACGGATCGGACAGATCGGACGGATCGGACGGATCAGACGGATCGGACGGATCGGACGGATCGGACGGATCGGACGGATCGGACGGATCGGACGGATCCAATATATGCCAGGGAAATTGTCGAACGCTTTGCGACCAGCGCCTTTCGGCGTCCGCTGAATTCCCTCGAAAAAAGTCAGCTTGAGGCGATTCTTGAATCGGAGTTGCGTTCCGGACGT
>JAJTFB010000060.1 GCA_021300015.1 Pirellula sp. | reverse complement strand
GACGGATCGGACGGATCGGACGGATCAGGATTCGCCGAGGATTTCCAGGGCGAGTTTCCCTTTCCATTGGAGGAACAGGGTTTCGAACGTTTGCGGGCCGGAGATGCATCGGATGATCGAATCGCCGTCGGTGAGAATTCCCCAGGTGTTTCCTTCATCCGAGGTGGCTTGGCAAAGCAGAGCCTGAGCGCTCAGGCAGTTCAACTGGGCCAGTGGTTTGATTTCGACGAAACCTTTTTCTTCAAGCTCTCTGAGTGTAGGTTCGTAGGAGTCCTTGTGCGGTTCGGGGAGCGAATCCCAGGCGATTCGAGATTCGTGGGGGTCTTCGATGTCGTTGGCCAAGTACATCGCAAAAACCGTATCGTTGCAGAAGGATTTCATGTCGAGCGACATGGCGCTGGGAAACGGCCCTGAGAATCCGATGTTCGAGTAGTTCCCATCCCCTGTCCCGTAGTCGAACTGCAGCAAGAAGCATTCTTGGGGGCCATCGAAGCCGGGCCATTGAAGGGTCCTTTGTTCGACCAGGGCGATGCGAGAAGGAGGGATTGCAAACTGTTCGGGTTGGCTTAGCCAGATCGCCAGATCCGATTTGGCTTTGGCCAGCGAGGAGGTCCATTGGGGATCGATCCGATCGTCGGCCGAGAGTTCGTGCAGGTAGGCTATGGCCCGTGCGCGCGACGAGTCGTCTTGGAGGAGTTCGACGATCAGGTCCATCGCTCTGGATTCGCCGAGTTTGGCCAGCGCGTAGGCGGATTCGAGTTTCAATCGTCGGTGTTTCAGGGCGAGGGCTTGGTTGAGTTTCCCGATGGACCTTGGGTCTCCCATTTGGGCGAAGAAGTCGCACATAGCGACCAGGAGCGAGACGGCGTCGAAGAGGATTTGCTGGATGACTTGGACATTGTCGGAAAATTGGCGGGGGTTTTCTTCGAGGGATTGCAACTGGAGAGTCACCGCGCCGAAGACGGTCAGGAGCGAATCGAAGCGTTCGGCTGCTGGGTGGGGGCTAACGCCGTGTTTGCGGGCCATGTTATTGGCCAGATCCAGAGCGGGAGCAAGGACGCTCGGTTGATTGCTATCGAGCAGGCGGGGGAAGACATCCGCGAGTTTCCAGTTGGTCGATTGCATCAGGACCCCGAGGGCTTGGGCCGAGTCTTTCCAGTCGGTAGGTGGGGCATCGACCAGCAGGTCGACGGCGACCCGGACGCTTGCCGAATGGCCGCTCAGGAGCATCGATTCGAGGAGCAAACCGAGGCATTTTTGGGGCTGGTATTTGCGGAAGGCGTTGTAGGATTCGCAGGCTTTTTGTGCGGCGAGCAATTGGACTAGGCGGGCGGTTGGATCCTCGAAGGAGGCCGGCGCGGTTCGAACCAGTTGGAACAGCCAGTTGGCCAGGGTGCTGAGGGCTTCGTTCAAGGCGGCCTTGCCGGGGCCTTGGAGATCCTTCAAGAGGGCTTGGTCGGATTTCTCCAGTTCGCACAGAGTCTCGGCTAAAAGAAGGCATGGCAGCCATTCGTCGGGAGTTTGCCAGATGGGACCTGGGTTTGGATCCGAATCGATTTTGGCCGTATCGAGGGCGTATTCGAGCCGTGCGCGGCATTCCAAGGCCCAGAGTCGGTGTTCGGGGGAAAAATCGATTGGATTGAATTCCATGGCAAAACGGCTGGTTTGGATTAGTCAAGAGTGCGGATTGAGGGTATCGTAGACTCAGAAAATTCTTCAGGAAAGTGCAGATATGACGTCACCGATGCCGGAGCATTTCTCCGAGCTACCCCTTTCACCGGTCATGCAAAGGGCTTTAGCCCAGGTCGGTTGGAGCAAACCCAGCCCTATTCAAGCCCGCGTTATCCCGCATGCGCTCGAGGGCTACGATATCCTCGGTCAGGCGCGAACCGGGACTGGCAAGACCGCTTCGTTTGCGATCCCGATTCTCGAGCAACTCGACCCGATTCGGATCCATCCGCTTCCCCAGGCGTTGGTTTTGGTGCCGACACGGGAGTTGGCCCATCAGGTCTACGGGGAGTTTGTCAAGTTGGCCGAAGGTTGCCCGACGGAGATCGTCGAGGTCGCCGGTGGCAAGCACATGCAAAAGCAGCTTAAGGCGTTAGGCCACGGCGTCCAAGTGGTCGTCGGGACCCCTGGACGGGTGATCGATCACATCGAGCGCGGTTCACTGCGGCTCGGTGGGATCTGGTGTGTGGTGCTCGACGAAGCCGACCGGATGCTCGACATCGGATTTCGTCCGAGCATCGAGCGCATTTTGCGTCGATGTCCTGAAAATCGACAGACGATGCTCCTGAGCGCGACGCTCGACGAGCGGATTCGGGATCTTGCCAACCGCTACCTTTTCGAGCCCGTCGTCATCGACTGTTCGGATAAAGATGTCTCGGTCGAGACGATTGAGCAAAGGTTCATCTCGATCAGTCAGGATCGAAAGCAAGAGGTACTCTTTCAATTGCTCGAGCGGGAGCAACCGCCTCAGGCGATCATTTTTTGCAGGACCAAGATCGGGACGGCCAAGTTGCATCGGCAGCTTGAGCGTTATTACGCCAACCGGCCGGAACGCAAGGTTCGCGTCGAGACGATCCATGGAGACATGAGTCAGCCTCAGCGAGACGAAGTATTCAAGGCGTTGCGAGAGAACAAGATCGACATCCTCGTGGCCACGGATGTCGTTGGCCGTGGGATCGATGTATCGTCGATCTCGCACATCATCAACTACGACATGCCCGACGAGTGCGACGACTATGTGCACCGCGTCGGAAGGACCGGTCGGATGGGCCGATCGGGGATCGCGTTTTCCTTCGTGGGCAAGGACCAAGGGTACTTGCTCACGGAGATCGAGCAACGGATCAATCGAATGCTCGAGAAGGATCCTTTGTCGGAGGTCGTCGGCAAGCGGCGTGTCAGCCCAGCGGCGAGCGATGGGTCCGGTTCCCAGGTCTCCGAATCGCCAAGGTCTGCTGGGCAGAAGGTGTCTGGATCTGGGTTTGGGAATACTGACCGAAGCGAACCTGCTGCTGAGGTGCAAGCCGATTTGCCTTTTGGGACTGCTCCTGCGAGTCGCACGCTTGGCAGGGCCAAGAGCCGCGGCAGCGTGCGAAGAAGGTAAACGCAAAGACGTAGGGGAAGAAATAAACGCAAAGACGCAAGGGCGCAAAGACGCAGGGGAAGAAATAAACGCAAAGACGCAAGGGCGCAAAGACGCAAGGGAAGAAGAACAAGAAGGTAGTGGATCTCGCGTAGAGATCCGGCTTTTCACCGACGTAGTGGATCTCGCGTAGAGATCCGGATATTTGGCTTTTCGTGTTTTTTGGCGGGTTAGAGGCTGGCCGTTGCGAGTGCGGAGCCGAGGGTAACGCCTGGTGCTGGCAACGAGCTGTGACCTCTCAGGAAGATGTCGATGGCGCGCGCTGCGCCACGGCCTTCGTTGATCGCCCAGACGACGAGCGATTGTCCTCGACGGCAATCCCCTGCTGCGAACACACCTGGGATGTTGGTTGCAAACGGACCATGTTGGGCTTTGTAGTTGCTTCTGGGGTCGGTTTCGATTCCTAGGAGTTCGGAGACATACTGTTCGGGGCCGAGGAATCCCATAGCGAGGAGCACGAGGTCTGCGCCTATGATTTCTTCGCTGCCTGGGATTTCGGTCATATTCATTTTGCCGTTTTCTACTTTCCAGGCCACCCGAACGGTTTTGATGCCCGTGACGTTTCCTTGGCCGTCATCGACGAACTCTTTGCTTAGGATGTTGTAGGTTCTCGGATCGTGGCCAAACTTTTCAGCGGCTTCTTCGTGTCCATAATCGCTGCGGAAGATACGAGGCCATTGGGGCCAAGGGTTGTCTTTGGCGCGTTCTTCGGGGGGTTGGTCGAGGAGTTCGAAGTTGATCAGTTGCGAACAGCCGTGCCGCAAGCTTGTTCCGATGCAATCGCAACCGGTATCACCCCCGCCGATGACAACGACTCGTTTGCCTTTGGCGGAGATAAATTTGCCGTCGGCGTGGTGGCTATCGAGGAGGCTAGCGGTGTTGGCCGAGAGGAATTCCATGGCAAAGTGAACACCGCGGAGCGAGCGGCCGGGGATGGGCAGATCGCGGGGTTTGGTCGCACCGGTGGCCAGTAGGACCGCGTCGTTTTCTGCGACGAGTTTTTTCGGATCGACATTCTTACCGACATCGGCACCGGTGACGAACCGGACACCTTCGGCGGCCATGAGATCGAGGCGTCGTTGTACGACACCTTTGTCGAGTTTCATGTTGGGGATGCCATAGGTTAGGAGTCCACCGATCCGGTCGGAGCGTTCGTAGACCGTCACGTGGTGTCCTGTTTGGTTCAGTTGGTCGGCAGCCGCTAGGCCGGCAGGTCCACTTCCGATGATGGCGATTTTTTTTCCGCTGCGAACTTTGGGTGGTTTGGCTACGACCCAGCCTTCTTCGAAGCCGCGGTCGATGATCGCGCATTCGATATTCTTGATCGTCACCGGTGGGTTCGTGATTCCTAGGACGCAAGCACCTTCGCAGGGTGCGGGGCAAACGCGACCCGTGAATTCGGGGAAGTTGTTGGTTTTATGGAGGCGATCGAGGGCTTCTTTCCAGCGGCCTGTGTAGACCAGGTCGTTCCATTCGGGGATGAGGTTCTGGATAGGGCAACCGCTGGCCGACTGGCAGAAAGGAACTCCGCAGTCCATGCATCGTGCGCCTTGGGTGCGCAGGTGTTCTTCGGACGGATCGGTGTAGATCTCTTGGTAATCTTCGAGCCGGACGATCGGCAATCTCCAGGATACCTTCTTGCGGTCGAATTCTTTGAATCCAGTTGGCTTTCCCATAGGTCTAAACTTTTATTGGTAAACGAGTTGATCTTTTTGGTTGGATGGTTTTAGGAGGCTGCAACGGTGGACGCTTGCAAAGCGTTTTCTTTGGCTTGTTCGGCAAGGACTCGCTTGTAGTCGGTGGGGATGACTTTGACGAATCGCGAGAGGCTCGCTTGCCAGTTTTGGAGGAGTTCCTGGGCGACCGTCGACTTGGTCAGTTCCGCGTGGGATGTGACCAGCGCGAGGACTTCTGCGATGTCTTGAGGCTCGACAAGGGGTTCGAGTTCGACGGTGCCGAGGTTGGTGCGGATGCGTAGGGCGTTGATATCGTCGAGGACATAAGCGACACCGCCGCTCATACCAGCCGCGAAGTTCCGTCCGGTGGGTCCGAGGATGACGACTCGCCCCCCGGTCATGTACTCGCAGCCGTGGTCACCGACCCCTTCGATGACCGCCGAGCATCCGGAGTTTCGGACCGCGAAGCGTTCAGCGGCGCGACCGCGAACGAAAAGTTCGCCCATCGTTGCGCCGTAGAGGCAGACGTTTCCGATGATGATATTGTCTTGGGGTTTGAAGCCTGCATTGCGATCTGGATAGATCGCGATGCGTCCACCGGAGAGGCCTTTACCGACGTAATCGTTTGCATCCCCTTCGATCTCGAGGGTCACACCGCGGGCTAGGAATGCGCCGAAGCTTTGGCCGGCGGATCCACGGAATTTGACGTGGATCGAGTTTGTGGGAAGCCCGGTTTGTCCATATTTCTTGGCGATATGGTGGCTTAGGATCGTGCCGACGGTGCGGTTGGTGTTGATGATCGGGAGTTGAAGTTCGATCGGTTCACCGGTTTCGATGGTTTTTCGACAGCTCGGCAAGAGGACTTGCATGTCGAGGGACTTTTCCAAGCCGTGGTCTTGCGGGATGGTCTGATGGGTTTCGGTATCGGGCGTTGGACCTTTCGCTGGTTTGAGGATGGGGGTCAGGTCTAGTCCATCCGATTTCCAATGCTTGATGGCTTGATCGACTTTCAGGCAATCGGTTCGCCCGACCATTTCATCGATGCTTGCGAATCCTAGCGAGGCCATGATTTGTCGAGCGTCTTCGGCGACCATGAACAGGTAGTTGACGACGTGTTCGGGTTTGCCGGCGAATTTGGCTCGCAGTTCGGGGTCTTGGGTTGCGATCCCGACTGGGCAGGTATTCAGGTGGCATTTGCGCATCATGATGCACCCGAGAGTGATCAGGGGCGCGGTAGCGAATCCGAACTCTTCGGCCCCTAGCAGTGCGGCGATGACGACATCGCGACCGGTTTTCAGACCTCCGTCGGTTTGGAGAGTCACACGACTCCGCAGGTTGTTCATGACGAGGGTTTGGTGGGCTTCGGCGATCCCGAGTTCCCAGGGCAGGCCGGCGTGTTTGATGCTCGTCAGGGGGCTAGCGCCTGTGCCGCCGGTATCGCCGCTGACGAGGATATGGTCCGCGTGGGCTTTAGCGACTCCGGATGCGACGACACCGACGCCGACTTCGCTGACGAGTTTAACACTCACGCGCGCCGAGGGGTTGGCGTTTTTCAGGTCGTGGATCAGTTGTGCGAGATCTTCGATCGAGTAGATGTCGTGGTGAGGAGGAGGGCTGATGAGTCCCACGCCTGGGGTGCTGTAGCGGATTTTGGCGATGTACTTATCGACTTTTCGACCGGGCAATTCTCCACCTTCCCCGGGCTTGGCACCTTGGGAGATTTTGATTTGCAGTTCATCGGCGTTGGTAAGGTATTCGATGGTCACGCCGAAACGTCCGGAGGCTACCTGTTTGATCGCGGATCGTTTGCTATCGCCGTTATCGAGGATTTTGAAGCGGGCTGGGTCCTCGCCTCCTTCGCCGGTATTGCTTTTGCCGCCGACGCGGTTCATGGCGATGGCGAGAGTTTCGTGGGCTTCGGAGCTGATCGACCCGAGGCTCATTGCACCGGTGCAGAATCGTTTGACGATTTTGTCGGCCGTTTGAACTTTGTCCAAAGGGATCGGGTCGCGGGTGGATTGGAATTCGAAGAGGCCACGCAAGGCGTACCTCATACGGGCGTCTTGGTTGATGTGATCGGCGAAGCGTCGATAGGCATTTTTATCACCGTTTCGGGCGGCGACTTGGATGTCGGCGATGGCCGCGGGATCCCAGCCGTGTTTTTCGCCTTCGGCTCTCCAGTGGAATTCGCCGACGTTCGGGAGCATGGACCAAGCATCCGAGCGTTCGGTTGGGAACGCCAGAGCGTGTCTTCGGAGGGTTTCCTCGGCGAGGATATCGAAGCTGCAGCCTTGGATCCGGCTGCTGGTTCCTTTGAAGCAGCGATCGATGACATCGTTCTGCAATCCGAGGGCTTCGAAGATCTGTGCACCTTTATAGCTAGCCAGGGTGCTGATGCCCATTTTGGCCATGACTTTGAGCATCCCTTTGGCGACCGCTTTGCGGTATTGCGAGACGATTTTGTCTTCGTCTTTTTCTTCGAGCATCCCGTCTCGGGAAGCTTGCCAGAGCGATTCGAAAGCGAGGTAAGGGTTGATCGCATCGGCGCCGAAGCCGACGTGCAAGCAGTGGTGGTGGACTTCGCGAGCCTCTCCGGTTTCAACGACGATGCCGATGGCGGTCCGTTTGGCGACTTTGACGAGGTGTTGATGGACAGCGCCGCATGCAAGCAGGCTGCTGACAGCAACGCGTTGGTTCGAGAGGGCTCGGTCCGTCAGCAGGACCAGCGAGTATCCATCATCGATGGCTTTTTCCGCTTCGTCGCAGATTCGATCGAGTGTTTTTTCGAGGCCGGCTTTTCCAAGTGAGCGATCGAAGGTGATATCGATCGAAGCGGTTTTCCAGCCTCGCAGATCCATATGCTTCAGGGCCCCGAGCTCCTCGTTGGTCAGGATCGGGTGGTGGATGAGCAAGCGATGGCAGTGTTCTGGGGTAGCTGCCAGGAGGTTTTTTTCGGGACCGATGTAGCACTCGAGCGACATGATCACGTCTTCTCGGATCGAATCGATCGAAGGGTTGGTGACTTGTGCGAAGAGTTGCTTGAAGTAATCGTAGACCAGTCGAGGTTGGTCGCTCAGGCAGGCGATCGCAGAGTCGTTGCCCATCGAGCCGATGGGGTCGACTTGGGTTTGGATCATCGGCACGAGCATAAAGTGCATCGTTTCGATGGTGTAGCCGAAGGCTTGCATGCGAGACAGGAGCGTATCGGGATTGAATCCGTGCCACTCTTTGGCTTTGGCTAGTTGGTCCAAGGTGATGCGGCCAGTGCGAAGCCATTCCTGGTAGTTTCGCTTGGCTGCGAAGGAGGACTTGAGTTCCTCGTCGGGAATCAAGCGGCCTTGGTCGAAGTCGATCAGGAACATACGTCCGGGTTGCAATCGTCCTTTTTCTTTGACGATGGCAGGGTCGACCGGTAGGACACCGACTTCGCTGGCCATGATGACACGATCGTCGGTCGTCAGGTAATAACGGCTAGGGCGCAGTCCATTGCGATCGAGGGTCGCACCGATATATTTTCCGTCGGTAAAGACGATCGAGGCTGGTCCATCCCAGGGTTCCATCAGGCAACTGAAGTACTCGTAGAAGGCCTTTTTTTCTTGGGACATCGTGTCGTGTTTTTGCCAAGCCTCTGGGACCATCATCATGATGGCTTCTTGGAGGGTTCGGCCGTTCATCAGCAGGAATTCCAGAACGTTGTCGAAGGTTCCCGAGTCTGAGCACATCGGCTCGACGACCGGGAAGAGTTTCTTGAGTTCCTCGCCGAACAGATCGCTCTGGGCCATACCTTCGCGAGCCCGCATCCAGTTGATGTTTCCTCGGAGGGTGTTGATTTCCCCGTTGTGGCTCATGAAACGCAACGGTTGGGCTCGATCCCAACTCGGGAACGTGTTGGTCGAAAACCGCGAGTGGACCATGGCTAGGTGGGTTTCGAAGTCCTCCTCGGAGAGGTCGGGATAGTAGGGGACCACTTGGGCCGGGGTGAGCATCCCTTTGTAGATGAGAGTCTTGGTCGAGAGCGAGCAGACGTAGAACAAGGAGGCTTGTTCGAGGGTCGAGTCGTTGCGCAGCATGTGGCTGGCTTGCTTGCGAATCGCGTAGAGCTTGCGCTCGAATTCCTCGGGGGAGATCCCCTCGGCAGCTTGGATGAAGACCTGTTCGGTCCAAGGTTCGGCCGAGCGGGCCGTCGGACCGATGTCCGCAAGATCGGCTTGCTGGGGAACGTCGCGCCAACCGATGAGGGTTTGGCCTTCGGAGCGGATTAGTCGGTCGAAGATCCGACGGCACTTATCGCGTTCTGCGGCGATTTTTGGGAAGAAGATATTGCCGGCCGCCCAAAGACCCTTGGCCGGTAAATCGACCCCGAAAGTACTCTTCGCGACGCGTCGGAGGAACTTATCAGGTAGTCCGACGAGAATCCCCGCACCGTCGCCGGTGTTCTGTTCGCAGCCACACGCACCCCGGTGGTCCATGTTCCGGAGGATCGTGTCTGCATCGACAACGATCTGGTGGCTAGGCACACCTTTTACGTTCGCGACAAAACCGACACCGCAGGAATCTTTTTCAAGTTCTGGGTCATAAAGGCCCTGTTTGGTGGGGTATCCGTAAGGAGTATTCATGGACTCGGTAGCAGGGGGTAGTGATGGTGGATGGAAACTAGATCAACGACCTACAGTCGAGTCACGCCATGAAGGTGTTCCGGTGCAAGTGTTCCGTCCTTGGTCGCGACTCTGTTGGTGAGAAACTCTTCTAAAGTGAGGCCGACGCTGCATCGGCGAGAACATTGGTTTTGCTCGGATCGATCGGGCCTGTCGACGGTTCGGAATGGCTATTAGGGTCAAGTTCTTCTTGATTGGAATCTCCGGTCCAAACGGCATGACCGATGATCAACTCGATGAAGGACCTTGCTGCACGCGACATGGAAACATCTCGTTTTTGGATGATTCCTAACGGACGTGTAAGGTTCAAGCCTTCGCATGAGAGCATGGTCAAAGAGCCGGCCGCCACCTCGTTTTGAACCGTAAGTTTTGGGAGGATCGCAACACCGCTGTTGACCACTGCCGCGTGTTTGACCGAATCGATGTTGTCGAGTTCGACTGCTATTCGCATGGTCACCCCAAGTTGTCGCAGTTGCCGATCGATTTCCTGTCGGATTTTCAAATTTTGGGCGAAAGCGACCAGTGCGACTTGCGAGAGATCCTCTGGGCGAATCGGTTGAGGCATCGAGGCCAAGCGGTGCCTAGGCGAAGCGACTAGAGCCATCGGTTCGTGCCGCCAGTTGGTCGCTACGATCGAGTGGGTCGATTCTGGGTAGCTAACCATCCCGAAATCGACCGTCCCCTGCTCGACCATTCGATAGACTTCGTGGGGATGAGCCAAGTGATAATTCATCGTCGCAGCGGGGCAAGCTTTGGCAAATTGATCCTGGAGGGTCGGCAGGTAGGACAGTCCCATCGAGTAGATCGAGGCGACCATCACGTGGCCGGTCACAGCGGCCGCAGAGTTATTTCCGGCGCGGACTTCTTCGACCAGGGAGTCAAACTGGCGCAGAACCGCCGAGAGTCCATCGAAGAACTTTTGGCCTTCGGCCGTCATGACAAAAGGGCGTTTGGTTCGATCGATGAGCTTGACGCCGAGGAATTCCTCGAGGTGTTGGACGCTCTGGCTCGCGGCGCTTTGGGTCATGCCATGCTCGACGGCCGCATGGGAAAAACTTCTCTTGCGGACCACGTCGTAGAAGACCTTGAGCGACCGAATGTGGACCGCCTGACTAGCCGCCTTTTTATCTGCTTTACTAATTTTGGATCTCCTTCCATTAAAATCAGGGATTCAGGATATCGGTTCGGGGGCGAGAAGTCAAGGCTTTGGGAGTGAGCTTGGTGGGTAAAAGGTGCTCGAACCCCCTGGAGAAATGGGGGGTTTTGAGGTTTATGGAGGGTTGATTACCTTTGCGAATGCTTTAAGGGAGAGAATCGGGTTTCTAAATGATCCGCTATTTTAATTGAATCCGATTGTAACCCTGGTGCACGTGCTCGTAATCGAGGAAACCATGACGGAATCCTGAGCGAGTATACTTTGGGCATCGAGCACGAGCACGAGCCCGAGCAAGTCCGGTTGGGGGTCCCCATGTTGGGGGTTTTTATGGTTGGAGTTTCCATGGGATTTACGATGCATTTCAGGTGGCTTGAGAACTCGAATCGAGCTTTGCGAATCTTATTGGGCTTGTTCGTTGCACTGGGGATTTCGCAACGGGTCTGTGGTCAGGAACCGCCGGCCGATTACAAGACGTTTGGAAAGGCCTTTATCGAGGAGTACTGTTCGAAGTGCCATTCGGAGGTCGAGCCACAGGCCGAGGTGGTTCTGACGCGTTTTAGCGATTCGGACTCGATCGTTCGGGAGCGTAAGATGTGGATGAACGTGATCAAGCAGGTCCGGTCCGGTTCGATGCCACCGAAAGAGGAGCGATCGCCGGGGGTTGCTCAGGCGGAGAAATTCGTCAAGCAAATCGAAGCGATTTTCGATCGCGCGGATCGGGAGGCTGAGCCCAAGCCGGGGCGAGTCACGATGCGACGGCTTAATCGGCTTGAGTACAAGAATACGATTCGCGATTTGATCGGCGTGGACTTTGACCCCACGGGGGAGTTCCCTTCGGATGACATCGGATATGGGTTTGACAATATTGGCGATGTGTTGAGTTTGCCACCGGTGCTCATGGAGCGGTATTTGGATGCGGCCGAAGGGATACTCAGTCGGGCTATCACACCGGATCCTCCGGCGGTTCCCAAGCGTCATTTGTCGAGTCAGTACACCGAGCCGGCTTCAGCCGAGGTGGCATCGAAGTTGATGGAGAGCGGCTACCGTCGGTTGGACACTGCGGGCAAGGATGGGATTGAAACAGGGCCGATTCACACTCCGTATCAGTGGGAAGGATCCGGCGAATATTTGTTTCGAACGAAGGTCTACGGGGTCGCTTCGGATGCTCAGAGTATCCAAGGGGTGATCTTGATCCATGGCAAGGATTTGGTGGATCCATCGAGCGATGCGGAGCTCGATACGATCAGCGGTAGCTTTCATCGACCGGCGAGAATTCTCAAGAGCTTCGAAGTCTCGGCCCAGTCTGCGGATCGAGCCGAGGTGATCGAAGTGAGTATTCCGGCGATGGCCAATCGCGACAGGGTGATCGTAGGACAGCGGAAGCGTCCTGAGGGGCAATCGGCCAAACTTTATGTCGAGTACATGGCTCTCGATGGGCCGCTCGATACGCGTCCTGATTCGCACCGCCGTCTACTGGCGGTCGATCCTGGGAAATCGGTACCTGAGCAAACCCGAGAGGCGCTTGGTCGTTTCATGCGCCGAGCGTATCGCCGACCGGTCGAAGCCCAAGAGCTTGAGAAGCTAGCCGCTTGGGTCGATCAGATGACAGCCGGGGGGCTCAAGTGGGAGTCGGCGATGCAAGTTGCGATGCAAGCGGTTTTGTGTTCGCCGAAGTTTCTTTTTCGCGTCGAGACCGACGATCAAGCTTCGAGTGTGCAGACTCGGGATTTGGACTCCTATGCGGTCGCTTCGAGGCTTTCGTATTTCCTGTGGTCATCGATGCCTGACGAGTTGCTTTTCGATGCGGCCGCGAATGGAACTCTGCTTGGGGAGCTCTCGACGCATGTGACGCGGATGCTTGCCGATCCGAGATCCAGCGCCCTGGTAGCGAGTTTTGCAACGCAGTGGCTTCAGATTCAGAGGTTGGATTCTTTTGCTGCCGACGCGAAGTTGTTTCCTTCGTTTGGGGCCAAGCTCAAATCATCGATGAAGAGGGAAACGGAGTTGTTTTTCGAATCGGTGCTGCGTGAGAATCGAAGTGTCTTGGAGCTTATCGATGCCGATTACACCTATCTCGACGAGACTTTGGCAAAGCATTATGGGATCGCCGACACATCGGGAAACGCGACGGGCCAGCCTGCCGTTGCGCCCGATGGCAAGCCGATCCTTGGGGAGTCGTTCCAGCGTGTTGCATTGCAGGACCGCAAGCGAGGTGGTTTGATCACCCAGGCGAGCGTCCTTACGGCGACCTCGAATCCGACTCGGACCTCGCCGGTCAAACGAGGCCGATGGATCTTGGAGCAATTCCTTGGTGCCCCCCCTCCCCCGCCCCCGCCCAATGTCCCGGAATTGCCGACCGCTGCGGAGGACATTTCGGCCGCATCGCTTCGCAAGCGTATGGAGGTGCATCGGCAGAATCCTGCTTGTGCGAGTTGTCATGCCAAGATGGATCCGATCGGCTTTGCGTTGGAGAACTTCGATGCTACTGGAGCTTATCGGACCAAGGATGGCTCCTTTGATATCGATGCCTCTGGGCAGTTCGACGACGGGTCGAGCTTTTCGGGGCCAGGGGATTTAAAATCGATTCTCTTAGGGAAACCTGAGGACTTCGTTCGATGTTTGACCGAGAAAATGCTGACCTATGCGCTGGGCCGTGGGGTAGAATACTATGACCGGCCGACGGTCGAGAAAATCGTCGCATCGATGCCCGCCGAGGGTTACAAGTTTCAGTCCTTGGTTCGTGAAATCGTCTTGAGTGAACCGTTTTTAAGACGGGGTAAGGAGTAATGCTATGCTGATTCCCAGTAGGCCGATGGACCGAAGAACGCTTTTGCGTGGGGTGGGGGTGTCGCTAGGGTTGCCCTGGCTCGAGGGGATGTCTGGCATGACGAGTTGGGCCCAAGACTCGGTCCCCAAAGCACCAAATCGCATGGCGTTTTTGTATGTGCCTAACGGCAAGAACATGGCCGACTGGACGCCCAAAACCCCGTCGTCACCAACACCGTCCTCCGATCCGACTTCACCGGGATTTGAGCTCTCTCCGATCCTCGAACCCTTGGCCCAGGTGAAGGACAAGCTTTTGGTTGTCTCGGGCCTGACTGCCGACGGCGCGAGAGCTTACGCCGATGGCGGGGGCGATCATGCGCGAGCTTTGTCCGCATTCTTGACCGGTGCTCGTCCTTTGAAGACCGATGGGGTGAATATTCGCAATGGGGTCAGTGTCGACCAAGTTGCAGCCTCGCGGGTCGGCAATCAAACGCGATTGGCTTCTCTGGAGATCGGCACCGAGGCAGGTGCGATGGCAGGCAACTGCGATTCGGGCTACAGTTGCGTTTACTCTTCGACGATGTCTTGGCGATCGGCGACTCAACCGTTGCCCAAAGAGGTCAATCCCCGGATCGTCTTTGATCGGCTGTTCGGTTCGAGCAACGACTCGACCCGAGTCGAACGGGACGCAAAGCGCAAGAGCATCTTGGATTTCGTTCGAGAGGACTCCAAGTCGCTTGCTGGGCGATTGGCGGCCAATGATCAGCGCAAGCTCGACGAGTATTTCTCCTCGATACGCGATATCGAACTTCGGATCGAGCGATCGGAAAAGCTGCCGCCGGTGAAGGTTCCCGAGTATTCTGTGCCGCAGAGTATTCCGGCCGTCTATGAGGAGCATATCCGTCTGATGGCCGATTTGATGGTCTTGGCCTTCCAAGCCGACGTAACTCGGGTCATCACCTTCGTCTTGGCCAACGAAGGAAGCAACAAGTCGTATTCGTTCATCGATGTACCCGAGGGGCATCACGATTTATCGCATCATGGTGGGGACGGTTCGAAACAATCGAAGTTGCGGCAAATCAATATCTTTCATACCAAGCAGTTGGCTTACTTCCTGACCAAGCTCCAATCGATTCAAGAGGGGTCAGGATCGTTGCTTGACCATTCGATGATCGCTTACGGAAGCGGCATCCATGATGGCAATGCGCACAATCACGAGGACTTGCCCATCCTCGTGGCCGGTGGCGGTTCTGGCACGCTTAAGACCGGTAGGCACATGGTATTCCCTAAGGAAACGCCGATCAGCAATTTGTGGTTGTCGTTGCTCGATCGTATGGAAGTCGACCTGGAGAAACTCGGCGATAGCCAGGGGCATCTTCCTGATTTGATTTGATTTGATTTATTACCGCGTCTTTGTTGGTAGATCGATTGTCCCCAATCGATCGGAGCTATCGGGCCGCGTGGCTGGTGAGCAAAGCAGCCGAACAGCCGTAAGAGGCCGCCGCTTGCGCGTCGTGTAGAGCCATTGGGGACAATGGCTCTACACTGGAGGAGGCCTATTGGTAGATCGATTGTCCCCAATCGATCGGAGCTATCGGACCGCGTGGCTGGTGAGAAAAGCAGCCGAACAGACGTAAGACGCCGCCGCTAGCGCGTCGTGTAGAGCCATTGGGGACAATGGCTCTAGGATTTTGGCTTTTTCTTCGGCGGGGAGCTTTCTGCGGGTTTGCTAGCCGGTTTGTCTGAAGTCGATTTTTCGCCGGAAGCTTTTTCCCCTGAGGTTTTTTCGGTGCTCGGAGAGGAGCCACTGTCGGCGGCAGCCGATTTCTTGTAGGAGTCGCTGCGGTAATCGGTTTGGTAAAACCCAGAGCCTTTGAAGACGACTGCTGCTCCGGTGCCGATCAGACGCCGAAGCTTGAGTTTTTTGCACTCAGGGCACTTGCGCTCCGGGTCGGCCGAGATGCTTTGGTACAACTCAAATCGATGGCCGCAAGCGTCGCACTCGTAATCGTAGGTTGGCATGGCTTGTCTGTTTTTGAATCGCGGGGGAGTATCGGGGACGGAAACGCCACAGGAATCGATCAGCCTATCTTAGGTGGCCGGTCCGGTCGAGACGACCACCATGCTTGGGCGAACCACTCGATCGTGAAGCGTGTAGCCTGTGCTGTGCTCGACTGCGACACTACCGGCGGGGTGTTCACCGCTGGCCTGTTGCGCGATCGCTTGGTGTACGTTGGGGTCAAAAGGCATTCCGACCCCTGGAATCTGCTTGCAATGGTGCTTGCTCAGCACATTGACGAACTGTTGTTGAACTAGCTTTACCCCAGCGACGAGCCCTTCGGTGCTCGAACCGGGAGTTGCAGACTCGATTGCGCGGTTGAGGTTGTCGAGCACATCGAGCAGATCGGTGACCAAAGGCATCGCAGCATACTTCAATTGCTGGTCGACATCTCGGAGAATCCGACGTCGGAAGTTCTCCAACTCGGCTTGGGCTTTGAGTTCTCGGTCTCGAAGTTCGGCGACTTGGAGTTCTAGGGTTTGCACGAGCATTTCGGGCGAGTCATCGTCGATCGAATCGTAGATATCGTCGTTGTCCTCTGAGAAGTAAGAATCCTCTTGGGATTCACCTCTGGCTTCGCCTTGGGCTCCATCGGCAAGGTCCGCAGGGTCGCGCCACGGATTGTTCTTTGGATCTTTGTCGTTTTCTGTGCTCATTTGGAAACCTATCTTAGATAATTTCGCGAGTGTTTTTGAGTTGGATCAACTATTCCCTTGGCCTTGGAAATAGGCCACGATGCGGTCCATAAAGGTTTTGCGTTCTGGCGAGATGTGTTTTTCTTCGAGTTCGGCCAATTCCCGCAGGAGTTCTTGTTGGCGTTTGTTGAGTTTTTTGGGAACCTCGATGAAGGTTTGGATCAGAAGATCCCCTCTGCCTGAGGTGTGCGGGTCGGGCATGCCTTGTCCTCGCAAACGAAAGACGGTTCCGCTTTGCGTACCGGCAGCCACGTCGAGTTCTTTGCGACCATCGAGCGTTGGGATCTCGACTTTGGCTCCTAGTGCGGCTTGGCTAAAGGAGATCGGGAATTGAAAAATCAGATCTTGCCCGTCGCGTTTGAACAGCGGGTGAGGTTTGACGTGGATGAAGCAATAAGCATCGCCGCGTGGTCCGCCGTCGGGGCTCGGTTGCCCTTCGCCCTGAAGTCGAACTCGCATTTCGTCGTCGACGCCTGCAGGGATCTTGACTTCGAGTTTGACTTCATGGGGCCTGAGTCCATTTCCATCGCAGGTCGAGCATGGATTGCTGATGGTCTTTCCGCTGCCTCGGCATATCGGGCAAGTGGTTTGAACCCGGAGCACCCCCGAGGCTTGGACGACTTGACCTCGACCTTGGCATTTGCCACATGTTTCGGGCTGGGAACCTTCGGCAGATCCGGAGCCTTTGCATTTTTCGCATGAGGCGTATCGGGTCAGCGAGACGGTTTTGGTGACCCCTTTTGCAGCTTCCTCCAGATCGAGGGTGACATCGCATCGCAGGTCGGCACCGCGTCGGACGCGTGAGCGAGTTTTTCCACCGCCGAAGAAATCTTCGAAGATCGAGCCGCCGAACATATCTCCGAAGGCTTCGAAGATATCGCCGACTCCTCCGAAGCCTTGTCCTGCAGATCCGGTGGCGGCGTGTCCGTATTGGTCGTACCGGGCTCGTTTATCGGAGTCGGAAAGGACTTCGTAAGCTTCTGCGGCTTCTTTGAATTTGTTGATCGCGTCGGTATTTCCCTGGTTGGAATCTGGGTGGTACTTCAGCGCCAGCTTGCGATAGGCCTTTGCGATTTCGTCTTGGGAAGCAGTTTTGCTGACCCCTAGGACTTCGTAGTAATCCCGTTTGGACTGAGAAGACACGGTATTGGTCTGGCTATCCTTGCAAGGTTTAGAAAAAAAGGCCATTCGGTGAGCGAATGACCCAGTCAGGGCGGACAGTCGGTGGTCGACTGTCCGCACAAAGAAGTCTTTGATCTTAGGCTAGTGGGCTTTGTTTAGCGCACCGCTCCTTCGATCTTTCTTTTCTTCTTGTCTTCCTTGTCCAGGTTGGTAACCAGGGCCTCGGTCGTCAGAAGCAATCCGGCGATACTCGCGGCGTTTGCAAGGGCGGTTCGAACCACTTTGACCGGATCGATGATTCCGGCTGAGAGCATGTCGACGTACTTGCCTTTGTTTGCATCGTAGCCCATGGTGACGGGCTTTTGACGAACTTCGTCGGCAACGACGCTACCGTCGATTCCGGCGTTGTCGGCGATTTGACGCAAGGGAGCTTCCAGAGCGCGTAGGATGATATCCGCACCGGTTTTCTCGTCACCAGAGAGGCTGCTGACGATTTTGGAGACTGCATCGGTGCATCGGAGCAAGGCGACACCACCGCCTGGCAGGATACCTTCTTCGACCGCAGCGCGGGTCGCATGGAGAGCATCTTCGACGCGAGCTTTCTTTTGCTTCATGTCGGCTTCGGTTTCGGCACCGACGCTGATGACAGCCACACCACCGGCAAGTTTGGCGAGTCGTTCTTGGAATTTCTCCTTATCGTACTCGCTATCGGTTTGATCGATTTGGGCACGGATTTGGGAAACGCGTTGATCGATCGCTTTGCGGTCTCCACCACCTTCGACGATGGTCGTGTTGTTCTTATCGACAACGACCTTTTTGGCTCGTCCGAGGTGTTCGAGGGAGACTTTTTCGAGTTGGATCCCGAGGTCTTCGCTGATGAAAGTACCGCCGGTCAGGACAGCGATATCCCCGAGCATCGCTTTGCGTCGGTCGCCGAAGCCAGGGGCTTTGACGGCGCACACATTGAGGGTGCCACGGAGTTTATTGACGACCAGGAGCGTAAGGGCTTCTGCATCGACATCTTCGGCGATGATCAGCAGGGGTTGGCCCGAGGTGCTAACCTTTTCGAGCAATGGGATTAGGTCCCGGATGTTGCTGATCTTCTTGTCGTACATGAAGACCAGCGCGTTTTCCAACGTGCAGCTCATGTCCGCGGGGGTATTGATGAAGTAGGGGGACACGTATCCTTTGTCGAACTGCATCCCATCGACGTATTCGACGGTGGTGTCTGCCGTTTTGCCTTCTTCGACCGTGATCACGCCGTCTTTACCGACGCGTTCGAGGGATTGGGCCAGCAGCGAACCGATCGACATATCGTTGTTGGCCGAGATGGCACCGACGCTAGCGACTTCATCGCGGCTCGATACGGGCTTGGCCATCGCGTGCAATCGCTCGACGGCAGCCTCAACGGCCTTGTCGATCCCGCGGCGGACTGCCGAGGGGTTGCTACCGGCAGCGATATTGCGAAGCCCTTCTTTAAAGATGGCGCGAGCCAGGACGGTCGCGGTGGTGGTTCCATCGCCGGCCAGGTCGCTGGTCTTTTGAGCGACTTCGACGACGAGTTTGGCTCCCATGTTCTCGAATCGGTCTTCCAATTCGATTTCCTTGGCCACCGTCACACCGTCTTTGGTGACAGTCGGTCCGCCAAAGCTCTTGTCGATGATCACGTTGCGTCCTGTCGGACCCATCGTAACAGCGACAGCATTTGCCAATTTCTCAACGCCCGCGAGCATCCTCGCACGAGCTTGATCATCAAACATTAATTGCTTAGCCACGCTTCGCAGTTCCTTTTTCTGAGGATTTTAAGATGAATATCCGTTGTCTGGGGGGAGACTAAGCGAGTTTGGCGAGGACGTCGCTCTCACGAAGGATCTTGTAATCGACGCCGTCGACTTCGATCTCGCTCCCGCCGTATTTGCCGAAGATGACTTCGTCGCCTACAGCGATGCTGAGAGTGGCGCGGACGCCATTGTCGAGCAGTTTGCCGGGTCCGACCGCGACGACCTTGCCACGTTGTGGCTTTTCTTTGGCGCTATCTGGCAGGACGATGCCACCTGCGGTGGTCAGTTCGGCTTCGGTAGGTTGGATGACGACACGATCATCGAGTGGACGAATATTGACTTTGGCCATTGGATTTACCTCTGATATTTAAGATTTGAAGTTTTTGAAAGTATTGATTTTTG
>JAJTFB010000157.1 GCA_021300015.1 Pirellula sp. | reverse complement strand
CGAGGGTATCCGTAGGCGTTGCTGGAAAAAGCGCCGACAAGCATGTACGGGATCTGATGCGTTTGAAGCACGCGAATGACATCGATCAACGCTTCAAAACTAGACTTTTCCAATTGAACCCTCCACATAGGGTTGGAATAGCCCTTCTTCCTCAACTCTTCTCTTGATGGCTTTCCGGCGATCGAGTTCCTCGCTCACTTGTTCGTCGCACAAGCTTGGTTGTTCGGCCCTAATGATCTGTTTCAACCAACGGATACCGTCGTCGTAGAGATCGGCGCCAAGACGCAATTTCTCGGGCATTGATAGCTCGGCCGCCCGTCGAAGATTCGACTGATCGATGGATGATTTCAAGTCGCGAATCTCTCTTTCGGCGACGGATCGATTTACTTCGGATTCAGGCATGGATGGTATTGTCCTAACGCTCTCCCCGCTCGCCAAGGGGAATTCTCAGAGAGTAGTCCTTGTTGTTAAACCGGAGTACTCTGTAAAACAGAGAATTTGAGAGTTGCAGTCGATTTTGGGCGATCCGGCCTTGAACGTGCGATTTTTAGGTCGGTCTGCAGCGCACTCAGATTGTTCACTGGATTTACAGCTTATGGGAAATTCCTATGGGAAAAAGAAAAAAGCCGGGGCTTGAGCTCCTCGGCTTTGTCCGTTAACGATGTTATCTCGGAAATTCCGAGGATTGGAAAGCTCCCCCGGGAGGGCTCGAACCTCCGACACGCGGATTAACAGTCCGCTGCTCTGCCGACTGAGCTACAGGGGAATTTTTTGGTGGGAAACCGAACTTTACTCGCTTCGCTCCCCTTTTTCAAGCCTAACTCGCACGAACTTGGGCTACCTCAACACACCCCCATTAATTCCCTAAAAGGAAGGACTGGGATTAGGCTGTCTAATTCAAAGGCCTGCTTTTGGGCTGGTTCCATCCGATCGATCGGTATCCCCTCCCATGCCCCCATGTTGCGGATGTATCTTCGTCGGAACCAAAAAATCCTGTCACGAATCGCTCGGTCGTCGCGACTAACTTTCAAGGAACGTTGTTTCAGGCGTCCTGAGTCCGTTTGGCTCCCATCGAGAGAACCCAAAACCATGGTCGAAAATACCGCTGAGTCGGTCCGAGCAGCCGCACTCGGGGATCGTGAGGCTTTCGAAACGCTGGTCCACGACTATGCAGCGATGGTCTCAGGGATCGCTTACAGCACCTGTGGGGATTTTGCCCTCAGCGAAGACATCACCCAAGAAGCGTTTATCGAAGCTTGGAAAAACCTTCGGAGTATCCAAGATCCTGAGAAGTTCCCGGCCTGGATATGCACCATCGCGCGTCGAGGGGCCGTCGATGCACTGCGTGGAAAAAAATCCTCGCGAGCTTATCGCTCCATCGATGATTTGGAAATCGAAGTCGATGATCCCAAACAACTGAACCCCGAGGCTATCCTGTCGATCGAGCAAGAAAGACAATGGGTTTGGTCCTTGCTAGCAAGGCTCCCTGAAATCTACCGTGAGCCGATGGTTTTGTTCTACCGTTGCGATGAATCGACTCGCGATGTCGCGGTCGCTTTGGGGGAATCCGAATCGACGATTCGACAACGGCTCAAACGCGGTCGCGACTTGATCCGTGCCGAAATGGCCGATTGCATCCGGCGTACTCTTGTCGAGACTGCCCCCAAGGGGGCTTTCGCGGCCGTGGTGATGGCTTCTGTCCCTGCGAGCACTTATGCCGCTGGCGCGACGGTCTCTACGGTAACGGCCGCCAAATCCAGTGGGCTGGTCGGGACGGTCGGGTCTTCGGCTGTCGCAGGATCTCTGATTGGCTCTTTCGTCGGCTTGGCCGGGGGGCTGTTCGGTAGCTGGATGAGCTGGAAGAACTGCGAATATGTCAGCCAGCAGCGTTTCGTGGTCCGACAGATGGTGCTGTATTTGATTCTCATGGGTATCTTTTGTCTTCTGCTAGCCATGCTCATCGCGGCTCGAAACCAGGGGCAAATCGGGGGAGATGGGTACTCGGGGTTCTACCTCTTTCTGATGCTAGGGTTCCAAGCTCTGAACTTCCTGTGGATATGGAGAACCATCGTTGGATACAAAAAAGTGGCGGATCGAGCGAGATTGCAAGGCGAACCGATCCGACTCCCTGTACAGGGACCGCGAGCTCTCGATGCGAAGCTTCAGGCCAACGAATCGTCCGACGAGGGATCCATCGATCGGGCTTGAGCCGACCCAAGCTCAAGGATAGCCGAACTCGAAATCCGCTCTAGAAGCTGAACCTGTTGAAGCTGAACCTGTTGAAGCTGAACCTGTTGAAGCTGAACCTGATGAAGCTCAACCTGCGCGTTGGGGGCTTTCGCGGGCAAGTAGCACAAGGATGCAACTGCCGTCATCGATCACGTTCAAACCCGCCTTGCGCGCTGCACTGCTGGCCTGCTCATCCTCGGCGCCGGGTTGCATCCATACGTTTTTGACCCCCAACGCTATCGCTTGCTCGATGACTTGGCGCGTGATGCTCGGTGGTGTGACGATCGACAACGACTCGGGGATCACGGGTAACTGGGGCAGGGTCCCATAGGCCGCATGGCCTTCGACCTCCCCTGCGGTGGGATTCAATGGGTATACGCGCCGACCTGAGGCGACGAGCGCTAGGAAGACTTGGTTGCCGTACTTGGAGCGATCGCGCGATGCGCCTGCAACGGCGAAAGTTCCTGCGTTCAAGAATGCTTGCAGAGGGTTCATGTTCCGGTCGATTCTTTCGATGTGCACGAGTGAATTGCGCGAATGGATTGCACGATTGGACTGCGCGAATGGATGAGGGACGGATCGGGACAAGCAGCCAGAGGATCTCTGGGGAAATCCACTGCGCTTCTCTTTATACTGCTATAATTGGGCGATGAAAAACTCCTTTCGAAAGCTTCTGATGATAATCCTCTCTGCATATTCGCCCTCTGTTCGTTCGGCAGTTTTGCGTGTGGCGGTCATCGCCCTGGCATGGGTCGGATCTGTGACAACCGCCGCCTTGGGCGATGATTGGCCCCAATGGAGAGGTCCAACCCGCGATGGCCTCTGGAAGGAAACCGGTATCGTCGAGGAGCTTCCCCCTGGCCAATTGCCTTACGCTTGGACCGCTGAGATCGGTCCAGGTTACTCGGGACCGACCGTCGCCATGGGGTGTGTCTATGTGATGGACCGACAACCCAAGGATCGCGATGCGACCGAACGTATCCACTGCTTCGACTCCCAAACGGGCAAATCGTTGTGGGTCGTCGAGTATCCGGCCGACTACCGAATCAGCTACACCGCTGGCCCTCGCGCCAGTGTGACGATCGACCAAGGAAAAGCTTACTGCGTCGGTGCCATGGGGCATTTCCACTGCTTGGATGCCAAGTCCGGTGCGGTGATTTGGAAGCGGGATCTGCAGAAAGACTTCGATATCCAGATGCCTATCTGGGGCATTGCCGCATCGCCGTTGATCTACGAGGACTTGGTCGTTCAGCAGGTATGTGGTGCGGCCGGTGCTTGTATGGTCGCTTTCGACAAACAGACGGGCAAAGAGCTCTGGCGTGCCCTCAAGGACCGTGGGGCTTATTCTTCCCCGATCTTGATCCGCCAAGCCGATCAGGACGTGCTGGTCTGTTGGACTGGCGATAGTTTATCAGGCCTGGATCCGAGGACCGGCAAGGTCCTCTGGGGGCACCCTTTTCCACCTTCGCGCATGCCGATCGGAGTCGGTGATCCAGCGCTCTTCGGAGAGCAGTTGTTCGTCTCCTCGTTTTATGACGGGTCGCTTATGGTGCGAGTCCCGAAGGACAAGGTTTCCTCGGAGGTCCTTTGGCGGGCCGTCGGGCCCGACGAGCAGCATACTCAATCCCTGCACGCGATGATCGGTACGAGCATCCTCGAGGGGGACTTGGTCTACGGCACGGATAGCTACGGCGAATTCCGTTGTTTAGACGGCTTGACCGGTGAGCGGATTTGGGAGGACACCAAGGCGGTGCCGAGAGCTCGCTGGGCAACGATCCACATGGTTCGCCAGGCCGACCGTGTTTGGATGTTCAATGAACGAGGAGAATTGCTGATCACCAAGCTTTCGCGTCAGGGGCTTGAGATTCTCTCGCGGAGCCAACTGATTCCGCCGACCCGCGATCAATTGGGGCAGCGTGGGGGAGTGTGCTGGTCGCATCCTGCGTTTGCCGAAAAGAGCATCTTTGCGCGAAACGACCGTCAGTTGGTGCGAGTGTATTTGGGCGAGACCAAGGATTAAAGTATCCCTGAACTGCTGGCCCAAACGCTTGCGCTGGTTGGCTCACGGGGTCACTGTGAGCCGCTTAGGCGCAAGCCGCGGGCGATGGCTATAAACCCCGCATCGAATGAATTAGGTTGCACGGCCGGAAATCGCTAGCCTGCTGGGGCCCAGACGCAGCGTGATGAGGGGCTGAGTTAAATGGCCCAACCGCTTGCGCTGGTTGGCTCACGGGGACACTGTGAGCCGCTTAGGCGCAAGCCGCGGGCGATGGCTATAAACCCCGCATCGAATCGATTAGGCTGCACGGCCGGAAATCGCTAGCCTGCCCGGGCCCAGACGCAGCGTGATGGGGGGCTTGGTTAAATGGC
>JAJTFB010000156.1 GCA_021300015.1 Pirellula sp. | reverse complement strand
GGCGGCGAGTGCTTGGCGGAGTTGCTCTTCGATCATATTTCTAGGCTTCCATCGGGTCGAATGACAATCGTTTGGGGCTGATTTGCCGTAGTGCGATACTCCAAACGGATCGCTACCAGGGCGGCGGATTGGCTTGCTAGGATCGCCTTGGAGACCCGGGCGGCTTGGCGCTGAGCTTCTTGCTGCGGCTCGCTCATGGCTTGGCCTTCGAGCTTGGCTACTGAGAAGAGTTGCTCGGCGAGTACGTTTCCAAGGTGTTCTTTGATCGCTTCGATCAGTTCGAGGGCGGCGGCGGTGTCGTTCATTACCTGGGTTTCCTTATTGCTTGGGCGGCCATTTTTTCGCGTAGTGCATCGGTGGCGGCTCGGATCGCGTCGAGTTCGTTCGTGCCAAGTGCGAATTGCATCGGGTAGAGCATCATGGCTTCGAGTCGAACAACGTGTTCGTTTTGTCGCTCCCTTGCCAGTAGCTCGCCGACTGGAAAAACCTTTGAGAGTTCGGCCAGTCGGTCGAGTATTTCGCGTTGCTCGGCGGTTATGCGGCTCTCTTGACGATCCTGTTGACTGCTTGCTGAGTCCATTGAGCGTTTCCCTTTGCGGTTGGAATTGAACGGGCGGTGAGTTCGTCGGCGATTTGTTGCAAGCTAAGACCTGTTTGGCGTAGCTTGCGAATGAGTTCAACGGCTTCGAGTTGGGCGGCGTTTGGTTCGAGAGTGATTCCATCGGCGGCTAGGGTGTAACCGAACGGGACGGTTCCTACTCGCTCGCCTTTGCTCTTCTTGTGTTGCATGGCGTTTCGAGTGCGTTCGGCCAGTTGATCGCGTTCAAACTCGGCGAGTACGGCCAGCATTTTAAAAACCATCCGGCCAGCGGCGGAAGTTGTGTCGAGTTGCTCGGAGAGACTTACCAAGTTTGCGCCGGCTTTGTTGAGTTGGTCGGCTAGCTTGATGCAATGGGAAGTACTGCGGCTCAATCGTGAGAGACTGTAAACCACCAGGGCGGCCTGGTGCTCGGTGGCGGCTTGCATGGCTGCGGCGAGACCTGGGCGGCTTTCATCCATGCCTGAGATACCAGCATCGGAGAACTGTCCGACGATCACGGCATCATGAAGGGCGGCCCATGCATTGAGCTTGGCGAGTTGGGCTTCGAGTGAAACGCCTTCGGTGGCTTGGCCTTCGGTCGAGCATCGAATGTAGAGTACGGCTTGCATGGCTTGTTTTCCAGTTGAGTGACTTGAACTACTTAAGACTATACGCAAACTATCGTATAGTGGCAAGTAGGTTCAACACTGAAAAACAGAATTTTAGCTACAACGGAACGGTTGTAGCGAAACCAGGGCGGCGGCTCGGTTGTGGAAATGTTTCCACCACCGACCTAGGCGGCTTTGGCGGCTGCGGCCTTAGCTTCGAGTTGATCGGTCGCTTCGTCGAGGATCGCCAGGATATCGAGGTCGGCGGTTTTCCGAGAAACGACAATTACCCATCCCTTGCCACGAAGAGTAACCGCCTTCGGTTTCTTGTGTCGGGCTTTGGGCTTCCGGTGCTTTGCTCCCTTTGAGGCGATTTGCTCGGCTGTGACGTTATCAATTCCGCCAGCATCGGCAATTGCGGCTTGCCATAGTTCGCCACGGTGCTCGGTTGGAATCTTCTTGAGTTCCCTAGCGTGAGACTCTCGGAGCGGCTGCGGGAGACCTGCGGATACCAGTTCGTCGGCCACGGCTGCGGCGGTTATGAGCTTCGTGGCGTAGTCACCTGTAAACCGCCAGCGTTCAACCAAGTAGGATTCCCAAGAGGTAAAACCTGGGCGGTAGAGCTTCCGGCTCTTGATCGCGGCTAGTGCTCGGCCAGCGGTGGCGAATGATTCGAGACCCGTTTGTACCTGGGCTTCGAGTTCGTCGAGGGTCGGCGCGGTAGTTTCTTCGGTGCTGTCGAGAGATACGGCCAGGTCGCTCGGTCGCTTGAATTTGTCAATCAGTCCCATGATTCGAGTACTCCTTGTCGATTCCATCGGCGTTTTGGCCTCTTCGAGTTTGGCAAGATTAGACAATTGTCCAATCGTTCCAAATTTGACGTTTGACGCATCGGCGGCGGTGGGGGTCCAATGTGTCGGCCACGGTGCTCGGAGTGCGTTAGAAACGATCCTAGAGGGTCGGTTTCGGCGGTGCTCGAAAAACGGCGGAGTCTCGGCGCGAAAATCGCTCGGCTCGGATCGCTACCAGGTTCGTTTGCAAGTCCAAGCTAGAATAAGAGCATAGGTCCCCCTGGTAGCCTGTTGGTAGTCTTATGAGAGACTCAAAACACTTGGAAAACGGGTGGATTAAGTAGGCCAGCGGCGGGACGCGCGGGAGACCAAGACTCATAAAGGGGGGGCGAGTGACCGGTGGCGATTGATCGAAGTTCGCTAGTTGGTTGTTCGTTGATCCAACTAGACTAGGATCGTACCAGAGACCCTACCAGACTGGCACAAACGGCCCTGCGCTCTTATTCTAGGTTAGAACTGCAAACGGGCTTCGTGGTTCGTCGAGGATTCGAGGGGCTTCGAGAGGCTTCGAGGGTGGCCCCGTATAGCCAAGCTACCTTGCCACTTTTAGCTCGAAACAGCGGTAACCATTGCCCCGGTTAAGCTAGTACAATTTCTTTTCGTTGCCTTCGGTTGGGGGACAGGGGGACCATTGCCCCGGTCGAATCGAAAAGAGTTCGTTCGTTAGCAAACCCTGCCAGGGGGCTTGGGGGCGGTGTGCGCCGGCCAGGGCGGTAGGCTATGGGGGCTATGAGAATGTTTGAGCCTAAGGCTACTCGAGCGCTCGCCCCCGCTTGCGTGAGATTCCTCAAAATTGGGAATTTAGGAAACGGCCCCTTTGGTTTCCTGGGGCGCGGCCGGATCGGTAAAGGCAATCCTCGCTTGGCCTGATTCGTTCGCTATCTGCTTGGCCACGGCTTTCCGGTCGCGTTGGGCTGTCGATTGGTCGCATTGGAGGCCACGTTCGCCAAGTAGCTCGGCCAGTTGTAGATTGTCCAGGTTCGAGACTAGAGACCAGTTTTGTTTCATGTAGGCTTGGCGTAGCCTCTTCTTGTCGCGTTGATTGGGGAGCTTAACCGGTTGATCGTAAATACTGCTTGGAGGCCATGCGGCTCGGCCAGTTCGCTCTTGAAGTTGGGCGGATTCCACGGGAGTGATTTCGAGGTAATTGGCAATTTGATGGTGGGGTATCCTTTCCAAATTACCCTCGGCATCATGTTTCATTTTGGCGGCGGAGTGTAGTTGGGTGGTGACCGAATCGAGCTTCTTCCCATCGGGCAATCGTTTTGTTTTGGGCAATGGTTCGAGGGTGTAACCGTCTTTTGTTTCGAAGGCTTCGAAGAGTCTCTTGGCTGCGGATGCGAGTTCGGCGGTGAGGGCTGACCCATAATAGCGGTGCTTGAGGATCGCACCACAAACGAGAATTGAAGCGTTCCTAATCCCTTGTGGGATATTGCCACGGATCGCTACCAGTTCCCAGAATCTAGCCTCTTCGTGAACCCATCTCGCCGACTGGCCTTTGATACCCTTGGCCACGTTTTCCGGCTTGGCGTTTGGGTTCTTAACTCTCTTTTGTTTCCCGAATACAACCCCGATTTGATCGGCCAGGGATTTCAATTTGTACCTAGGTAGATTGCCATTGTTGTCGGCCAATAGCATCATGGAAACGCGGGTATTGCTCTTCGTGTTAAGGCTTCCAAGTAGTCGCGTATTTCGGACAATATCGAGACTCTTAGGATCACTTCCAAGCTGATTAAATATCTCATGGAGTCGGCGTTGGGTGGCTCGCCATAGCTCTCTCTTGGGTTCGAATGCTCGGCAATTGTCCAAGGCCCATACGATCCAAAGTCCCCTACCTGAGTCGCGTAGAAGCGTTGGCATGGGTATTTTACCGGCTTCCGTCGCGTCGATGATTTGCCCAACTACGGCCCCCTTTGTGAGGTTCAGTTTGTAGTAGTCGAGGTCGACATAGTTGGCGTTTAAGTTTTTCAACCAGTCTTTTTCTCGCTTGGGTCGGAGCAAGAATCGTCCGGTTATCGGGTCGACAATGTGACCGTCTTTAGCTTCGGGTGAATAGGTCGATCCTGGGCGGTAAAAATCATTGATGCAAAAATACGAGTTCTCATTGAACGTCGATTCAACCCATTGCTTAAGTCCAGGGAGATACTCTTCGTCATAGAGCATGTGCGTTGGAAGGGCTGTTGATTGATGCCAGAGCCCATCCTGTTCCTTCGATAAGGCGATGTAACCCGTTTTCTTTTGTGGAGGGTTTAGAATCCTGAGTTCGTCGAGGTTTGCTTGGTGTTGTTCTGGGAAGTTGAGTTGATCGCTCATGGCTTCTTTCGAGTGCGTTTGATCGGCTTGAGTTCGAGACCCAAGGCGGAGGCTAGTTTGGCTGCGGTGTCGAGTCTAATCGACTTTCCGGCCTGGAAACGATACCAGATATCCGGCTCGGTCGCTGTGGCCTTGGCAATCTCATAAATCGTTCGAGGGTCGGCGGCGAGTGCTTGGCGGAGTTGCTCTTCGATCATATTTCTAGGCTTCCATCGGGTCGAATGACAATCGTTTGGGGCTGATTTGCCGTAGTGCGATACTCCAAACGGATCGCT
>JAJTFB010000059.1 GCA_021300015.1 Pirellula sp. | reverse complement strand
CCGGTTCGCGACGATCTCGAAAGATCGTCACAGCACCGTTTTTCCAGTTGCTGCCTCGGGCCGTCAGGATTCCTCGAACGAATTGATCGTAGGGAAGGTTTTGTCGGAACGCGTCGCGGATCCAGGTATCGAGGCTCAGGACGGCTTTGATACCGACGCGGTAGGGGTTTGGCCGGAGCAGGTCGGCCCATTTGTTGGCCCAATTGTCGGCGTATTCGGGTCGTTCGAGCAGCGCATCGATCAGGTTGATGCGTTTATCGGGGTTGGGGTCTTGAAGGAAATCGCGAGCTTCATCGCTGGTGGGTTGTCGACCGATGACATCGATAAAGGCGCGGCGCAGGAACTGCGAATCCGTTGCAGGTTTGCTAGGAACGATATTCAGGTGCGCTAAGCGTTGGTAGACCAGATCATCGATGAAGTTCTTTCGGGGGAGTTGGGCATAGGTGTTTGGGGCGACCGGATCGGGTCTGGGGATGGCCGAGGACCACGTCGCGATGTTTCCCATGTAGCGAGCCATGATGGTCGCTTCGCCAGGAAGCGAGCCGGCGCGGATTGTTCCGTCGGGCTTCACGGCAAGGACTGCAGGTTCGTTCGATTGGTAAGCGCTTGTTTGCGTCACATCGCGGGTTGAGCCATCGCTGTAGGAGGCAGTGACACGAAGGTTGAGTTCTTCGCCTGGGGCCAGGGGTTTGGGTGCCGGGCTGATCGAGACTTGCGTCAGGGTCGGATCGGACTCGCCGATACGGGGGAAACCCGATTCGATCCAAGCGACAAGGGTTTGGTAGTCAGGCGAATCCGGTTGAAGTTTCTTACCGCCACCGTGGGGGAGTTGGGCGGTTGCTTTGAGGAGCAGGAGGCTATCGGCCGGGGTTGCTGGGGCGACGCGGCGACCTCGGGCATCGGTGACGATCGAGCGGTAGTCCATTTCGGAGTCGAAGCCGAGCAGGGAGAGGGCAAATCCGTTTTGGCCTCGGGACTTACCGTGGCAGGGACCGGAGTTGCATCCTCGGGCTGTGAGGATCGGTTGGATATCGATTTCGAATTTTGCTTTCAATGTCGCCGCTGGTATCAATGATTCTGATGCTGGCGAGGGGGCTTGGGCATGGGCTTGCTTGGGGCCAAAGGTCGCCATGAAAGCTAGCAAAAAACAAAAAATGGCTGTGACCGCCCTCGCGTAACCCGGTGCCTGGCACCTTTCAGGGGGTGCGGGGAATGCAAGCAAATCGAGGTCCTCGGGGGATCCAACCGGTGCCTGGCACCTTGCTGGGGGTGCGGGGAATGCAAGCAAATCGAGGTCCTCAGGGGAGCCTAAAGGTGCCTGGTACCGTGCTGGGGGTGCGGGGATTGCAAGCAAATCGAGGTCCATAGGGGATCCAACTGGTGCCTGGCACCTTGCGGGGGGACATGGTTGCCCTGGTGTGACTAGTGATGGTATGCCTCGTGGCAATGCTTGGAAAAAGGGTGGGTGGTTTTCGGCGGGAAGGGTGGCACTATGGCCTCCCTTGGAGTTCCTTTTGATTGCATTGATCGCATCTGCGACCGTCTGGACTCCTGGCCATAGGATAATCGACCCTCAGGTGGCTTGGAAACAAACACCATGGTCGAAGGGGGAATTTTTGGAAAAACGCCCCGACTCTTCGGATCGATGGACTTTTTGGTTCGATTTGCATTCCTTGGGCTGACGTTCCTTGGGCGGGTATTCCGTGGCTGTTATTCCGTGGCTGGCATTGCACCCAACACTCTGGCCCGAGGGGGTTTATACTCTGAGCATCCTTGGGACTTCCACGAGCACGGCCGGTTTTCTGTTTCGGCAGGGCTTTTATACACTTCGAACCAACGACTTCTCTCTATGTATCGTTTGCTTAGCTTGGCCGTTTTCGTCTTGGGTGCTTTACTTCCGGATCCCTGCGCGTTGGGACAATTTGATGGTTGGAGCCACACGGGTTCGATCTTTTTGGTGACGACTCCCGAGGGTGCGAATTTGCCCGAGTCGGCCTCGGAGGAAAACGTCCCGGTGCTGGTTCATCTGCATCGGGACTTCTTTGACTTTGCAAGTGCGCAACCGAGCGGGCAGGACATTCGCTTTTCGGCCAACGGCTCAAATTTGGCCTATCAGATCGACCACTGGGATGCAGTTGCAGGATCGGCAAGTATCTGGGTTCGAGTCCCTAGGATCCGGGGCAACTCGCAACAGGAACTGACGTTGCACTGGGGCAATCCGGAGGCGAAAAGTCAATCCGACGGATCTGGAGTCTTTGCTGCATCCAACCATTACTTGAGCGTGTTGCATTTGGACGATGCGTTGGTCGATGAATTGGGCAAGATCGAGCCGATGAACCGAGGAACGACGCTTAGCCCTGGGCGAATCGGCTCGGCGAGGCGTTTGGCCAGCGGTCAGGGGATCCTGGGTGGTGAGAAGATCGAAAGTTATCCTGTCGGTGCCCAGTCGCACTCGACGGAAGCTTGGATTCGCCCCGAGCGATCCAACGGCCGAGTGCTCGGATGGGGCAACGAGCATGGTCAGGGCAAGGTCATCATGCATCTGAAAAGTCCGCCTCATATCGAAATGGAATGCTATTTTTCGGGTGCGAATGTCTCGAGTCTTGGCCGGATCCCGCTGAACGAATGGACGCACATTCTTCATACATACGAAAAAGGGGATTCGCGAATATACGTCAATGGCGAACTGAGCAATCAATCTCAGACATCCGATGCACCGCTGGCGATCAAGTCCCCGGCGCGATTCTACATCGGCGGTTGGTACAATCACTATGACTATGTCGGCGATATCGATGAGGTTCGCCTAAGCAACACCGTTCGTTCTGCGGACTGGGCCAAGCTTCAATTTGAGAATCAAAAGGAGTTGCAAACCCTTGCCGGTCCTCTGGTCCGGCCAGGAGATCGTTTTGGTGTTTCGACCGATCGGCTGACGATTGCCGAGGGTGCCGATACGACCATCACCGCAGAAGCCTTAGGTGCGCAGAAGATCTACTGGATCGTTCTTAGGGATCAGCAGGAGACGATCGTCGCGGTCGATCGGCTTTCGTATCAATTTCATGCAGGTCGTGTGCAAGGGGACACGCAGGTCACTTTGCGATGCAAAGCTCTATATCCCGAGGGGGTTCGGACCCGGGATATCGGCATTCGCATCGATGAGGCGATTCCCGAGCCGATCTTTACGCTCCTTGCACCTGGAGTATGGAATGGTCGAGACCCCATCGAGGTCTTACCGAGTTTGAGCAATCTTGAGTCGATGAAGGCCGCCGGGGCAGGGCAGTTGCGTGTCCAATGGAGTGCGGGTCCCTTCGCGATCCTTCAGGAATCGACGCAGGATAAGCTGCTTCTTAAGCGTTCCCAGTGCAGTGGCACGCTGAAGGTAACTGCAACAATCGACAACGGAGGACAAAGCGTTTCGCAATCGATCGATATCGCCGTCAAAGAGCCCGATCATGACCCTTGGGTAGAGCGTATTGTTGGCGGGGATGAGAAGCCGCAGGAGGGGCAGTTCTATGCGCGCGATCCGAGCCATCGAGGCACCTTGCATTACAATGGAAAACTGGATACACCGGTGCTTGCGAATTCAAAGAGTGTGTATTTGAAGCTCTTTGCCGACGACCAGCCGGTCGAGACCGTCACGAGCAAGCTTGGTTCTGACGGATCCTATGCGCTTTCGGTGAAGTTGTCGCCGGGTTTGGTCAAGTATCGGGTCGAGTTTGGAGTCGATGAAGACCGCCTTCTCGCATCGGTAGGAGACATTGTTTGTGGGGATGCTTATTTGATCGATGGCCAGTCCAATGCGCTTGCTACCGACACGTCGGAAAAGTCACCATCGGAAACCAACACTTGGATTCGCAGTTATGCGACCGCCTCGCAGAACCCGAAGGACAACGAGGGGAATCTATGGGTACTGCCGGTCTGGAAGGCGCAGCAGGGTCAGCGAGCAGAGCTCGGTTGGTGGGGCATGGAGCTTGCCAAACGCCTTGTCGAGAGCCAGAAGGTACCGATTTTCATGATCAATGCTGCTGTTGGTGGGACTCGCATCGATCAGCACCAGCGCAATTCTGCCGATCCGTCCGACCTAACGAGCATCTATGGGCGGATGCTATGGCGAGTCGAGCGGGCGAAGCTCACGCACGGGATTCGAGGGATCTTGTGGCATCAAGGTGAGAACGACCAGGGGGCCGATGGCCCGACTGGTGGGTTTGGTTGGGAGACTTATCAGCCTCTATTCCTGCAGATGGCAGCTGGATGGAAGCAGGATTTCCCGAATGTTCAGCGCTATTATGTGTTTCAGATTTGGCCGAATTCATGCAGTATGGGTGGCCGGAACGGCACTGGCGATATGCTCAGGGAAAAGCAACGTACATTGCCCTTGCTGTTTTCCAACATGAGGATTCTCTCGACGCTCGGTGTGGAGCCCGAGGGTGGTTGTCATTTTCCTTTGGAGGGTTGGGGCAAGTTTGCACAGATGGTCGAGCCTTTGATCGAGCGGGACTTCTATGGCAGGGAATCCGAGGGTGCTCTGACGGCTCCGAATCTCCAGCGGGTAGTTTTGGATTCGACCCGAACGAGCATCGAGTTGGAGTTTGACCAGCCGATCGTCTGGGACGACCGCCTTAAAAGTGAGTTCTATCTCGATGGGCTCAAGGGTAAGGTCATGGGGGGGAGCATATCGGGGGGAGGCGGATCGGGCCGGGTGCTTACGCTCAAGCTTGGAGAACCCACGATGGCTACGAGGATCACCTATCTCAAGGAGATCGATTGGAAGCAGGATCGGTTGCTCAGGGGGGCCAATGGAATAGCGGCGCTTACGTTTTGCAATGTGGAGATGGAAGTTTCGCGGGGCTCTGTTCTTGGCGAATTCTAAGAAGGTATGTATAAAAGGCGGTTCAATCGACCAAGTTCCCTACAAATATTGCTCGTCGGAAAGGCCATGCGATGGCGGAATCCAAGAAAAAACCGGATACGGCTTCCAAAGTGGAGAACCTATTTGACCTCGACCTTGTCGGTCGGTTGGTCGAGTTGATGAAGCAGCATCAATTAGGCGAAATCGATCTTCAGCAAGACGACCAGCGGATACGACTCTGCAGTGCGCATGGGGCTGGGGTGATTGCTCCGACGGTTTATGCGTCTGGGGCAGGGGGGGTACCGAGTGCACCTTCGGTGGCCTCTGGTCCATCGTCGGCAGCACCTTCGGACGCTGATGCGGCGCACATTGTGGTGTTGAAATCGCCGATGGTCGGAACGTTTTACTCGAAGCCCAATCCGACCTCCAAAGACTTCATCGATGTCGGTTCGACGGTTCAAAACGACACGGTCGTATGCATTATCGAGGCGATGAAGGTTTTCAATGAAATCCCGGCCGAAATGCGGGGCAAGGTCGTTCAGGTTTTGGCCCGCAATGAGGAAGCCGTCGACGTGGGCAGACCCCTCTTTAAGATCGATACACGAGGCTAAGGCGCTCTATGTTCAGTCGCGTACTAGTCGCCAACCGTGGCGAAATCGCTCTGCGTGTGATTCGAGCTTGCAAAGAACTCGGTATCGAAACCGTAGCGATTTTCAGCGAAGCGGATCGAGGCTCGCAGTACCTCGAACTGGCGGACCAAGCCTTTTGCGTTGGGTCCGCCAAGTCGATGGATAGTTATCTCAGGATCGATCGTGTGATTGCCGCAGCCGAGTTAGGCAAGGCCGACGCGATCCATCCTGGCTATGGTTTTCTGGCGGAAAATGCGCACTTCAACGAAGTTTGCCGCAGTTGCAATTTTGAGTTCATCGGACCGAGTCCTGAGGCGATGGAGAAACTCGGCGATAAAAATACCGCGCGGGAGATGGCGATCGCCGCGGGGGTCCCGGTCGTCCCTGGCAGTGATGGATTGATTGAAAGCGAGGAGGACGCGATCCGGTCGGCTCGCAAGATTGGGTTTCCGGTTTTGATCAAGGCCACGGCAGGGGGTGGGGGCAAAGGGATGCGGGTCGCCGTCGACGAAGCATCGCTTCAAAACGCGGTGGCCCAAGCTCAGACAGAGGCCAAGGCGGCCTTTGGGAACCCTGGGGTTTACCTCGAGCGTTACATCGATCGGCCACGGCACGTCGAGGTCCAGATCATCGCAGACCAACATGGCAATGTCGTGCATCTTCATGAGCGAGATTGTTCGGTCCAGCGTCGGCATCAGAAACTCATTGAAGAGAGTCCATCGCCCCGGCTTCCCGAAGCGACGCGTAAAGCCATGTGCGACGCTGCGGTTCGGATGGTCAAGCAAGCGAATTACTACAACGCTGCGACCGTCGAGTTCATCGTCGACCAGCAAGACGATTTCTACTTCATCGAAGTCAACGCTCGCATTCAGGTCGAGCATCCAGTGAGCGAAATGATTTCGGGTGTCGACTTGATCAAAACGCAGATCCTTGTCGCCGCGGGCCAAAAGCTCCCCTTTACCCAAAGCGAGATCAAACCCCGAGGGGCCTCCATTGAGTGTCGGATCAACGCCGAGGATCCAGACCGCAATTTCCAGCCTTGTCCTGGTAAGATTCAAACGATGTATCTTCCTGGCGGTTTCGGCGTGCGGGTCGACTCCCATGCGCACGCAGGTTACACCGTACCGCCTCATTACGATTCGATGATTGCAAAGATCATCGTCCATCGCGAGACACGCGACGAGGCCATTGCGACGATGCAACGGGCGTTGAGCGAACTGCGCATCGGTGGAATCAAGACCACGGCAGCCTTTCACAAGACCGTATTGGCTCAGCCTGAGTTTGTCCAAGGGACCGTCGATACCAAGTGGGTCGAGCGGGTCTTGCTCCCTCGGCTTCAGAACAAGTAGTCAGCTTGGCATGGATTCTGCAAGCGACCTGTGGCTCTGCTTGGCGGTAGCCATGGTTGCTTGGCTTTATTCGAGCGTCGGACATGCAGGGGCTTCTGGGTACATCGCATTGATGACGCTTTCGGGGATGGCACCCGAGCGGATCAAGCCACTGGCGTTGCTATTGAATATTTTGGTTGCAACGATCGCTTCGATTCAGTTTTATCGAGCAGGACATTTTTCCTGGGATCTGTTTTGGCCCATTGCGTTGTTGGCACCTCCGATGGCTTTCCTCGGAGGCTACTGCAGGTTGCCCTTGGAGTGGTTCAAGATCCTCCTTGGAGTCGTCTTGGCCGCTTCGGCACTGTGGCTCTTGAATCCGATCAAGCATGAGGAGAAGGTGGTCGAAGCGCCGAAGCCTTTTGCGATTGGGCTTGGAGCCTGCTTGGGTTTTTTGAGTGGATTGACAGGGACCGGCGGGGGGATTTATTTAACGCCGCTGCTGTTGTTTTTGGGTTGGGCCAAGACCAAGACAGCCTCGGCCGTATCGGCGGTTTTCATCATGGTCAATTCGATCGCAGGGCTTGCCGGGGTCGCCAGTTCAGGCACACCGATGCCTCAGGGCTGGGTTTTGTTTGCGATTGCCGTGGTTCTTGGCGGGAGCATCGGTGCGACGCTCGGAAGCTTTCGGTTTCCAGTGGGTTTGGCCAGGATCTTGTTGTCGATGGTCATGAGCATAGCAGCGGCGAAACTGCTATTGGGTTGATCGGCACTTGTGCAACTTGCAGCGATCATTGCATGGAGTACACTTGACGGCCTGTGCACGGGTGTGGTTTCGGCAACGGTTCTTTGACTTTCGAGCTATGAAGAATTCCATTCGCTTGATAGGGGTCATGCCTCGGTTGCTTGCCATCGAGTCGGTAACTTCGATGGTCGTCTGTTTGCTCATAGTGGTAGTTTCTGGGCATGGCCGCATTATGGCGCAGGAAGTTACCTCGCAGGGTATTACCTCGCAGATCGACCAGCGGATCGCATTGGGCTATAGCAAAGCATCGATTGTTCCGGCTGAGATTTGCACTGACGAGCAGTTTATCCGTCGCTTGTATTTGGATATCGCCGGTAGGATTCCAACGCTTGCCGAGCGAGAGTCTTTTATCTTGGATCGCTCGGTGAGCAAAAGGCTCGAGTGGATCGACCGGTTGCTTGCAAGCGAGGACTACGTAGAGAATTTTGCCGACACGTTCGATACGTTGTTGATGGGCCGAGCGGCTCGCGGCAAGATGGGCGAGAGGAAGAGTCACTGGCGACCTTATTTGGAGGATGTGTTTCGCAGCAACCGCCCGTGGGATCAGGTTGCCCGAGAGATCCTTTTGGCGAGGCCACAGCGGCCCGAGGAGTCTGGAGCGGTTTGGTTTCTCTATGAGCGCAACGACAATGCCCAAGCGATTGCCGAGGCGGTCGCACCGGCATTTTTTGGGATTCGGATCGATTGCGCGCAGTGCCACGATCACATGATTGCTACGGAGATCCACCAGGAGCACTATTGGGGGTTGGTCGCTTTCTTCAATCGCAGTAAGAACACCAAGACCAACGCTGGTCCGAGGCTGAGCGAATCGGCGATTGGAGGGTTTTCGGAGTTTGCGAATATTTACGGTTCTAGCTATCCGAACTTGCTGACGTTTTGCGAATCCAAGACGATCGAAGAGCCCCGACCCGAGAAAGACGCCAAGCAAGAAGATAGTCAGGAATTGTATTTGCCGGCGGCGGATCCAGCGGATCCGAAGATTCCCAAGTTTTCGCGGCGAGAGAAGTTTGTCGAGGAGATCCTCAATGGTCATCCGCGATTTGCCAAAGCCTTCGTCAATCGCATTTGGGCGATGCTCATGGGGCGCGGGATCGTGCATCCTTATGATCAGATGGACTCGGTTCATTTGCCTTCCGATGCGGAGTTGCTCGATGGGTTGACCAAGAAGTTTATCGACTCAGGCTATGACATTCGAGGTTTGGTACGAGGGATTCTTGCGAGTCGTCCTTATCAACTCGACTCGCATCGCCCGGCGGGTGCTGAGGATCCCTCGAGGTTTGCTTGGGCACTGGAGCGGCCGTTGACGGCCGAGCAGCTTGGTCGATCGCTACAGATCGCGCTTTTTCAGAGAGCCGACAAGGATCATGCATGCATCGGCGATCTTCGGGATCGGATGCCTGAGGTACTTCCCGAAACGGTCGTCACGGATGTCGGCGACGCATTGTTCTTGACGAACAATCCCAACGTGCAACAGATGCTTCTCGAAGCCAGTAAGCAGGACGGATTGGTCGGCAAGTTGGCCTTGAGGGAAGATACCGCGGCTGCTGTCAACGAGATGTTCCTTGCGATCCTCGGGCGATCTGCAGAGCCAAGCGAGCTTGATACCGTGCTTGAGTTTGTTCAGGCGCGCTTGGCCAAGCGTCCTGCGATCGAACCGATTTCGGTATGGCAAAGTGCTGTATGGGCGGTCTTAACCTCTGCTGAATTCCGTTTTAATCATTAGGGAGCTAGGCCAGTGGTCCGACGCGAAGATTGTGGTAGTCCGGAGCATCAGGCCCATCGGCGGTTGTTTCTACAGGGGTCGATGGCCGCCGGGGTTGCTTCGGTGGCGAGTTTCAACGGGCTTTTTTCGATCCCTACGTTGGCACAGGAGACCAAGAAGCGGGGTAAGAAGTGCATTTTGCTTTGGCTCTGCGGAGCGCCCAGTCAGTTTGAGACATGGGATCCGAAGCCGGGGACGATCACCGGGGGGCCTTTTGGTTCGATTGCCACTTCGCTGCCGGGAATACGGATCAGTTCGTTGATGCCGCGGTGTGCGACGATCATGGACAAGCTTGGGGTGATTCGCTCGATGAGTACCGAGCCGAGCGAGCATTTCCAGGGGATCGATGTATTGACCCGGGGCGAGGCGCCACGGCCCCCATTTACGCGTCCGATTTTAGGATCGGTCGTGGCCGAGAGGCTCGGGCAGCTCGACAGTCCGGTCCCTCAGTTTGTGTTGCTGGATCCTTGTCCGGAGGGCAACGAGTTCAAGTCGTTCAAGGCGGGGAATTGGGCTGGGTGGCTTGGAGCCGAGTATGGCCCGGTGCGTTCGGGTGGAGAGTATGCGATTGCGGATATCTTGCGTCCGGAGTCGATCGATCGGCTCGACCATGAGGACCGCGAGGCGTTGCGGAGTTTTCTGAGTCGCAAGTACCAGAACGATCAGCGGAGTCAGGCGGCGGCGGGCTACAATGCGGCGTTTGATCGTGTTCGAGGGCTCATGAGTTGTGCACCCCTTTTTGATCTTGAGACGCTTCCTGCGGCCGATCGTGAGCGTTATGGACCGGGTGCCTTTGCGCAGCATGCGCTTCAGGCTCGCCACTTGATCGAGAACGGTTCGACGTTTGTGATGGTTGCCAACGGGATGCCTTGGGACAACCATGTGTTTCAGCACGAGATGCATCAGATGCTCGTGCCTGAATTGGATAACGTGCTGTATCAGTTGGTGACGGATTTAGAGCAGCGGGGGATGCTTGAAGATACGCTTGTGATCGCCATGGGTGAGTTTGGTCGGACTCCTTGGCTCAATGAGGCTCGAGGTCGCGATCATTACTCGAAGGCTTGGAGTATGGCGATGGCTGGTGGAGGGATTCGCGGAGGGGTTGTCGTTGGGGGTACCGACCCGATGGGTTTTGAGGTAACTGAAAACGCGATCGACAATCGCCGTTTGTTCGCAACGATTTTCAAGGCGCTTGGGATCGATGCGAAGGAGCAGTATGATTTGCCGGATTTACCGACCTTCCACCGTGTCGAGGGGAATGTGCAGCCTATCGATGAACTATTGATCGGCTGATCGATCGGAACTTTTGGAGCGATGATGCAAAAGACACTCACACGGATCCACGATTTGAAGCTTCCGACGGCGATTCTTGGAGCCTGTTTGCTTGAGGACCAAAACGAGATGGTCGCAGCTTGCATGGATGGCATCTACCGAGTTGACCTGAGCGGCAAATCGCATCAACGGGTTGCGGAGCATGATAGTTACGTCAGTTCGGCAGTGTTCCTACCCGCGGCTCGGATGTTTGTCACGGGTGGATACGATGGCAAGCTCAAGTGGTTTTCGTCGCAGGACAATGCATTGGTACGGGAGCAAAAGGTCCATTCTTTTTGGTCGTGGGATTTGGCTGCGAGCGCCGATGGGCGGTGGTTGGCAAGTGTCACCGGGCAGTATTTGGCGGGCGACTACAGGTACGCACCGGCCAAGGAGGCGGAGCCTTCGGTCAGGATTCTCGATGCTTCTGATGGCCGCGTCGTTTACAGTCTACCGCATACACCTTCGGTGCAATCGGTGGTTTTCAGTCACGATAGCCAATGGGTTGCGGCTGGGAATCTGATGGGTCAAGTTCGGGTTTGGGAGGTGGCAAGTGGCGTTGAGGTCGGCGGATTTGCATCGAAGGACTTTACCAGTTGGGGGATCATCAAGAGCCACTGCTATCTCGGTGGGATTTTCGCCATGGAGTTTACACCTGACAATCAGGAGTTAATCGTTTGCGGGATGGGGGATATGCGGGACCCTATGGCGGGCAATGGCAAGCAGTTATGGCAGCGCTGGAATTGGAAAGAGTCCAAGCTTGTTTCGCAAACGCTTGATAAGCAGTCTGGTGAGGGGCTCATGGAAGCGCTTCGCATGCATCCGGCGCACGAGAGTTTTGTCATGGGGGGGCGATTGCGGGGCGGGGACTGGAACGGTGCTCTTTTCGATCTGGCGAGCGGTGAGCGTCTCGGGACGATCAAATCGGGATATCGCATCACCGAGTTTCTTTTTAATGAGCGAGGTGAGTTGATTGTTGTGGGTGGCCAAGGCCAACCTGGTAAGAACGACCAGGGCAAGTTTTCTGACTTTGGTCGCATTGAAGTCTACGAGATCAAGAGTTGATTCGAAAATTGGTTAGGGAGATCGAAGGATGTCGGAGTCGCAATCGGTAAGAGGTTGGGAATATAAAACGGAATTGTTTCCGTTGGGCCGGGGTTGGGGGGGAGTTGGGGGGTTGAAATTTGATTCGGACGCATTCGATGCGACGTTGAATCGATTCGATAGTGAGGGTTGGGAGTTGCTCTCTTCCTACACTATCGATACTGATGGAACGTCGACCGTGATCGTGGCGATATTCAAGCGACCTAGGGGCTGAGTCCTCGTCGGACCTGGAGGTCCGGCTATCTTTCTATGCCTACAACAGCAGCACGGATTGTCGGTTTCGATTGGCTTCGAGTTCTAGCGCTTTTGCTCGTGACGGTCTTTCATGGGCTCGTTCTTTTGGATCTTCAAAGTTGGACTCGCATTGCAGGTATGAGTTTGGGATCCCTCGGGGTTTCCCTCTTTCTTGCCCTGAGTGGCGCTTTGATTGGGAACGACAATCGACCTGCATTCGAGTGGTTGGTTGCAAGGTTGAAAAAAATCTTTCCCGCGTATTGGATCGCGACCCTATTGGCTTTTTTAGCGACGGCTGCATCGGGTTATAAACCGGTCAGTATGGTCCAATTTCTTTGGCAGATCAGCGGGATTGGACTCTATTACTCCGAGGACTTGATCAATGTCGCGACTTGGTTCATCGGTTTGTTGTTGACGTTGTACTTCAGCGTATTTTTGGCGAGATTGACTCGTTACTCAGATCTTATATTCCAAGGGATTTCGATCGGTTCGGCGGGATTGGTGTTGCTCCATAGCAGCAGCGGTTTTTTCGGAAGTTGCCTAGCTTTCTTTGGTGGGCTTTTGGCGTTCCGGACTCGGGTTCCGGTCAAGTCGCTCATCGCATTAGCGATTCCCTCGGCAGTGCTGTCCGGTGCGGATAGAGAGTTTTTGTGTATTGCGACGGTCTGGAGTCTTTTGGCCGCCTCTTTGGCGATCCGGCGAGTTCCCCCGGTGATCGGGTGGATATCCAAGTACTCCTATGAGTTTTATCTCTGCCACGGAATTTTCTTGGTGGGTTGCTTGAAGTTGTTGGGGACTAGGACCTTGAGTTGGCAGTCGGTCTTCGCGTTGTTTGTGGGGATTTTGTCTGCGGGTTTCGCAGCGGTGCTGATTCAGAAGGCCGTTTCGGGTTCTTTGGCGAGGCTTGTTAAGGCGGGAGGACGGGGCTAACCCAGGATGTGTCATCGGGCTGGCCGGATTTTGGGATGGTGGGCGTTTCGGGAAGAACGAATTCAGATACCCCTCGGGCGCTGTTGGGCAATTTGGCGAACACGGTGACTTCGCGGACATTCCGCGTACCGACTGGAAACGGGACGCTTCCATTCCTGGCGATGAAAGCCGACAGCGGGATCGAAACGGTTTTGCCTGGGGGGACGCCTGCGGGTTCCGATGCGTAAAACTGGCTGCTGCGTCTGAACTTGTTGATCCCGATGGTCAGTTGGCTCCAGGACTCCGACGTGGGATTCCAGATGGAGATTGCTGGGACCAGTTTTTGCTGCCCTGGGTTTTTGGAATCCTGGACCCACAAACCATCGAGGCGTACGCGCGCATCGAGGGGCGGTTCCGTCATTGGCTTGGACAAAAAGAACAGAACGATCGCCGAACCGACAGGGATCAGAATTGCTCCCAGGATCAAAACGGTCAATCCGAGTCGGTTCAAGCGGATCCCAGGATGCTTCGACAAACCATTGGCTCCAAGTTGGGTGGCGGTGGGGTAAAAATCGGCCTGCAAGGCTTTTGGGCAGGCTCGTGGGCTGCGGATTACTATCCTCGGTAGTCAACGGATGTCAACGCTCAGGGGGCTTTGGCCGTGAGGATTGGGGTCATAAAGGCAAGAGCCGGGAAGGCAGAAGGCCGGGAAACACAGAGTCACAGAGAGCACAGAGCCGGGAAGGCAGAAGGCCGGGAAACACAGAGTCATCTGAGAACACAGAGAGAAAAATCGCGATGGTGGGGGCATGCTTGGGAGTTGACGACTCCTTCAAAGACTTGCAATGGACGGTTTTGGATGCTACCGTATGAAGTAGGTTGCAAGCGAAGAAAAGGGAGGGAGTCCCTGGAAAACGTAGGTTTTTCGACGTTCAATCCGTGTGATTATCCCTTCGTTCGCAATCTCTGAGCAATCCGTTCGCCGTCCGTTCGCAAACCGTTCATTGCCACCGAACTCTGTGTCCAAAATCTCCCGCGAACCTCTTGCTGATCCTTTAGCACAAATCGAATTGGATTTTCTTGCGCAAGCCTTAGGGGAGGCGACGAGTTTAAAGTCCTTGTTGATCGAGCGGGAAAAAACGTTGGGCATTGGACCTGAGAGTTCTTTAGCCGGACAGATCGAGTCGGCAATGGCGCATGCAAGGACGATGATCGAGTCGCCCGTGTGCCCCATCGTCGCGGTTTTGGGGATGCTCAACGCGGGCAAAAGTTCCTTGGTCGCAACGTTCCTATCTGCATCGAAGTATTCTGGAACAGGACGCGTCTTGATCGGGTCGGCCAACACCGAGGGAACCCACCGATTTGTGCTATGGCTTCCGGAATCCTGGAGGAGCAATTCGGTCATCTGGGGGTTTTTATCGAAACGTTTGACCGAGGTCTTTGGGTGTGAGCCAGAGGAACTTGCTGAGCGTCCTGAGCAAGCCGCCGAGCAGTACAACGATCTTTCGATGCGTCAGGTGCTCGATGCTTCCGGGCAGCTTGTGACAAGAAGTGCGTTGGAGGTTCCTTTGGTGGCAAGCGATCCGCAACTGGATCGTTTGGGGATTGCGCTTATGGACTGTCCCGATGTGCAAACCGGGTTGATGTCTGGTTGGCATTCCGAGCCGGATGCATCGCGCACCACGCGTTTGGATGAACTTTCGATGGCCGCATCCCAAGCCCGTTTTGTGGTGCTTGAACGCTCTGCTTTGGTCTGTAGCGCCTACATCGTGGTGTTGCCTGCCAATGCGATGCATGATCAGACGGTCAGTCGTCTGTTGAAAATGCTCGAGGCCAAGATGCCGCATGTGCAACGGATCTTGGCCGTCAATCGTGTACCGCGAAAATACGACTCCTTAGAGATTTCGCATGAGATGCGTACCTTGTACGGTTTTTCCAATCCCAGCCGTATTTATATGGCTTATCATTTCGAAGGCCCGCAGAGGCGGGAAAAGCTCCAGTGCGTTCCTAGCGAAATATCCGATCGAAACGATACGCATTTACCGGCGTTTTACAGGATTGACCAAGTCCCAGTGCCCCAGCCTCCGGCTCCGGTCGACGATGCGGCTTGGATGCTACGGCTCGGAGAGCAGTTGCAGGGCAATGCGTTGCTTTCTGACGCCATCGATTCGTCCTTGACGAATCTCAAGATCGCGATGGTTCGGGGGTTGCAAACCGCCAGGGATTGGATTGCCGAGAGCAATGGTCGTCTTGCGGCCGTCCACCGCATCATCGCCCAGGCTTGCTTGGATTTTTCGCTCGATCCTGAAGCATCGGCAAGCCAACCGAAGATCCGATTGCAGGCTTCCCGGCAGGTCGTCGAGCAGATCGCCGAATCGCTCGAGCGGACGGCACCGTGGTGGGCCAAACCTGGTCGGTGGATGCAGCGATTGGCGCAAGCCAGCAAGGACTCCGTCGGGTATGCCACGTCGTGGATGAAGATGCCCAGTTGGATGATCGATCGTGGAAACGCCGTCGGTCAATGGGCGCGCAGTCGGCTTCAGCGAGGCGAGGGTGGCAAGGTGGTCACTGCCGATGTTTTGGTCGATGCGTTGGCCAAAAGCGATCGCGCTGGAATCTTGGGCCTCGATCAGCGAGGGTTCCAACGGGAACGCATTCGCGAGGCTTGCCAGCAGGCCATCGAGCGGTTCCAGGCCGAGAGTTCCACCCAGTTGGATCCCGAGCAGGTCGATCGGCTGACGGCCAAGCTCTGGGAGCGGATGCCGATGGGCAAGCGGATCCTCAGTGGAGTGGCTCCTGCGGGGATCCTTTTTGCGCCTTTGCTTGCAGTGATTATGATCCCGTTGGATTTTGGCGGTTCGTCGGTATTGGTTTTTGCATCGCTTAAGGAATTGCTGTTTGCAAGCGCAGCGGGTTTTGGGTTGATGCTGGCAACTGGAGACGGCATGCCTCAATTGGCCGAGTCGGAATCGGCGTGGCAGCAGCTATCGGATTTGGTTGCCGTAGTGACCGATCAACTTGGACTTGTGCGCAAGACGGCCAGTGATCCGACCGAGGTGACGCTAGGTCCCACCGTGCGGAAATTGGCACCCAGCACGATTGGGGCGAATCGTCAGCCGACGGTTTGTATTCAGGGGGTTCCATCGAGCGAGCGTTCGTCGCAAGTTCCGGCTTGGGAGTCCTTGTCGAGTGGATTGGATCGATTGCAGCAGACTCATCAAAAAACCAGCAGAGGCCAGGCCGCCAGAAGCGGTCAAGGAGAGGTTCACTAGCGATGGAAGATCCCATGCATATGGTCGAGCGGATCGAGTTTGCCGCCCAGCAGTTGCTCGGCTCTCATCCGGTACGAATTCAGATCACCCGATGGTGCGAGGAGTTTCGCCAAGCGGCCAACGATATCCTGCATGACCGAGGGGTATCCTTGCCGTGCATTGGAGTCATCGGTGCTAAGGGTCAGGGGAAGACTTGGGTTGTAAGGCAGTTGGTGCTTGACCCGGCGATCGCTCAGCTATTGCCAAGTGGGGTGCTGGCTAAAGAGGCGACGACCAAACTCCATTGGATCGGTCCAGTGGCACCCGATGCTCTGGATGCGAGTCGCGAATCCTATCTGGCTTGTCCCGTCCAAGGCATGCTTGATTTTCAGCGGCCCTACATGGTGCTCGACACTCCGGGTTATACCGACGAGGATCCGATGGCAGCGGCCATAGCCAAGGAGGCCATGAGTTTGGCTCCGATCAAAATACTCGTTGCGCGGCGCGATCAGCTCCGCAGCGCCATCCATGTGCAACTGGCGGCTTTGGCGGAGGGTTCGGTATGTTTGCCGATAATCACTTGCGTTCCGCAGAGCGAAACGAGCCCCACCCAGGGGCGTGCCAACAGCCTTCAGCGCGACATCGAATGGTACACCGCGGCGTTGAGTTCCAGCGCGCCTGGGACCCGGTTCCTCGAGTCGGTGCTTGTCCCGGACTTTGAAGCCACGGGGGACGAGGCGAGCATTTCAAAGCAACTTCAAAACGATCTGATTGCAAGGCTCGCTCACGAGGATCTCAAGGTTGCATCGGCGACCAAATCGGTGCGATTAAGGAGTGCCAGCGAACGGCTTGGGCATCGGGTTTCGGAGGCCATTGCGACCCAGGTCCCACAGCTTTCCTCGGCGATCGCTCAGTTGGCATCCACGGCTGATTCTTTGCCGAGCCAAGCCATTGAGATGGTGCTCGGATCGAAGCATGTCTTGCGCAATGCGATCCGGGACCGCATTCGCGGAGAGTTGATTTCCTCGACGGGCTTGTTTTGGTTTCCCTACCGAACGCTCTTGGGTGTACTGGGTTTCACGCATGGTGCATGGGATCGATTGATTCTTTCGATGACGGGGAGTTTGCCGTCGATTTTCGGAACCTTTGTGACCTGGGCCAAAAACGTCAGCAGCACGCGTCAGGCGCATCAGGAGTTGCAGGATGGGATCAAGGAGTACTTGAACCAGCAGATCCAGGATCGATTGCTTCCTGCTCAGCAGGAGTTCTATCGTGCGATCGATCGGATTGGTGGGTCGAGCCGAGACCCGGTCCGCGATTCGCACCGGGTCGACTCTGGTCTTCGGATCCGAATCAGTGGCATCGATGCTTTGCAGGTCCAAGCCCGAGGGGTTTTTGACGAAACGCTTCATAAGTACCGCATACCGCGGTGGCTTTTGCAGTTGCTTGGGTTTGGTGCGACATTGGTGTTTTGGTTGCTCATGGCAGGCCCTATCATCGCGATCTATAGGCAGTATTTTTTGGCGACGATGAACGCTTGGAGCGACGGGACGAAGGACTTATCGGAATTCCCCAGTCCCAAGGCGACGATGATGCTCACGGCGTTTGGGATCTCGACCCTTCCGGTGCTGCTAATAGCGATGCTGGTGATGGGATGGTTCCAGCGTGCCAAGCGTCTCGATGCAATTGCCGAGGAGATATATTCGGCGGAGTTGCAGAAAGTCGAGGCGCTCAAGCGTGACGGGACGATTCGACTCTACTACGACGATCCATTGCTTCAAAACGCTGAGTATCTGACTTCGCTCTAGTGCGTCTCGGGCTCGGGTTCGGGTTTAGGGATGTGTCCGAATCGGGTTGCAGCCCAGCAGGCCGCACCGATTGCACCGGCATCATCACCTAGCTCGGCGAGTTTGATTTTGTAGATGTCTTGGTAGCATTCGAGGACATTTTCAGCGACGACTTTTTTGACTTCCTCGAGGTAGAGTTGGCTCAGAGCCTCTACCAATCCGCCCCCTAGGAGGATCACATCGGGGGTCAGCATGTGGATGAGGTTCACGGCCGCATAGCCGATGGTACGCGCGGCCCTACGGACGACGATTTCGACCTGTTCGTCTCCTCCTTTGATCGACGCGGCGAGGACTTTGCTGCGGATTTCCGCGATATCGGAACCGGCGAGTTTAGCCAGCACTGGAGCTTCGTTGCGAAAGGCGAGTTTGGCGCAATGCGAGGCGATCGCCAAACGGCTTGCTTCGCTTTCTAGGGTTCCACCCATGGGTGTCCCGCTGGTGTGTTCGCTTGAGGAAATTTTCGTATGGCCGATCTCCATTCCTGTATGGGACCTACCTCGCAAAATCTGGCCTTCGTAGACAAATCCACCACCGATGCCGGTGCCTGGAAAAATCCCTGCGACGCTGTGGGCATTGCGTGCGGCTCCGGAGACATATTCTCCGTAGACTCCTGCATCGACGTCGTTGAGAACTGCGACGGGTCGTCCAAAGGCCTCTTCGAGATGCTTGGCCAAGGGGACATTTTTCCACTTGAGATTCACGGCCAAGTGGACGATTCCTTTTTCCATGTCGACTGGACCGGGGCAGCCGATCCCTATGCATTGGACTCGTTCGGGCTCGACGCTGGCTTTGACGAGTGTTTCGCGGATCAGTTCGATGACTCGGGTGATTCCGGCCTGACCGCCGTCGGATCCCTTGGTTTTCTTTCGCTCGCGGAATAAGACCTTCTTTTTGTGGTCCATCAAGACGCAAAGCATCTTGGTTCCGCCCAGATCAAAACCGCAGTAGATGTTCTCGCTCATGGCATTCACGCAGGGACTCGAGTAACCTCAAAACAAAAAAGTATTTCTTGATGGCGATTATACCCGCAATCGATTTTTTGGTTGGGTACAATACAAGTCCGCGTAGTAGCTTTAGCGGATTTGATCCCTCCTGTATTCCACAATTTGAAACGCATCCCATGACGATGACCTTTCTGCTTCGTAAACCATTGGCCAGCGTATCTCGAAGGATTGCTTTGTGCCTGCTGACCTGCTCAGCCCTCGACGTCACTGTACTGGCTCAGAGAGAACTCAAAGACATCCCGGTTCCGAATGCAGAGGTGGAGAAAGCCACCTTCGTGATTGACGAAGGTTGGCAAGCGGAACTTTACGCAGGGGATCCTGCGATGGCCAAGCCCATCCACATGAACTTCGATAACCACGGCAGGCTTTGGATCGCCTCGAGCGAGACCTATCCACAGATCAAGCCGGGCGAGCCTTCGAATGACAAAATTGTTATCCTTGAAGACTCCGACAAGGATGGTAAGGCCGATCGGACGATCGTCTTTGCAGACGGGCTTCTGATCCCGACCGGAGTGCTCCCTGCCAACGACGGCGACAAGGCCAGTGCTTACGTGGTCAACAGCGATCAACTGCTGTATCTCAGGGACACCGACGGCGACCTTGTGGCCGACGAAAAGAAAGTCGTTTTGGCAGGATTCGGTACCGAGGACACGCACCATCTGCTTCACTCTTTGCGATGGGGCCATGACGGTTGGATCTACATGAACCAATCGATCTACATCCACTCCCACATCGAAACGCCTTGGGGCGTCGAACGCCTCAACGGCGGAGGCATCTGGCGATTCCACCCGGAGACCAAACGTTTGGAAATCGTGGTCCGCGGATTTGTCAATCCATGGGGCGTCCACTTTGATCGCTACGGGCAAATGTTCGCAACCGATGGTGCTTATGGGGAAGGGATCAACTACGCCTTTGAGGGGAGTGTCTTTGTTACGGCCGTCGGTGCAAAACGGCTCATGACCGGTTTGAATCCCGGAAGCCCGAAACACTGCGGGTTGGAGATTCTCTCGGGAAGTCACTGGCCTGATGCGATCCGTGGTTCCATGGTCACCAACGACTTTCGAGGATCGATCGGGATACGAATCGGTTCAGCAGGCCGAATTGATCAAAACCCCTCACGTTGCATTCCGTCCGATCGATGCCAAACAAGGACTCGATGGGGCGTTGTACATCGCGGACTGGTACAATCCGATCATCCAGCACGGCGAAGTCGATTTCCGCGATCCACGTCGCGATCGTACGCATGGGCGAATCTGGAGGCTGACACACAAAGACCAAAAACCGGTTATCAACCAGCCCATCACCGCCAAGGACAGCGTCGAAAGGAATCTTGAACGCCTAGCCGATGACGCCGATTTGGTCCGCCTCTTTGCAGGCCAATCCCTACGCCAGCAGATTCTCAGTTCCGGACCTGCCAGAGCGAGTTTTGATGCGTATGTCCAAAAGGTGGCCAAAGACCAAGCCCGAGGTCTCGAGCAACTTGAACTCTCTTGGGTTCTTGAGGGTTTAGGTAACTTTGATCCCACACTGCAAAAGTCCCTCTTCGAGTCGACCGATGGGCGGCTTCGCGCAGCATATACCCACCAAATCGCTAACCAAATCCGATGGGTCAAAACCAGCCAGTTCGATTCGCTCGATGCATCGCAGATTGGACAGTGGACCGCTCTTGGAAAACGCCTGGTCCAAGACGACCATCCCCGCGTGCGGCTCGAGGCCGTCCGGCTCTTGGCCCAGTTGCCTAGCGTTGATGCGGCCCAAGCCGCCTGCTTGGCCCTGCAAAGACCTATGGATCGATTCCTCGATTTTGCTTTGTGGCAAACCATGAGAGATCTCTCGAGCGTGTGGTTGCCGGAATTTCGGGCCGGCAAATTCCGCTTCAGCAATGATCCGGCGTCCATCGCTTTTGCCCTGAAGGCTGCAGAGGATCCCAGCACCATCGATGCGGTTCTGAAGATGCTCGACGAAAAAATCACCAGCGATGCTCCTGCGAACGCTCAAGCTGCCCGTTCGACGATGGCGATTCTCGTCGCCGAGCTGGGCAACGGAGCGCAGCAGGCCAAATTGATCGATCGGCTGATCGACCCGGTTGCCCCAACTACCTTGCCTGATGAAGCCCTTCGCGGGCAGCTCTTGCAAGCCATTCTCGATGCTTCGTTGCGACGCAAGGAAGCGTTAGCCATTGAGCCAGCGACCGCAGTCGCCTTGACCAAATTAGCCGAGCAAGCCATCGCGAAAGACAAAAACAGCGAGTCGTTGGCTCCAGCCGACTTGGGTCTCGTCGCACTTCGCACGCTCGGCCCTTGGCGTATCGCCGGGACCCGAGCGCGTATCGAAGCGATCAGTCAGGATGCCTCGAGCACCTCGGCTGTCCGTGTCGCGGCCCTTCGGAGTGTAGCCAATTTTGGGGATGACGCGGCCAAGAACCTTTTGGCTCAACTGACGCAAGATGCCAGCACCGACGTAGCGATCGCGGCCATGGAAGGACAAGCCGACACGAACCTCGGCGCGGCCTCCAAGTCCTTGATCGGACGGTTGGTCTCGGACCCGTCAGGCGCTGAGTCCTTGAGCAACGCAGCGGCCGGATTCCTAGGTCGAAAAGACGGCGCGGCAAACTTGTTGGCTGCCCTCCAAGGTGTCTCGGTCGATGCCTCGGCCGCGCGGCAATTGAAATCCGCACTGCGAAAAATGAATGCCGGCGGAGATCTGATCAAGGCCATCGATGCGGCAGGGAAGCTCGAAGAGAACCGATGGGTTCTGAGCGACGAACTCCGCAGCAAATGGCTCGAACTGGCTCAAACCCAGGGCGATCCTGTCCAAGGAGAATGGATTTATCGACGCAGCGAACTCCAATGCATCCAATGCCACAAAATCGGTGGGGTTGGAGGTCTAGTCGGTCCGGATCTGACGAGCATCGGGGCCCAAGCTCCAGCGGATTACTTGATCGAATCGCTTTTGAATCCAGCCGCCAAGGTCAAGGAGGGCTACAACGCAAAACTTGTTCGCACCGAGAACGACGAAGTCCTCGCGGGCATCCCGGTTCGCGAATCGGATAGCGAAGTCGTGCTGCGGCTTGCCGATGGCAAAGAAGTCACCATCAAAAAAGATGAGATCCAAGATATCAAAGAGTCTCGCTCGCTCATGCCCGACGGGTTGCTCGATTCACTCACCCAAGCCGAAGCGATCCATCTGTTGCGATTCATCACCGAGATGGGGAAGATCGATGGCAAGATGCTCGTTGCCCTCGACGGAGCCGTACGGCAATGGGAGGCGCTCCAGTGGACCGAAAAAGCGCACGTGCTGTTCAATCGTACCAGCCTCGATTCGATCGTCGGCGACCAGTCGAACTTCACGTGGCAACTCCATCCAGCTTTGGTTTCCGGGAGTGTTCCCATGCGGTCGTTGGCCACGTTCCGACCTCACCCTGGTGTGCCTAACCATACGTTCTTACGGACCAAGTTTGCCATTACGCGGGCAGGGGATGTGGTGCTGGATTTTGGAAGTGCGCCTAAGGGGAGTATCTCTTTGTGGGCAGATGGCAAGCCAGTGCCTATCGAGGGCAAAACCGTCAAGTTACCGATGAGCCAAGGTGATCATTGGGTCTTTGTTGGGGTCAATCGAGACATCATCGGCGAGGAATCGGTGAGCATCTCGATCGATCCGAATTTGACGACTGCCAAGCAGTAGCCAATTCGCTTCCACAGGTGGCTTACGCACACCAGCAGGGAAGTGTCGCTCTCCGGGCTGAAGACCGATGCTAGCGCATCGGGAAAGAAGAGGGGTGGTGGTGGCGCCTGGGTCCGGTGGCTTACGCACACCGGCAGGGAAGTTTCGCCCTCCGGGCTTGAAGACCGATGCTGGCGCATCGGGAAAGATGAGAGTTGGTGGTGGAGCCCGGGTCCGGTGGCTTACGCACACCGACAGGGAAGTTTCGCCCTCCGGGCGT
>JAJTFB010000058.1 GCA_021300015.1 Pirellula sp. | reverse complement strand
AACAGATTCCGGGCCGTCTTTGCCACGGCATGCACAATGGTGACTTCTTTGGGGTTTATCAAACTGCCACGGGTTTTACGAGACATAGAAGTAGCCCTCCTGACTGACAAACAGATGCATCAACACAAATCGTTCCGCCTAGGGACCGGAACATGCATTGTGCAGAAACAGGGGGGGGAGGTGGTGGATTTGGTACAAAAAACATTTTGTGAATTCACGATCGCCGACCATGAACCTCACTCGTAAGGCAGTCGAGCGAGTACGGCATCTTATTCTTCAGGATGCCCAAAGGTATGACTAGAATGGTTTTTCAAACAGAAACGCGACCGAAAACCCTTGGTTCTTCGGTCGCTTCCATTGCATAGACTACGAGACTATCGGGGAGATGAATAGGTTTAGAGCTTCAGAATGAAATCGCCCCACCCCGAGCTTCCTGGAACACAGCCCTTTCCTTCCCGAACAAGTCGAAAAAACTCATATCAAAGTTTCTTCTGTTCGCTTGGATGGATGTTGCTGGACGCCCTAGCGGGATGTTCGAAGCGATGACTTCCAACAAATCTCTTTGAAAACAGGGCTCGCCCACTCTGCTAAGATTAAGCTTAGGGCAAAATGGTTGTTGATTTGAAGCCTGCTGTTTGGGAGAACCACATGTCCACGAAAAAGACGGCGAACAAGCCCGCAAACAAACCCGCGAAAAAGCCTGCAAAAAAGGGGACCGCACCGTCCGCTGCAAAGGCTCTCAAGCCGTCCACAGCGAAAGCGCCGGCTGCGCGCATGGAGCTCTCGGAAATCATGGCCATCCTTGAGACGCTTGGTACCGAGCAGACCCGCAAGACCTGGGCGCGACACGGCGCGAAGGGGCCGATGTTCGGCGTCCTCTTCGGCGAACTTTTCAAATTGATGAAGCAAATCAACGTCGATCACCAACTCGCGCGAGAGTTGTGGGCCACCGGTAACGTCGACGCGCGGAACCTTGCGATGAAGATTGCCGATCCCATGGCGATGACACCCAACGAACTCGACCACTGGGCAATCGAGAACCCGATGCCCATGTGCGGCCTCTACATCGCGACGCTCGCGGCAGAAGGCCCGCATGCGAGGATCAAACTTAGCGAGTGGCTCAGCTCGTCGAACGAGCGGTTGCTCGCGTCGGGGTGGACGCTTCTTGGCCGCCTCTCCGACCTCGACGAGTCGTTCCCGGAGGACAAACTTCTCAGTGCCGTCGAAGTGATTGAGAAGTCGATCCACTCCGCGCCCAACGAAGTCAAGAGTGACATGAACCGGACGCTGATCACGATTGGCGGTCGAAGCTCCGCGATGCGTAAGGCCGTGCTCGCTGCGGCGAAGAGAATCGGCGAAGTGACCGTCGACCACGGCAAGACCGCCTGCAAGACACCGGACATCGCCCAAGCCGTCGAGAAGTCATGGGCGCACTTCGGGGCGAAGTTCGGATCTCCCGCCGCGCATGAGCGATCGATGAAGTCAATGCGCCGCCGTTGCTAAAACGCACGGAACGACTGCACTGCGTCGGGCCAGTAGACCCGATCTAGGGAACGAAAAACTAACGCGCCGATCCGTAACCCTGGTTGGCCATTACCCCACTTCCTGGGGTGCTATAAGCCGACGGTTGCTCGACGATGCTGAACTCCGCCCAAATCGGATTGTGATCCGAAACCTTCAACGCCTCCTCCATCGATATCCCATAGAGCGTCGACATGTCCAATACTCCTGCTCGCCCCACAAACTCGTTGGTGGGACCTCGGTCAAACAGAATATTGTCATACAATTCCGTGCGTCGTGTGTTGGTCGGCTGGTCCCGAATCACCCAGTAAATCCCAGGCACCTGCGCTAGATTACCGAACTTCGACGGCGCTGCATTCAAATCACCCATCATCATCACGTCGTCCTCCCGGGCCGTCGACCACTCATACTCCCGGACCACTTGCAAGACGGTATGCATCACCGGCAACTCCTGCTTGACCTCACCAGGATCGGTGTGAATGTTCATCAACGAAAATGTAAACGGTGGATAGCCCGCCGGTACGCGCGTGGCAAATCGGCCTACCAACGGCTCGCGATGCAATAAATCCGCCGTGTCGTTGACCGTGTAACTGGCCGACGGACTCGATAGAATCCGAGTCGTGTCATAAACGTAACAATACTGCTCCTTGGAATCCGTTCGACCCAATCGAGGCCCTAAGATGTAGTCGTATTTGGCTCCTTGCGAATTGACCATCTGAATCAACTGAGGCAATACCGTTTGGTCCGTCGCGCGCACCTCCTGGATACCGATAACGTCGAATAATCGCAAAATCCTTACAATCCGATCCACTACCACCGGATCGGTCACTTTCTTGACCCCAAAAGCCTGAATGTTGAAACTTGCAATCAATATCGTCTGCTGCGTCCGATTCGGTACCCCCAAAGCTCCACTCGCATCCGATGGACGCATCGAACTCATCGCCCGCGTCGGACCACCACTCTGCGCGATCGGACCGGTCGATCCGGTCGGCGGCAATACCATCGCAGTGGCCGAATCCGGTCCACCGCTAACACCTACGCCAACACCGACGCGAGCACGGATATCCTCCACCTCCTCGCAGCCAATCGTCGCTGTCATCCAAACCAAGATCCATAGCCCGTGCAGGCCGGAGTTTCGGAACATCCCTAGCCTCCATGCTCGGGAAACCCTAGAACCATCGATTATGCTATTCCCGAAGGCCTTTCGATGCCCATGCACCCAAAACCCCGGAATCGCCAAAGAATGTCTTTAGCCTCTTGAGACCCTCAAGCACAACACGAGTTTGATCCCGATTCGTACTTACCCCGCAGCTAAATGAAAATCGATCTGCTCATCACCGAACTCTTCACCGGCGGCGCCGAACGCTGCTGCACAGAACTCGCTGGCTATCTCCAAGCACACGGACACTCCGTCCGCGTCATCTCCATCGCGCCGGCTCCAACGACTCGCGTCGATTCGCTCCTCTACGAACATCTGAAAGCTCTTAAAATCCAAACGGTTTTCTTAAACGCTAGCAATACCTACCAACTCCCCTGGGCACACTCGCGACTCGTACAATGGATCCGAAGCGATCCACCCGATCTGGTCCAATCCTTCCTCTGGCATGCAAACCTCTTGGGGGCCTGGTGCTACTCCAAACACCAAATCCCTCAGGTCGCAGGGGTCCGAGTCGTCGAACCTCGACGCTGGCGCAGCCGTTTGGCTTGGTTCTGGCGCTGCTATCCAAAAAAAGTCGTCTGTGTGAGCCATGAGGTCGCCCGATGGGCCTCGCGATACGAAGGCATCGACTCAGACCAATTGGCTGTGATCCCCAATGGCATCGACCTGGACGTTATTCCCGCATCGGCTAAGCGCGAAAAAATCCTCCTGTTCATCGGACGGCTCGAACCCCAAAAAGGGATCGACGTGCTCCTTGAGAGAACACCCGCGATCCTCCAGGCCCTCCCCGAACATCGCTTGGTCCTCATCGGCGATGGATCCTGGGCCAAGGCTTGGTCCCAATGGGCCCAACACTCGCCCCTGGCACACCGCGTTGAACGGCTCGGTCGTCGCGCCGATGTCCTCGACTGGATGGCCAGATCGGAACTGCTCCTGCTACCGACCCGTTACGAAGGGATGCCCAACGTGGTGCTCGAAGCCATGGCGGTCGGCCTACCCATTGCGACCATGCACGTCGAGGGGATCGAGGACCTGCTAGGGAGTTCCCTAAACGAACAATCCGCACCCCGAGACGATTGGGATGCTTGGGAAAAACTCCTGATCGGACTTGCACAAAACCCGTTAACCCTCGAACGCCTCGGGATTTTCAACCGAAAACGGGTCGAGGAGAACTTCGACCTCCATGCGCAGATGAAGAAATATGAACTCCTCTACCAGGAAATATTGAGTAAACTACCTACACGACGAGGCCATGCTTTGTAATCCGAACTTTTAAGGCCCCCTAATCTGTGACGTTTACAAACATCCTTCGAATCGCCATCGCAGCACTTGGCAAGAACAAGCTGCGGGCCGGTCTGACCATCCTCGGGGTCGTCATCGGAATCGCCGCAGTCACCGCCATGGTCTCGATCGGCACAAGCGCCAGCGAACTGGTCCAAGGTGAATTCAAAAACCTCGGCACCAACGTCATCGTTATCTCCCCAGGTAGCCGACAAGCCCGAGGGGCTCGTACCGGACAGACCCCTTCGCTGACCGTCTCGGACGTAACGGCTATCGCACGCGAGTGCCCCAGTGTGCTTGCAGCAAGCCCCTTGGTCGGAGCCGTCGGCCAGGTCATCAGCGGAAACAACAACTGGAGACCCCGCGATCTGGTAGGTGTCGGCTCAGACTACTTGCTGGTCCGCAACTGGCAGGTCGATTCGGGCAGCTTCTTTACCGAAGGCGACATCAACAACGCCAATAAAGTCTGCGTCGTCGGTGCGACTGTCGTCAAAAAACTATTCCAAACCGCAAACCCCATCGGTCAAAACGTCCGTATCAAAAACATCCCCTTTGAAATCGTCGGGGTCCTGGTCAGCAAAGGCGCCAACATCGTCGGGGATGACCAAGACGACGTCGTTCTGATGCCCTTTACCACCGTCCGAAAACGACTCCAAGGCTCGAACTTCAACAACGTCGATGTCGCTCTGGCCTCGGCCCGCTCGACCGAACTGATGACCGTCGCCCAACAAGAAATCGAATCGTTGATGATGGATCGTCACCGCATCTCCATGGGCCAACCCCCTGACTTCCAAGTCGCCAATACCACCGAGATCGCTAGCGCCTTTGGGATCGTCACCGGAACCCTCACGGCCATGCTCGCCTCGATCGCCGGGATCTCCCTGGTCGTCGGAGGTGTCGGAATCATGAACATCATGCTCGTTTCGGTCACCGAAAGAACCCGGGAAATCGGAATCCGTATGGCCGTCGGAGCACGGCCCCAAGACATCCTCATGCAGTTTTTGGTCGAAGCCATGCTGCTGTCGGTCGTCGGAGGAATCGTCGGCGTGACCCTCGGCATCCTCGGCTCAGTCGGTCTGACCATGGCCATCAACGCCCTTTCAAGCGGTCGGGACTGGCCGATCATCGTCAACTACTGGGCTGCCCTCATCAGCTTGATCTTCTCGGCCTGCGTCGGAATAGGATTCGGTTTCTACCCGGCTTGGAGGGCCAGCAAGCTCGATCCGATCGACGCCCTGCGGTACGAGTAGCCAAATTCCCCAGGCGATCCGGGTTTTCCTGGAAATACCGCCGCTTTGCGGAGAATTCCTCGCGACAATTTTCCAAATATAATTCATCATTGGACAAATCTCTGAAGGTCCTCCTTTCCACCCTACTTTTCCTTCTGTCCCCTTAGATCCAAAGAGTGAACGACGAAGACGAACTGATCCAGTTGGCACTCGCCGGAAAAAGCACTGCCTTCGAAACCTTGGTACTCCGCTACCAGGACAGACTCTACACGGCCATGATCAGCGTCGTTGGCAGCGCCGACGAAGCCGAAGACGTCGTCCAGGAATCGTTCATCCAAGCCTACCTCAAGCTCGATACGTTCCAACGCAACAGCCGCTTTTTCACCTGGCTCTACCGCATCGCATTCAACTTCGCACTGGCTCGACGCCGACGCCGCAAAAACCACCAGTCCCTCGACGAGTCTCGCGAAAACTCCGGCGCTGAACCCGAATTCGATGGCGATGGACCCGACCTGCGCATGAGCCGCAACGAAGACATCCAACTCGTCCACCGAGCCCTCGCCCTGCTGTCCGAAGACCACCGGTCGATCCTGGTGCTTCGCGAAATGGAAGACCTCGCCTACGAAGACATCGCCGAAGTCCTCAAAATCTCCATCGGTACGGTTCGCTCCCGATTGAACCGCGCTCGAGCTGCCCTAAAACAACAACTCGAAAAATTCCCCGAGTGGAACCCCGATCGATAACCGGAAATCTAGCTCAGCGAACTTTCAAGCCAAGCAAACTCGCCATCTGACCAAACTTCAACACCCATAACCCACCCCTTGGCTAATTCCCCGGCTGAACACCCGCAGGCGGCAATCCAGCTCCCGGTTCTCCAGCTCCCGGCGCCGGCAATCCAGCTCCCGGTACTCCAGGTGCCGGTACTCCAGGTGCCGCTGCCGCAGGAGCCGGACCAAACGGATTGCCGAAGCCTGGGATCCCCAAGTTAGGTAGGTTCGGTAACCCCGGCAGACTCGGCATCGGAAACTGAGAACTACCCGACGCGCCGCTAGCCCCTCCCCCCAAAGGTTGCAAAGGGCCAAGCGTGTTGGACAACGGACCGAGCAACTTGTTGAGCCCCTTGTCGATCTGCTTTTGCGCTGCGCCGGCCAAGGCGCTGGTCGCAAGTTGCTGGCCGAGTTGGATCATCCCGCTGCTGTCGAGCTGCGGTCGCGAGACATTTCCTCGGATCGGAATCTGAATCATCTGGCCTGCTAACGGCTGCAATGCCGGTGTCTTATCGACCCACTCCTTGAGGATCGGCACGCCCGCGATGAGTTCCAAGCTTCCGTCGAGCCCGACAGATCCGGAGGTCGTAATCAGCACATCCCCGGCTTGTATCTTCATGTCCTTGTGAGTCACCCGACCGCGATCGACCGCAAAGGCGATGTTCTGCTCGGGCAACTGCAGCCAACTCGTCGGCTGGCCCCCTGCATCGCTCGCACCGGCACCTCGACGCAGATTTCGAATCTGAGTGACCAACGCGAGGAGTTGATCGGCAAGCGGGCCGGGACCGACGTTGGCTCCATGGACATAGAGCCGTCCCTCGACCGTCTGACGAAACGACTCGGTAGGATACACTTCCGCCCGATCGATATCGAGCGTGAGATTCCCTTGGACGCTCGTCACATCGGCCAGCAACGGTGTGACGTACTTGAGCCACCCTTGGCACATCTGCCGTGTGATGGCAACATTCTCGATGACGCGCTGCTGCGTTTGACGGAAAACCATCGGCTCGGCAGTCAAATCGCCGTCGAGATTCCATCGCAACACTCCTTGGGAAACAGGAAACTCCGCCTTGGAAGCAAACCGACCGTTTTCGATGACCAAGGGAATATCTGCCCCTCCGATATCGATACCTACGACATTGGCGCTGTCCCAGCCGATGCTCGAACGGGCCGTAAGCGACTCGGTCCATTTGCGATTCGGTGCGCTGACCCAGGTCACCTCCAAAGGTTGCGTTTTCTGCCCAGTCGCAGCGAGCATCCCGCCGGTGTAAGGTCGCAGCCGCTCGGCGGCTCGCGCCGCATCGTAGGTCACGCTCCCTTGGGTCTGGACGACCGTCGTGCCTGCTTGTTGGCTCATCTGCGTTGCTCCCCCATAAGCGAGCCATTCGGTCTGCAGGAGGATCTGTGGCAATTGGAGCTGACCATCGGCGAATCGATACGAACCGTCGACGGTCATGACCGCTTGGGGCTCCTCCCACAACAAGCTCTCGGAACTCGGAGCCGCAGCCGTGCTGACAAGCTGATTCGGATTGCGCGGCTGTAGCGTCGTCTGCAATGCCCGCAGATCCTTGGCCTGCGTCACTAAATGCCACTGAATTTCCTTCGGATCGAGCGTCCAGTCCATCTGCCCGGTCACGTCTCCGGTGATGCGGATCGGCGTCGAGGCCGCTCCAACAACTCCGGCCGGTCCAACAGTTCCGGCCGGTTCGGTTTGAAGCGAAGCGATCAAACGGCTCGGGTCGACCCGAAAGGCCGCCTGGCCCTTGCGGCTCGCTGCGTTGCTCCCGACAGCCTGATCCTGAGCCTGGATGGCAAACGAATCGGCCCTGACCAAGAGATTATCGACCTGAAGATTCGCCAACTGGCTGCTGTCGAATTTGCCTTGGAACTTTCCAACCATTCGCGATTCCTGGAGGGTCGTCGCGCCGCTGGTGAGCCCAAACGGCTCGGAGACCCAATCGACCATCGCGATCTCGACATGCTTCGCATCGATCGCACCTTGGACATCCAAAGCGATTTTGCCAGCGACGGACAATCCAGGATCGACTCCTGCGAACATTTGAGCTCTTCGTTGCCAGCGCTCCAAGTCCCCGGTTAGTTTGAGCGTCATGGGTGCCGTACTCGGCCCGAGCCCCGATGGTGCGCTCGAGATGGCGATCGGCTCGAGTACCTGGAATTGCAACGACTCCTGATCGGATTTCAAATTCGCTTGGATCCGATCTAGCTGCAGGATCGTCATGCCATCGAGCTGCGCGACGGTGCTAAAATCCCCATCCCAAGCCGGTTCGTCGAGCCGCCCATTAGGATGCACGATTCGCATTTGAGTCGTCCTGAGCGATCCGCTCGTCGCCAATCGATTCCCCTCATTGAGCTTCCAAGCCACGGCGGCTTGCGCCGAACCGGTCAAACTCTCAAGCGGCAATACAAACCACTGAGACAACCTCTGCTCCATCTTGTCCAAATCGAGCTGGGCGGTGAGCCTCCCGTCGAGCAAATCGCCAGCCCCCTCGACTTGGCAAAACTCCGAATTGCAAAACAATCGCAAGCTCGGAATCCCTTGCGCATTGCCCGATACATCCAGGCCTGCCGATAAAGCTTGGTCCCACTCGATCCGCTTGCCCTGCATGTCCGCCTGGAGATTCCCAAGCTTGACTTGATAACTGCTCGAAGGAATCCCGCCGGCCTCGGGGCCAGCCTCTCCTCGATTCTGAGAAAGACTCAAGGTCGCATTGCCCGCGAGCAATCGAACCTGATCCTGCGTCTTGAGCAAATCCGGCGCGACGGCCACAAGCCTCGGCAGATCGATTGTCCCCTGGACATCGAACTCCGAGTCCTCGAGCCAAGGTCGATTCCACGCCGGAAGCTTCGACGGGATCGCAATGTTGGCCTTCGATACCACCGTCCCAAAATCGCATTCGAGCTTCGAACTGTTGGTGCTGATCCGGTTTTGAAACCAACTGATGTCGCCGCTCAGACGGATCTGCTCGATCCCAGCTCCTCGCTCACCTAACACACTCGGCGCGGCGATCCGAAGCCGATCCAACTGCGCGGTCTTGACAAACGCCGTCAACGCCTGAGGTCCAGTGTACTCCACATCGGCCTGTACCGTCGCCTCTCCATCGAGCTGATCGATCGGGAAATCAGGCAACCGACGCTTGACCAAACTCATCCATTGCAACGGCAGACCTTGCGTCGAAACCGTCATCCGCAACGACGGCAGATTGGCCGCCGCCAAACTCGTCATCCCAGGCGCAATAGGCTCGGTCCGCAACGTGAACTGTCCAGTTGCCATCGTTTGCCCAGGTGCCGCCGATGTCTGCATCAAATCTCCGACAAGCGTCATCGGTGGTATCGGCTGCTGAGCCGTCGGGATCGGTATGTCCGCCTCGCTCACACGCAAGGCCCAAGCCGTCTGGTCGACCGTGTCGCGAACCTGCACTGCCGCTCCAGCGATGCGAATCCGTCCGGAGAATTCCGCCGACGAAGACCCGCTAACGGCCGGCTCCTGCTTGCCCGTCCCCTGCAACAATGGCTTGATCGCCTCCTCAAGACTCGTCGTTCCCGGATGGACATCCACCGCCACGGCCACCTCCCGCAACGTGATCGTCCCGAGCCGCCGGTAATTGGCCAACAAAGAAAAAAGAGTCAACTCCGTGTCGATCGATCCGATCTTCACAAGCTCCGAACCCCGATCGTCGACCAACCTCAAGCCCTGGACTCCAAACGACTGAAGCCAGCCCCCCTGCAATTGCGCTAAATCGACCTGGATCGGCGCAAGCCCGGATCGCTGATTGATCTGCTCGAGCAACCAAGCTCGCTGCCTCAGAGCTATCGTCGGCGCGGCGGCCACCAAACCCAGTGTCAAAAGTCCACCGATGGCAAGTCGCTTTTTCCACTTCGAACCCCTGCGGGTCGGTCGACTCGATGCGCCATTGTTGTGAACTTTCGCCAAGCTCTCATCGTGCTTCTGTTTGGATCGAACTCTTCGCATCGCTATCCCAATCCTTGGTCTTGACGTTTGCTAGCATTTTTGCCCTTCCTACCGATCGCCTCGACAGCTCGTTCGATCGAGCGATCGATCGTGGGCTATCGTGGGTTATCGTGGGCTCAGGTGCCGAGAATAACCGTTTCCAGTCGGAAAGAGCCAGATCAATGCCTCATAAGTCCTAGATCGATCTTTGTTTGCTTCAGGTGGATTTGGTAGAGTCCGCTCGGTGGATGTCCCCAAGGTCATTCGAGGTTCAACGGCAGGATAGGAGTCTTTCGCATGGATGCGCTATTGCACGGTTCGACAAACCAGCCCCGAGTAACTGGTAGCGGAGTAGCCAGTCCCCGGGCAACCGCAACCCGGGCAACCGGCCCCCGGGCCCATCGCGGGCTTTTCGCTGTTGCCTTGGGTGTTGCTCTCGCAAGCACAGCAGCAAGCACTTCGGTCCATGCCTTCGCACTGGACCAACCCATTCCAAGCGATGATGCGTCGACCCGGAAAGGTGCCGCAGCGCAGGAACCCTGCCCGTGCGAAGAAAACAAAGAAGAGCCACCCGCAAAACCACTTGCGACCGCCCCACGAGAGAAAACCACAGAAGCCTCCAACATCACCCTGGCCCAATGGGTTTCGGATTGGATGAAAAATCCACGTCGCGTCACCGCGAAACTCGCAATCCATGGCGTCGTGCCCGAGATCGAACTCGAAGCCGTCCTTCCGGCATCGCAAATCAAATCCTCAGCCCCCCAGTGTCCCACAGATCCCGCAGTAAGCTCAGATCCAGCAATAAGCACCACCGGTGAGATTTATTTGGATCCCGACGAAGCCTCCGCTGGAAACCCCAACCAGGAACAGATCCAAGTAGCTCCCGTCGCGCCACCCATCCCAACAAACTTCCCATTTGCCATGCAAAATGCCGATCCCCTCGGACCAAAGCATCTGCATCCTGACCAACTCGACCCTAATCAACTCCACCCCGATTACGTCCTGCAAGAGTATCCCATCGATGAATACCCCAGCGAGCCGTATCCCAACCATCCGTATCCCAACCATCCGTATCCCAGTTTAGAACTCCCGCATCCAAACCTCTTCGGATCCTTGAGCGATGTGCAAGTCACACTGCCGGCAAGCACCCTGGTCGCCTACATCGTCGCGCATGCCCAAAACTCCGTCCGCTTGGAAATGAGCCAGCAACTGGCCGCCGAGCGAGCGATGTACGCCCAACGCTACGAGCTTTTGCTCCAACACAACCAGCAGTTGCAAACCCAACTTGCGATGATCGAAGCCCAACAAGAGTCGACCGAAGCCTTGGCGCTGCGGGCCTCGATGTCCTCCAAGAGCGACTGGTCTGCTCCCCCGAACGAATCGAACGAGCAGAAACGTTGCCTGAGCCTGACGGCCAGCCGAGAAGACTTCGATGCAATCCAAGAAGATCTCTCAAACATTCGCAAGCAGATCGCGATCCTCAAGTCCAACAGTAACCCGATCCCCTTTGCTCCAAGTTATGTCGGGACCGAGGAACCCAACGCACCAACCAGACAGCCAGAAACCAGACAGCCGCAAGACCTCAAACCGCAAGCTTGGCGAACGGCTCGCACGGTCCCTTACACCCCGGTCTTCTCTGGATCAGCTTCCCCTGGGCCAGCTTCCTCTGGGCCAGCTTCCAACCGTTGATCTCGACGATTGCGGTAGTTGCAGACCCATGCGCCGGATTGCTATACTGAGCGTCGGCAAGTACGAAAGGGACAATCCAAATGTGCGGCATCGCTGGAGGGGTGTGGTCGGCCCAATCATCCGGCTTGTCGATCCAACAACTCCGAACCATGACCGATGCGATCGCGCATCGTGGGCCCGACGATGAAGGCCTTTGGGTCTCACCGGCCAACCAACAGTCAAACCATCTGGTCGAAACCTCTTGGAGCGATGGGGTCGCGTTGGGCTTCCGGCGACTCTCAATCATCGACCTCGATACGGGTCGACAGCCGATGTCCAATGAAGACGCTTCGGTACAGTTGGTTTTCAACGGCGAGATCTACAACTACCGCGAACTGAGGCATCGGCTCGAAGGAGCCGGGCATCGATTCGGCTCGCAGAGCGATACCGAGACGATCGTCCATCTCTACGAAGACCTCGGTACGGATTGCTTCAAACATTTCAACGGAATGTTCGCGATCGCCCTTTGGGATTCGAAGAAGAATCGCCTCGTGTTGGCCCGGGATCGGCTCGGGAAAAAACCACTCTTTTACTGGCACTCTGGGGATCGGCTATTCTTTGCAAGCGAGCTAAAAGCTTTGCGGACCTTGCCGGGTTTCCCGACCCAGATCGATCCGAGTGCGATCGATTCGTACCTGACCTACCAATACATCCCTCATCCGATGACGATCTATACGGGAGTAAACAAACTCCCCCCAGGTCATTTTTTGGTCTTCGAGAATGGCCGAATCGAGATCCAACGGTACTGGGATATCGATTGGTCCTATCAAGCCAACATCAGCTTGGATCAAGCCAAGTCCGAGCTTCGAACCCGATTGACGGCGGCCGTCGAACGCCGATTGCGCAGCGACGTACCCTTGGGCGCATTCCTCTCCGGAGGGATCGATTCCTCGCTGGTATGCGCGATCGCTCAAAAACTCCTTTCGACCCCATTGCGGACCTTTGCGATCGGGTTTTCCGAAGCTGACTTCGACGAAACCCAATATGCCGCCTCGGTGGCCAAGCATCTGGGTACCAAGCACGAGCGGTTTGAAGTTCAGCCCGACGCGGTGGGAATCCTCGATGCATTGGTCGATCACTACGATGAGCCGTTCAGCGATTCGAGCGCCGTGCCGACCTGGTATCTTTGCGAACTGACCCGCCGATCGGTGACCGTAGCCCTCAGCGGCGATGGGGGCGATGAACTCTTTGGAGGCTACGAACGCTACCGCGCTTTGCAACTGAGCGAACAACTCCAACGATGGCTGCCCGTCGGTTGGCTCTCTAGCTCTCGATGGATCAAAGCCTTGCCCGACTCCAACGCACGACGTTCCGTCCTGCGCCGCATCCGGCGGTTCTGCGAGGCCCTCGGGCAGTCCTCGCCCAGACGCTACATCAATTGGATTCAAATCTTCGGAGAACAAGCCCGCATCAATCTTTACCAAGATGCATTCATCGAAGCGCTTCCGAATCGAGATCCCTTCTCGTTCCTCGATCAAGCTTGGACCAAAGCCAACCCCGCCCAACGCGACCCGATGAGCTGCGCGATGGCCGCCGACCTGCAAACCTATATCCCCTGCGATCTGATGACCAAGGTCGACATGGCCTCGATGAGACACTCGCTCGAGGCGCGACAGCCGTTCCTCGATTACACCCTGGTCGAATGGGCGATGAGCTTGCCGCTCGGACTCAAAATGCATCGAGGTAAAGGCAAATGGCTCCTGCGGGAAACCTTCAAAAATGAGCTTCCCGCCGAGATCTGGACAAGACCCAAAATGGGTTTTGGCATACCGATCGCCAAGTGGTTTCGGACCTCGCTCAAGGACCTTACCATCGATGCCCTGCTTGCGAGCGATGCGAAATGCCACCAGTTCTTTAGACCCGAAGCGATCCGGACCTTGGTCGACGAGCACATGCAGGGACGGGCCAACCAGGGCTACCGTCTATGGAATCTACTCGTGCTAGAACTATGGCTTCGACGACGAGACAGCTTGTGAGCCCAATGGCCATTGCCCACCATCGCGAGCAGCGACCGATCCGTTGCCCCACAAGCCAGATTGCTTGTTGGTAGACTCGGCCGTCTTCGACATCCCCTTGGGGTTCGATCCGGACGACAATCCGAACGCCGATGACCCGAAAGCCGATGATCCGAAAATCGTCGAGCTACCGAAGCTATCGAAACGTCCCGAGCCTAGAAAATTCCCTGAAAGGGACCCTGCTGAGGGTGTTCGTTCCATAAAAGCTGTCCGGGGTTCTTGGTGCTCAATGAAAATTAGGCAAGGAAGAATAGGCAAGATCGTTATCGTCGTTCTCTTCGGCCAACTTCAACAACAATCCGGTCTAAGCAGTACCTTTTTTCCGGGTTGAGGTTAACCTAAAGAGACCTGAAGACCACAAAGTGCCTTTTCGGACTTGTTAGGGCCGAAGAGGATAGACGTTCCGCTTAGAAAAAGCCAGATCAATGATCCTGTTGATCGACAATTACGACTCATTTACTTACAACCTCGTCCAACGACTCGGAGAAATCGATCCGAGCCTCGATGTCCGCACGGTCCGAAACGATGAACTGACGGTCGAGGAAATCCGACAGATGCGACCCGAACGGATCCTGCTCTCACCAGGACCTTGCACCCCTAACGAAGCGGGAATCTGCGTCGAGGTCATCGAAAAACTTCATCGCGAATTCCCAATCCTGGGCGTTTGCCTGGGCCATCAATCGATCGGCCAAGCCTTCGGCGGGAAAATCGTCCGAGCCCCCGAACTCATGCACGGCAAAACCGATCGTATTTCCCACGACGGAAAAGGAATGTTCGCCGAGCTACCCAACCCATTCATCGCAACGCGATACCACTCCCTAGTCATCCTCCCCGAAAGCCTACCGCCCTGCCTGCAGGTTTCCTCTTGGGTGCAAGACTCCCAAGGCAATCGAATTATCATGGGGGTGCGGCATCGGCAGTTCCCCGTCGAAGGCTGGCAGTTCCACCCCGAAAGTTTTTTGACCGAACCCGGACCGACCCTCCTCAAACGATTTTTGAGCTGGTCAGGCCCACCGACCGAATAACCCCTTTTCGACCAGCCTCCTTACAGCATGCTTTGCGTCACCGTCGCCCGCACCCGTCATAAACACACCATCCAAGAACATCTCGATGTGGCGGCCCAAGGGGCCAAACTCGTCGAACTCCGGATGGATTACATCGCCCGCAGCATCGATCTAGCCAGGATCCTCAAGAATCGGCCTACCCCCGTGGTCGTGACCTGCCGCCGAAAAGAAGATGGAGGCCGCTGGGAAAAGTCCGAAGAGGACCGCTTGATGCTCCTGCGACAATCGATCGCCACCGGAGTCGAATTCATCGATCTTGAAGAAGACACCGCCGCGAAAATCCCTCGCTACGGCAAAACCAAAAGAATCATCAGCTACCATAACTTCGAAGGCATCCCCGACGACCTCGAAGCGATCCACACTCGGCTGGCCAAGCTCGATGCGGATATTGTCAAAATCGCCGTCCAAGCCAATTCGTTCGACGATACGGCCCGCGTCATCGAAATGATGCGCAACGCCAAAACACCCACCATCGGTATCGCCATGGGCGACTACGGCTCGATCACCCGGATCCTCGGTGCCCGATACGGAGCCCCCTTCACCTACTGCGTGTTCAACCTCGACCGTCGTGTGGCTCCGGGCCAACTCTCCTACAACGACATGAAAAATGTCTACCGCGTCGAGACGATCACCCAAAAAACCAAAATCTTCGGCGTCGTCGCCGACCCCGTGGCGCAATCCTACAGCCCTATGCTCCACAACAGCGCCTTCGAAACCAACAATCTCGACTACCGTTACTTGCCCTTCCGCGTCGCCGCCGGAGATATCTCCACCTTCATCCGATGGTGCCAACGCGAAGGTGTCGGCGGCCTGAGCGTGACGATTCCCCACAAGCAATCCGTCCTGCCGATGCTCACCCAAGCCGAAGCGGCCGCCCAAGGTATCGGAGCCTGCAACACCATCGTCTTTAGCGGCGAAGACCGCATCGGTTACAACACCGATTTCCGCGCTGCGATGGAATGCATCGGTTACGGACTAGCAAAAATCCATGAAGAACCCAATCCCTTCGAAGGCCGCTCGGCACTGATCCTCGGATCCGGTGGCGTCGCTCGGGCTATCGGCTGGGGACTGGCTCAACGACGCGTGCGAGTCTCTTTCGCAAGCCGAAACTTCGAAGCCGCCAGCCAATTGGCCAAAGAACTCGGCGGGCGTGCGATGCCTTGGGAAGAACGCCACAGCGTCCAACCCAACGTCATGATCAACTGCACTCCCATCGGCATGTTCCCGGAAATGGACGCTACCCCGTTCCGAAAAGAAAGCCTCGATGCACGAACCCTGGTCTTCGATACCGTCTACAACCCAGAACAAACTCTCCTGATCCGAAACGCCAAAATGGCCGGGTGCCCAGTCATCACCGGCCTGAGCATGTTCGTTCGCCAAGCCGCCTACCAGTACCGCCTCTTTACGGGTCTAGAACCCCCCATCGAGGCCATGACCAAAGCCCTACGCAGGGCCATCTCGCCATTGAACTACAACAACTTCGATGACGTCGACGACGTCGATGAACAGGAAGCGCAGACCGACGAAGCGGATTGATACTGGTTCGCCGAACTCGCCACCCTCCAAACCATAGCGATTTCCACTATCGCACTTCGATTCGCCTTTCCGATTCTCTCGACGTCCCTCCTCTGCAAAACTCTTGGTGTAATCCTCGGTCGAATCCAACGCGACGAGGACCGTGTCTGACACCAATCTCTGTTCCACCCAAAGAGGAATCCTCATGAAGACCGATAGCGAACTCAAACAAGACGTCGAGAACGAACTGAAGTGGGAGCCGCGAATCAATGAAGCGCACATCGGTGTGACCGCAAACGCTGGTGTGGTCAGCCTTACTGGTCATGTCCTGTCCTTTGCCGAAAAATATGCCGCCGAGAAAGCCACCAAACGGGTCTATGGCGTCAAAGCCGTCGCGAACGAACTCGATATCCGCCTCAAAGACGGCGCCATGCGGTCAGATGATGAAGTTGCGATCGCATGCTTAAACGCCCTGAAACACCACTCCTTGGTCCCATTCGAAAAAATCAAAGTCGTCGTCTCCGAGGGTGCCGTTTCCCTCGAAGGTGAGGTCGATTGGCAATACCAAAGGGATGCTGCCCTTAACGCCGTACGGAACCTCATCGGCGTTGTCTCCCTGACAAGCCGTATCGCCATCAAAACGCGAACGCTGCCCAAGGACGTGAAGAACAAAATTCTCGCTGCCTTCCATCGCAACGCCGATATCGACGCTCGCCGTATCGATATCGAAACCCACGAGGGAAAAGTCGTTCTCCATGGAAACGTGCGGTCCTGGACCGAACGCGAACAAGCCCAAAGCGCAGCCTGGGGAGCACCGGGAGTTACCGCCGTCGAAAACGACTTGCTCGTCGTCCCCTGAGTTCTAAAAAACTCTGAGCTTGCCAGACTCGAATCGATAGCCGTTGGACCCTCCGGCACCCGGCCGGAACCAACGGCTTGCCCGACGAGAATCGATGCCAAGTCGGATCTTCAGGTCAACCGATAAGCTCATCGATCACCGGGTTGCTCAAAGCACCGATCTTTTCAATCTCGATCGTTACCGTATCGCCATGCTTGAGAAACACTGGAGGCTTGCGGGCCCCGCCGACCCCATGCGGAGTACCAGTCAAAATCACCGTTCCGGCTGCCAATCGCGTCGAACCGCTCAGAAACTCGATCAGCGTCGGGACATCGAAGATCATGTCGCCGGTATTCCAATCCTGCATGATCTCTCCATTGAGGATCGTCTTGATCGACAAAGCATTGGGATCGGGGATTTCATCGCGGGTCACCAGGACCGGCCCGAGCGGACAAAACGTGCTGAAGGTCTTTCCTCGGCACCATTGACTCCCACCGTACTTGATCTGCCAATCTCGGGCGCTGACGTCGTTGGCACAAGTGTAACCCAGCACATAATCGAGCGCCTCGGAACGCGATACGTTGTGACAAGGCTTGCCGATGACCACGGCCAACTCGCATTCGTAATCGACCGATTGGCTCGCAAGCTTGCGAGGCAAAACGATAGGGTCGCCTGGATTCTGCAAGGCTCCGCTGTTCTTCATAAACAGCACCGGAAATTCCGGAATGGCTTGCCCTCCCTCCGCCGCATGCTTGCGATAGTTCAAACCGATACACAAGATGTCGCGGGGCTCGATCGGCGCGAGAAGTTTCGCTACCTGCGCGATTTGCTCCGTCTGCGACCAATCCCCTAACAGATCGCCGTCGATGCGCAACTGCCTGCCATCGGCCTGCAGACTGGCGAAATGGATCTGTCCCTGGGGGTCTTGATAACGGATGATTTTCATGTGCAGATCGATCGGGAATCGCTAAGGTGGAAATGGGACCCCGATCAGTCGACTTCGGCAGTCTCAGCCATGGCCGCATCGGCATCGGACATCTCGACCGATGCGATCGCCTTGGACTTCGACTCCCGCAGTCCGCGACTGAGGATATCTCGCAACAAAGGCGAGTAGTCCTCGAAACGGGCTTCGCTAGCAGGGCCATCGGCATACTGAAAAATCGCGTCCCGAGGCTTCGGTCCAAGAGCGATCAGCGTACTCGAGACCGTCCCGTAATCCCCCCCTTGGATGACCATGCTGGCGCGTGCCAACGGGTTGGGCAACCTCGCGAAAACCTTGCTGGCTACAGCTAGGAATTTCACGGGAGAATCCAGGTTTTGCAAGGTCAACAGACGACCTGCAAGCTGGACGCGTTCGTCGCGCGGATCATTCAGATTCCGCCCTCCGATGATGCTCAAGCCAGGTTGCAGATCCACCACCTCGTCCTCCTGGTCATGGTGAATCGCAAAGCCGAAATCTCGGTCTGCAATCACCAAATTGCAAGCTTCAAAACGGTGTTTGTGAGTCTCCTCGAGCGCTCGCTCGACGGCCTCACGACTATTGGGAGCCTTCAACACTTCTTTGACGAGCAAACCTCGGGAACGATTCGAACCCAAAGGTTCAAAAACTCTGCGGTTGCAGATCCCGACGAAGACTCCGTGTTGGTTGACTCCCAACCAGGTTCCCCCGCTACGTTGATCAAGGGGACACAGAACACGCGGTTTTCCAGATTGAATACTCGGCGAATGACTCCGCCGATCATAAAACTCCTCGCGATTGGTGGCCACGAGGATAGGACTCTCTGGAACCACGCGATATTGAATGGCGATCAAGCACATCGCAACATCAGCACTTTCTATGGCTGGAGTGTGTAGGGATACGAGCCACGGCGTAATGGCCACGATTCACGCATACAAAGCGTGATAACAGACCCGCTGTAGCCGTAGAATCTAACCCCCCTACCTAGGCGTAGTCACCCCCCAAAACGGAGGAATCGTAAAAATTGTTGAAATCTTGTCAAAATCGTTGCGAACGGGCTCAAGTCCTCGTACCCGACCCTGCCACCGATTTCAAACGCCTTGCTATCCGTCGCAAAAAAGCCATATTCAGCCATCCCTGCGTTGCTATACTCTTCGGCTCGCTTGGCAAGTGCCGGGCATGTCCTACCTCCTCGTGTCCCTAAGATGAATGCTTCGTTAGTCGAGAGTGGACGCAGCCGACTCGGCAAGCAAATCCCGGTGCAAATCGCCTCTACCGGCATGTTTGCTCCCACACGCATCGTGACCAACGAGGACTTGGCACTCCTGGGCTGCGATAGCCAGTGGATCATCCAACGGACTGGTATTCACGAGCGAAGATTCGCAAGCGACGATCAAGCCTCAAGCGACCTGGCGTATCTGGCCGCCATCGATTGCTTGAGCCGCGCTAAGGTCGATCCCAAAGAGGTCGATCTGGTTCTTGTGGCCACCATCACACAAGACTTCATGACCCCCTCGACAGCTTGCATTTTGCAACGCAAACTCGGATGCATCGCGCCGGCTTTCGACATCAATGCAGCCTGCTCAGGATTCATGTACGGACTGATCGTCGGCTCGCAATTTGTCGCCAACGGACTGGCCCGAAACGCACTGATCGTCGGAGCCGAAGTCATGAGCAGGACGGTCAATCCATCGGATATCAAAACCTATCCACTTTTCGGCGATGGTGCCGGCGCGGCGCTGCTCCAACCGGTCGAACCGAGCGGCTCGAGCGATCCGAAAACCATGACCGGAATCCTCGCCTTTACCCTCGGTGCCGAAGGCTCTCCCGAATCGCTCTGCACCCCAGGGGGTGGATCCAGAGAACCGTTGACCCCCGAAGGCTTGGCCCAAGGCCGACAGTACATGCAAATGGACGGCAAAGCCGTTTTCAAGTGGGCCGTCCGATGCGTTGTCGAAAGCTGCAAAGATGTCGTTGCAGCCTCCGGATACTCCCTCGAGGATGTCGATCTTTTGGTCATGCATCAAGCCAACACGCGGATTATCGATGCGGCGATCAAAGATCTCCAAATCTCGCCGGATAAGGTGATTGTCAACCTCAACCGATACGGAAACACCTCGGCAGCAAGCATCCCGCTGGCGCTTCACGAGGCGAACCTCCAAGGCAAACTGCAAAAGGGCAAGCTGGCTCTACTGTGCGGCTTCGGCGCCGGCTTGACCTGGGGAACCGCCCTGATCCGCCTCTGATCCACCCCACCGCTCGCACCCCACCCCCAAAACCGCCGCCCCCCACCAGGTG